>NZ_JBHSKO010000029.1:0-96812 GCF_042657305.1 Pseudonocardia zijingensis | reverse complement strand
CGGTTATCACCGCGGGAGAGCCGTCTAGGGTTGGACACCGACATCCTCCTGTCGTGGTTGGGACACCAAGCCCGAGCACCACAACAGGGGGATGTCCTCGTTTTCAACCACTCAGGCACTTACTAGGGGGATGTCCTCGTTTTCAACCACTCAGGCACTTACTAGGCCCGGCGTACGTTGCCGGGCGTGGGCGTCGTGGTGGTGGGTGCGGGCATCGCCGGGGTGGCCTGCGCGGTCGAGCTCGCCGCGGCGGGCGTGCCCGTGCGGCTGGTGGACCGGGCCGGTGCGGTCGGCGGACGGATGGGTGGCCGGGTGGTGGCCGGCAGGCCGGTCGACCTCGGGGCCGCCTACTTCACGGTGCGCGACCCGGGCTTCGCGCAGGTCGTGCGGCGCTGGGAGGCGGCAGGGCTGGCCCGGCCGTGGACGTCCGAGCTCGCGGTGCTGGGCGACGGCGGGCCGGATCGGGCGCCCGGGCCCCAGCGCTGGGCGGCGCCCGGCGGGCTGGCCGCGCTCGTCGCCGACCTGGCGGCGGGGCTCCCCGTGGAGCGGGGCCGGGAGGTGCGGCGGGTGGGCCCGGGCCCGGTGGTCGACGGTGAGCGGGCGGACGCGGTCGTGCTCGCGATGCCCGACCCGCAGGCGCTGCGGCTGCTGGAGCCGGGTCACCCGGTGGCCACCCGGCTGGCCGGGCGCGGGTGGCAGCCCGCGATCGCCGTGGCCGCGGGCTGGGCCCAGCGGCAGTGGCCCGAGCTGCCGGCCGCGTTCGTCAACGGCCACCCGGTGCTCACCACGATCGCCGACGACGGCGACCGCCGCGGTGACCGCGCGCCCGTCCTGGTGGCCCACACCACCGCCGACGTCGCCCGGGCCCACGCGGCCGACCCGGAAGGCGCGGTCGCCCCGGTGCTCGACGCGCTGCGCGAGCTGCTCGGTGTGCGCGCGGCGCCGGAGTGGACGCTCGCGCACCACTGGCCGCACGCCTCCCCGGAGGGCACCCGCGACGAGCTGTTCCACCTGACGCCCGACGGCATCGGGCTGGCCGGTGACGGCTGGGGCAGCCCGCGGGTGGAGACGGCCTGGCGTTCGGGCCACATGCTGGGAAAGGAGCTCGCCGAACGCGTGCGGCGCGACCGTGCGGCGGGTTAGCGTGCTGAGCTGTGCCCGCCCCCGCTGATCCACTCGCCGATCCACTCGCCGATCCACTGGTGGTCGATCTACTCGCCGCGCTCCCGGCCGACCGCGTCCTCGTCGACCCGGACGTCGTGGCGCCCTTCCTCCACGACGAGGCGGAATGGGCGGCGTACGGGCGGGCGAGCGCGGTGGTGCGGCCGCGGACCACGGCCGAGGTCGCGGCGGTCGTGCGCGCCTGCGCCCGGCACGGGCGACCGCTGGTACCGCGTGGCGCGGGCACCGGCCTGTCCGGCGGGGCGAACGCGGTGGACGGCTGCGTGGTGCTGTCCACCGAGCGGATGCGCGAGATCGTCGAGATCGACGAGGCCGAGCGGCTCGCCGTCGTGCAGCCCGGCGTCGTCAACGACGATCTGCGCGCGGCCGCCGCGGAACGCGGGCTGTGGTACCCGCCGGACCCGGCGAGCTCGCCCTGGTCGACGATCGGCGGCAACGTCGCCACCAACGCGGGCGGCCTGTGCTGCGTGAAGTACGGTGTCACCCGCGACTACGTGCTGGCCCTCGAGGTCGTCACCGCCGCCGGTGAGGTGGTGCGCGTGGGGCGGCGCACCGCGAAGGGCGTGGCGGGTTACGACCTCGCGGGCCTCATGGTCGGCTCCGAGGGCACGCTCGGCGTGATCACCGAGGTCACGGTGCGGTTGCGGCCACTGCGCACCGGCAGCCCGCGCACGGTGGTCGGCTTCTTCGACACGCTCGCCGCGGCGGGCGACGCGGTGTCCCGGGTGACGGCCCGCGGGCTGCAGCCCTCGGCGTTCGAGCTGATCGACCGGGTGTGCCTGCACGCCGTGAACGCCTGGAAGCACGCGGGTCTGCCCGAGGACGCCGCCGTGCTGCTGCTCGCGCAGACCGACCTGCCCGAGCCCGCGGCCGAGCAGGAGGCCACGGCCATCCACGCCGAGTTCGAGGCGGCGGGTGCCCGGGAGGCGGTCTTCTCCACCGACGCCACCGAGGCGGAGGCGCTCTTCGACGCCCGGCGGCTCGCCTACCCCGCCCTGGAGCAGCGCGGCGACGCCATGCTCACCGAGGACGTCTGCCTCCCGCGCGGGCGCCTCGCCGAGATGCTCGCCCGCGTCGAGGAGATCGCCGCGCGCCACGACGTGCTGATCGCCAACATCGCCCACGCAGGCGACGGCAACCTGCACCCGCTCCTGATCACCCCGCACGGCGACGAGGCCGCGAAGGCCCGCGCGCAGGCCGCGTTCGCCGACATCGTCGACTCCGCGCTCGCCCTCGGTGGCACCGTCACCGGGGAGCACGGCGTGGGGCTGCTGAAGCTGCCGGGCATGCGCGCCGAGCTCGGCCCCGAGGTCCTCGCGCTGCAGCGCGCGGTGAAGCAGGCACTGGATCCGAACGGGATCCTCAACCCCGGCAAGGTGGTTTCGTGAATCCGCTGTTCCCCGCCCTCCTCGACCCGGACGACCGGCCCGCACTGCGGTTCGGCGACGACGCGCTGACCTACCGGCAGCTCGCCGGCGCCGCGGGTGCCCTCGCCGGATCACTCGCGGGCCGCGGGCGGGTGGCCGTGCACGCCACCCCGACGATCCACACGGCGGTCGGCGTCACGGCGGCGCTGCTCGCGGGCGTCGCGGCGGTGCCGGTGAACCCGAAGCTGGGGGAGCGCGAGCTGGGGCACGTGGTGGGTGACTGCGCACCCGAGCTCGTGCTCGCCGCGCCCGGCGTGCAGCTGCCCGGCCCGCTCGGCGCGCTGCCGCGGCTCGACGTCGACCTCGGCGCGAACGGCCCGGTGCCCGCGCACGAGCCCCCGGCGGACTCCCCGGCGCTGGTGATCTACACCTCCGGCACCACCGGCCCGCCGAAGGGTGCGGTGATCGCGCGCAGCGCCGTGGCGTACGACCTCGACGCGCTGGCCGAGGCCTGGGACTGGACGGCCGACGACCTGCTCGCCCACGCCCTGCCGCTGTTCCACGTGCACGGGCTGGTGCTCGGCGTGCTCGGCCCGCTGCGCCGGGGCGGGAGCCTGCACCACATCGGCAGGCTCGACGCGCCCGTGCTGGCGGCGGCCGGGGCGTCGATGGTGTTCGGGGTGCCCACGCAGTACCACCGCCTCGCCGACCAGCTCGAGTCCGACCCGGAGTCGGCGAAGGAGATCGGGCGCGCGCGGCTGCTCGTGTCTGGTTCGGCCGCGCTCACGGCCGTCGACCACGCCCGGCTGCACCGCGCCACCGGCCTGTCCGTCCGCGAGCGGTACGGGCTCACCGAGACGCTGATCCTCACGGCGGCGCGTGCTGCCGACGAGCCCGAGGTCGGCACGGTCGGGCGGCCGTTGCGCGGCACCGAGATGCGCCTCGCGCCCCTGCCCGGGGGCAGCGACGACGGGCTCGGCGCGGTCGAGGTACGCGGTCCCAGCCTGTTCACCGGCTACCTCAACCGCCCCGACGCCACGGCCGCCGCGCACACCGAGGACGGCTGGTTCGCCACCGGCGACATCGGCCGCTGGACCGAGAGCGGCGCGCTCGCGATCGTCGGCCGCAGCGCCACCGACCTGATCAAGTCCGGTGGCTACAAGATCGGCGCGGGCGAGATCGAGAACGCGCTGCTCGAACACCCCGGGGTGGCCGAGGCCGCGGTCGTCGGGGTGCCGGATCCCGACCTCGGGGAACGGATCGTGGCGCACGTCGTGCCCGCGGGTGCCGCGCCGGGCGAACGGGAGCTGATCGACCACGTCGCCGCGCTGCTCGCCCCGCACAAGCGGCCGCGCGAGGTGCGGTTCACCGAGGCGCTGCCGCGCAACGACATGGGGAAGGTGCAGAAGTCCCGCCTTCCGCAGGAGTGATTGCGTAGCGCGATTGGGGGACCCTTCTCGGATGACGGACACGACGACCCGCACAGAGAGCCGCACGTTCCGCGGATCCGCCGAGGCCGGAACCCCCCGATACGACGCCCTCCCCGGCGTGCGGCGGCAGGAACCCCTGCCGCGCCAGGTGATCGAGGTCGAGCGGTTCGACACCGCGGACCGCAGGCTCGCCGCGGCCGGCATCACGCTGGCCGTGCACCGGGCGGAGGGGGAGCAGCACCACTGGCGGCTCGACCTGCCCGACGCCGCGCACGCCGAGGACCTGCGCGTCCCCCTCGCGCCGGACGCGCCGCCGGTGCCCGAGGTGCCGGGTGAGCTGGCCGAGCTGGTGCGGGGCGTCGTCCGGGAGGGTGAGCTGCACCCGGTGGGGCAGCTGCGCCGCATTCGGACCGGCGTGAAGCTGCTGGGCGACGACGACCGTCAGATCGGCACGATCGTCCACGACCACGTCACGGTCGCCACGCTGGGCTCCTCCACCGAGGGGTCGGCGTGGACCGAGGTGCAGGTGGGCGGGGGAGCCGCCGACGAACTGGCGGACGCCGCCGCGCGCCGGCTCGCCGGGGTCGGGCTGCAGCCCGCGTCGACCACCGCGGAGGCCGAGCTCGACCGGCTCCTGCGGCCCGCCGACCCGGAGCCGGGCCGTCGCCCGGGCGGGAAGCGGGCGAAGCCGGGTTCGGCCGGTGAGGCGCTGGTCGCGTACCTGGCCCAGCACATCGACCGGCTCGCGGCCGAGGACCTGCGGGCGCGGCGCGGCGAGCACGACTCCGTGCACCAGCTGCGCGTGGCGTCGCGGCGGGTGCGCAGTGCGCTGCAGGCCTACCGCGGGTTGCTCGACCGCGATCGCACCGAGCCGATCGTCCACGCCCTGCGCGAGTTCGGCCGAGCCCTCGCCCCGGCCCGCGACGCCGAGGTACTGCACGCCCGCATCCGCGACGGCCTCGCCGAGCTCGACCCCGAACTCCTGCTCGGACCCGTGCAGGCGCGGGTCACGCGGCACTACGGGCGGGTGGAGCAGGAGACCGCGGCCGCCGTGCTCAGCACCCTCGACGGCGAGGCGTACGCCCGGCTGCGCCGCGACCTGGACGACCTCGTGCGCAGGCCACCGCTCGCGAAGCGGGCCCGCCGCAAGGCACGCAAGGAACTGCCGCGCCACGTCGCCCGCGCCGCGCGGCGGCTCGACCGGGCCGTCAGCGTGGCGGTCGACCCGGAGAAGCCCGCCGAGGAGCGCGACCCGGCCGTGCACGCCGCCCGCAAGGCGGGCAAGCGCTTGCGGTACGCCACGGAGGTGGCGCGCCCGGCCGTCGGGAGGGACGCCAAGCGGTTCGCCAAGTGCATGAAGGGGTTCCAGCAGGCCCTCGGCGAGCACCAGGACACCGTGGTGGCCCGCGACGCACTGCGCGAGCTCGCCGCGCTGTCGCACGAGAGCGGGGAGAACGGGTTCGCGTTCGGCGTGCTGTACGGGCGGGACGAGGCACGGGCCCAGCGCATCGAGGAGGAGCTCCCGCGGCTGTGGGCCGACGCCTGGCAGCCCCGCAACCGCCGCTGGCTCCGCTGACCGTGCGACGATCGCGGGCGTGACCGACCCCCGGGACGCCGTGGCCGACCTGCGGCGCATCGCCTTCCTGCTGGAGCGCGCGCACGAGTCGACCTACCGGGTGCGGGCGTTCCGCACCGCGGCGGCCGTGCTGCGCAAGCGGGACCCGGAGGAGATCGCGCGGCTCGTGCGCACCGGGGAACTGGTGCGGCTCAAGGGGATCGGCGAGGTCACGGCGAAGTGCGTGGCGGAGTCGGTGCGCGGCGAACCGCCCGCGTACCTGCAGAAGCTCGAGGAGATCGAGCCGACCCCGCTCGATCGGGCCGCCGAGGCGCTGCGCGAGGCGATCCGCGGCGACTGCCACAGCCACACCGACGCCTCCGACGGCGGCTCGCCGCTGCGGGAGATGGTCGAGACCGCGCAGGCGCTCGGCCACGAGTACCTCGTGATCACCGACCACTCGCCGCGGCTCACCGTCGCGAACGGGTTGTCGGCCGAGCGGCTGCGCGCGCAGCTGGCGGACATCGCGGAGCTCAACGCCGAGCTCACGGGGTTCCGGGTGCTCACCGGCATCGAGGTCGACATCAACGAGGACGGCTCGCTCGACCAGGACGAAGAGCTGCTCGCCCAGCTCGACGTCGTGGTCGCGTCGGTGCACTCGAAGCTGCGGATGCCGCGCGCGGAGATGACGGAGCGGATGCTCACGGCCATCGACAACCCGCACGTCGACGTGCTGGGCCACTGCACCGGCCGCATGGTCACGGGCAACCGCAAGCGCCCGGAGTCGCAGTTCGACGCCGACGCGGTGTTCGCGGCGTGCGCCGAGCGCGGCGTGGCCGTCGAGGTGAACTCCCGACCCGAGCGGCTCGACCCGCCGCGGCGGCTGCTGCGCCAGGCCGTCGAGGCGGGGTGCGAGTTCACGATCGACACCGACGCGCACGCCCCCGGCCAGCTCGACTGGCTGCGCAACGGCTGCGAGCGCGCGGCCGAGTGCGAGGTGCCCACCGAGCGGATCCGCAACACCTGGTCGCCGGAGCGTCTCACCCGTCCGCGTGGCTGATCTCGCGCCACACCCTCCCGCCGGTTCCAATGGGGCAGGAGGTGTCAGTGGTGCAGATGTCCGATTTCCTGCCGGCGGTGATGAGCGCGCTGGCCGTGCTCGCCGCAGGCCAGGCCCCGCCCGCGCCCGCGGACCCGTCCGAGTGCGCCACCACGGCCGCCGAGCGCTTCGGCTGGGGTGAACCGACCCGCCGCTCCGACTTCTCCGACGGCCTGCCCGGCGACTGGCACCCGTACGGTCCCGAGCCCGGCCACAGCAAGGAGGGGATCCGCACCCCGGAGGCGATCACGGTGGCCGACGGCGTCGTCACGATCTCGGCCACCGAGGACGGCACCACCGGCGCGATGAGCTGGCACCCCGGACAGCGCTACGGGCGGTGGGAGGCGTGTGTGCGTTCCGAGGCGGCCCACGGCGGCTTCAACGCCCTGCTGCTGCTCTGGCCGGTGGCCGAGGACTTCCCGGTGGGCGGCGAGATCGACTGGATGGAGATCACCTCCGACGACCGGCAGGAGACGGACTTCTTCCTCCACTACGGCCCGGAGAACGACCAGGACCACGGGTCCGTGCGGCACGACGCCACGCAGTGGTCGGCCTTCGCCCTCGAGTGGACCCCGACCGCGATCACCGCGTACGTGAACGGCGAGGAGTGGTACTCGAACACCGACACCGAGAAGTTCCCGCCGCGGCCGATGAACATGACGATGCAGCTGGACTACTTCCCGCCCGCGGGCGGGCCGGCCGCGATGCACATGGACTGGGCGAAGCAGTGGGCGTTGCCGGAGAGCGAGCCCGCCGAGCTGTCGCTCGCCCCCGGGGACCCGGCCACCGGCCAGCCCGACGACTACCCCGACCGCGCTCCGCGCCGCCTGCCGTGATCCCCATCGGCGTGCTCGCGGTGGCCGTCGCGGTCTGCTGCGGGCTGGCCGCGCCGACCCCGGCCCGCCACGTCGTGGACCCCGCTGGCGGCGATGACGGATCCGGCACGGGCGCGGAGCAGCGGCCGTTCCGGACGATCACCCGGGCGCTCGCCGTCGCCGGGCCCGGCGAGACCGTGCTCCTGCGCCCCGGGACCTACGACGAGGCCGTGGTGACGGTGCGGCCCGGCGTGACGATCGAGGGCCCGCGGGACGCGGTGCTGAGGGGCGCGGCCGGCAGCCAGCGGGTGGTGGACGTCCGACACGACGACACGACGCTGCGCGGCTTCACCATCGACGGCCGCGTCTGCGCGGAGCTCGTGGAGGCGTGCTTCCGCGGGAAGGGGATCTGGGTGCAGGGCACGGTGCCGCACGACGGCGTGACCGGCGCGCGGATCCTCGACCTGCGGGTGACGAACCTGGGCGACGAGTGCATCCGCCTCAAGTACTTCGCCTCGGACAACGTGGTCGCGGGCAACACGATCGGCCCGTGCGGCGTGCACGACTTCGCCGTGCCGAACACCGGGTCGGGCCAGAACGGCGAGGGCATCTACATCGGTACGGCGCCCGAGCAGCTCGACCGCAACCCCACCCCGGACCCCGACCTCAGCAACGGCAACCTCGTACACGGCAACACCATCGACACGCGCGGCGGCGAGTGCGTCGACATCAAGGAGGCCGCCCGCGACAACGACGTCGCGCACAACAGCTGCACCGGCCAGCAACCCCGCAACGGCAGCTCGGGCGCGATGGACGCGCGCGGCCCGTCCAACACGTTCCGCTACAACCACATCCACCACAACGCCGCGGCCGGCATCCGGATCGGTGGCGACCGCCCCGGCGACGCGGTGGGCAACGCCGTCCACCACAACGTGATCACCGACAACGCCCGCGGTGGCATCAAGGTGCAGGACCCCGGGCCGCACGGCGCGATCTGCGGCAACCTGATGCACGGCAACGTCGGCGGCGACGTGGTGGGCGCCCACACCGACGGCATGGACGACCCGACGCGCCCGTGCTCACGCACACCCGGGTTCGGCTGAACCCGCACCGTTGGTGGGAGGGCAGCTAGCGCTCGCGCGTGGTGCTTGATCGTCGTATCGGTGCGTTCCCCGACGCGAGGTGTCGGGAAACACGCCCGGCCGGTGATCATGGTTCAGCGGAACGCGGCCAGGTCGTCGGCGGTGGGCGGGTCGGCGCCCCGCCGGCTGCAGGTGATCGCGGCCGCCAGGGCGGCTTCGTCGAGCAGGGTGTCGAGGGTGTCGGCGTCGACGGCGCGCAGGGCGGGGCGGTTGGCCGCGCCCAGCAGCCCGCGCCGGTGCAGCCCGGCGAGCAGGGCGGCGGAGAACGTGTCGCCCGCGCCCACGGTGTCGATCACCGTGATGGGGACGCCGGGGCGGCGGGCGCGCACGCCCGACGCGGTGCCGGCCAGCACGCCGTCGCCGCCGAGCGTGATCGCGACGACGGCCGGGCCGCGCGCCAACCAGTCCTCCACCACCTGCTCGGGGCGGGTGCCGGGAAGGAGCCACTCGAGGTCCTCGTTGCTGACCTTCACGACGTCGGCGACGGCCAGCAGCTCGTGCACGCCGGCCAGCACGTCGGCGGGCTCGCCCATCAGCAGGGGGCGGCAGTTGGGGTCGTAGCTGATCGTGGCGGTGTCCGCGGCCTTGGTGATCAGCTCGCGCAGTGCGGCGGCGCCGGGCGGCATGGTGAGCGCGAGCGACCCGGAGTGCAGGGCGACGACGGGCCCGTCGAGCGCGCCGTCGAGCTCGTCGGCGCTCCACTGCCAGTCGGCGGTGCCGGCCACGCGGAAGTCGTAGCTCGCGCCGCCGTCGGGGCCGACGGACACCATCGCGAGCGTGGTCTGCTCGGTGGCGCGGACGGCGTGGTCGAGCTGCACGCCGTTGCCTGTGAGGTGGTCGCGGACACGGCGGCCGAGCATGTCGTCGGCGATCCGGGCGAGCAGCCGCGCGGGCACGCCCAGCCTCGCGAGCGCCACCGCCACATTGGCGGGGCTGCCGCCAGGCGCGGCCTCGAAGTACTCCCCGACGGGCGCCGGAACCATGTCGACCAGCGCCTCGCCCGCGACGGCGACGATGCCGTTCTCAACCCCTGCGGTGATGGTGACCCCCTCAGCCGCGCAGCGTGGTCGCGAGATTCGCGAGCACGCCGTCGTGGATCCGCTGCAGGCCCTTGGGGGCGAACGTGCGCTCGAAGAAGCCGCCGATCCCGCCGGCGCCGTTCCAGCTGCTCTCGACGGCGACGACGCTGCGGTCGTCCCCGGCGGGCGTGACGGTCCAGGTGGTGACCATGCTCGAGTTGGTGTCGCGCTCGACGATCCGGTCGGTGCCGGGGGTGCTGACCTCCACCAGCTGGTCGCGCACCCGCTTGCTGGTGGCCTGCAGCAGCCAGTGCACGCGGGTGCCCTCGCCCTGGCCGCCGGCCTCCACGCGGTAGTCGCGGTAGTGCTCGGTGAGGATCGCCGGCCGCACCTTCTCGTAGTCGGCGAGCGCCGCGCGCACCCGCTCGGCGGGGGCGTCGATCGTGCGCTCGGTCCGCGCCGTCACCTGTGCCATGGCGCCATCCTGCCGCCACCGGGCACCGGTGGTCACGACGGGGCCTGCCCCCACCCGCGTTCCCCCTGCGCGGCGGTGGCGTGCTGCTTGCCGTACTCGACGAACCGGGCGGCCCCGATGTGCTCGGCGGCCCGTTCGGCGTCGCGCACGACGGGCCGGGCCGCGCCGACGACGGCGGCGCTCTGCCGGATCGCACCGCTGATCTGCGCGGCGGTGCCGCCGGCGAGGATCATCGCGTCGAGCAGCCTGCCCACCAGCCGCGAGAGCTGGTGGGCGAGGGAGACGGCGCTCGTGATCAGCCGGACAGCGCCGACACCCAGCGCCCCGCCCGCGGTGACCAGCGCCGCGACCCCGGCCAGCACCGCCGTCTCGACGGCCTCGACGACCCACCCGACGATCCCGTCGCGGACCAGCGCCCGCACGGTGCCCACCTGCGCACCGGAGCCGAGGATCAACTCCGCGAGCCGGGCGGCGTCGCGCCCGGCCTGCTCGAGCGCGCCGCCGAACAGGTCGGCGGCCACGCGGTAGCCGTCGGCCGCGACGCCCTCCCACGCGCCGAGGGCCTCCGCGGCCGCGCGGTGCTGCTGGGCGACCGCGCCGAGCTCGACGCCGACGTGGTGCCAGGTGCGCGCCTCGGCGGTGATCTGCGCGGGATCGCCGGCGAGGGCGTCGAGCGGCTCGCGCAGGAACCACACGTGCTCGACGAGCCAGCCCAGCCCGGCCGTGAGCAGGCTGTCGAGGGGGTCGGCGACGAAGCCGAGGGTGTCGAGGCCCGCCCCGGCGGCGGTGAAGGCCACCTGGAACGGGTCGACGTGCTCCGCGGAGAGGGCGGCGCCCAGGTCGGCCCAGCTCGACGCCACGCCCGCGCCCTCCCAGTCGAGCGGCTGCGCGGTCACGGGTCGATCCCGCGCAGCGGTGCGGCGGCGCGCCGCTCGGCCTCCAGGTACTCGTGGACGGCGGCCCGCACACCGTCGCCGAGCGCCCGGGAGCCGTCGGCGAGCCGGCCGACCGAGCGGGACGCTTCGCCTGCGGCGTCCACCACCGCCACCGCGAACACCCGGCCGATCACCCCGTACGCGCCGAGGTCGAGCGGGGTGCCTGCCCCGCCGGCGGTGCGCAGCCGGGCGGTGAGCGCGTCGACCTCCCTGGCGTGGCGCGACAGGTCGTCCTCCTCGAACCGGAACCCCTCCATCACCGCTCCGGCACGGCGAGGTGCGCGCGCAGCACCTGCATGGCCGCGCTGCGCTCGCCGAAGACCGGCACGAGCGCGGCCTCGGCCCGCCGCGCCGCGTCCTGCCGGGCGAGGCGGGAGGTGTCGAGCACGGTGGCGGCGAGCTCCTGGCGCGACAGCGCCTCCGCGTGCGTGGTGAGCTCCAGGTGCTGCAGCGCACCGGACTGGTCGACCGTGACCGTGACCGCGCCGTCGCGGCTCGTGGCCGTGCCGGAGACGCCGGCCAGCTCCTGCTCGGCCCGGGCCGCGCGGGCCCGGACGTCCTCGAGGCGGTGGCGGTAGTCGGCGAGCCATTCGCGTCCGTCCATGGCTGGGACGGTAAGCGGCGGCCACCCGCTCGCGGGGCCGTTTCACAGAACTGCCCGCTACCCCAGCGCGAAGGACGCGAGGTCCTCCAGGAGCGGGCGGCGCGGGGCGGACCGGTCGGCCACGAGGGCGACCCGGTGCGCGGTCCACTCCGCCACGACCGGCCGGCCGGCGAGCGCGGCGGGCACGCGGCCCCGGGCCAGCACGACGTCGGCCTGGAACGGCTGCGGGTGGGTCACCGGCACCAGGCCGACCGTCGCGTCGAACACGACGGCGGCGAGGTCGTCCAGACCGGAGACCGGTGCCCCGAGCCACTGCCCGCCCAGCCTGCGGGTGGCCGGGCCGAGGGTGCAGCGCGCCGGCGGCACGCCCGCCAGCTCGTCGGACAGCGCCGTGGCGAGCGGCCCGACGAGGTGTTCCGGCACGTGCCCGAGCGGGCGCAGCTTCACCACCCACTGCTCGGGCACCGACCACGTGACGCCCGCGACGGGCTCACGGGGCAGTGCGGCGAGGACGTCGACGACGTGGGCGGGCGGCCGGACGGCGACGAACAGCCGCATCGCCCCAGCGTAGGGTCCGTCAGCCGCCCGTGAGCACCCCCCGCACCGAGGGCCATGCGGCGAGGGCGTCCCGGACGTCGGGGTTCGCCTCGTTCCGGATCGCCTCGGCGTGGGCCTCGGCGAGCACGTCGTCGATCAGCACCCGACGGCCGCTGTCGGCCGAGCGCACGGTGGCCTCCACCATCGCGAGGCTCAGCACGTTCTCGTGCACCTCGCCCATCGGGGGCACGCCGGTGCGCAGGGCGTCGGTGAACACGACGAGCGCGCCCTCGATGCCGGAGAACGGCGACGGCGTGCGGGCCGCGGGGGTGAACTCGGCCTCGAGGACCGGGTCGTGGTCGCCGTCCCAGTGGGCGGAGCCCTTCTCGGCGGACAGCCGCCACTCCCCGTTCCAGGACGTCTGCCTGCCCGGGCTGCACCAGCTGCCCGCGTAGGTGTAGCGGACACCGCCGGTCATCTCGAACACCGCGGTGGCGGCGGCGTCGCCCGCGAACCAGCTCCAGGGCGGGTTGTGCGACTCGCAGTACGCGGCGACCGGCTCGGCGCCGAGCACGAACCGGGCCGAGTCGAACGGGTGGATGGCCATGTCGACCAGCAGCGGGTGGGCCATCTCCTCCCGGAACCCGGGGAAGTGCGGGGCCCGGAAGAACTCGGTGGTGAGCGAGCCCGCGGCGCCGAGCTCCTCCGCCATGGCCCGCAGCGCGAACAGCTGCGGGTTCCACCGCCGCGACTGGCTCACCATGAACAGCCGCCCGGTGACCTCGCTGGCCGCGGCGAGGGAGAGCGCCTGCGCCACGGTCGGGGCCACCGGCTTCTCGCCGAGCACGTCGAGCCCGGCGAACAGGGCCGCGGTGGTGACGGGGTGGTGGGCCTCCGGCACGGTGACGTTCACGATCGCGCGTGCCCCGGTGGCGGCGGCGAGGGCGACGCCGTCGGTGCCGGTGGGGACCGGCCTGCCGAGCGCCGCCGCGGCCTCCGCGGCGGCGGCCGGGTCGATGTCGGCGATCCCGGCCAGCTCGACGTCCGGGGCGGCCTCGATCGTGTCGCGCCAGGCCCGCCCCATGAGGCCTGCGCCGACCAGCACCACCCGCAACGGGTCCGGGACGGTCATCCGAGCGGCCCCGTGTAGCCGGCGCCCTTGAAGAACTCGCCGGTCTCGTAGCGCAGGAGCACGGGTGCGGTGCGCTCGGGCCGGTCCGTCCTCGCCCACTTCACGCCGTTGGCGATCACCCGCCGGACGTCCTTGTGGTGGTAGGTGGGGTAGTCCTGGTCGCCGGGGCGGAAGTAGAAGATCTTGCCGTAGCCGCGGTGGAAGGTGCAGCCGCTGCGGAACGCCTCCCCGCCGGAGAACGTACTGATGAAGATCAGCTCGTCGGGGGCGGGGATGTCGAAGAACTCCCCGTACATCTCGTCCTCCTCGATCTCGAGGGGGTGCGGCACGCCATCGGCGATCGGGTGGGTGGGGTCGACGGTCCAGATCAGCTCGCGGTCGTGCTCGCTGCGCCAGCGCAGCGTGCAGCTGGTGCCCATGAGCTTCATGAAGATCTTCGACCAGTGCCCGGAGTGCAGCACGACGAGGCCCATGCCGGACAGCACGTGCTGGTGGACCCGCTCCACCACCTCGTCGGCGACCTCGCCGTGGGCGGCGTGGCCCCACCAGACCAGCACGTCGGTGTCCTGCAGCGCCTCCTCGGTGAGCCCGTGCTCCGGGTCGTCGAGGGTGACGGTGCGCACGACCGCACCGTCACCCAGGTTCTCCCGGATGCCGTCGGCGATCGTCTCGTGCATGCCGTCGGGGTAGATCTTGCGAACGTGTTCCTCGATCTTCTCGTGGCGGTTCTCGCCCCAGACGGTCACGCGGACGGGAGTCACAGAATTGCGTCCTCTCTACTTCACCGCGCCGCTGGCGACGCCTGCGGCGACGAATCGCTGGGCCACGAGCAGCAGCACCACTGCCGGGATGGAGGCGAGCACGGCGGTGGCCATCACCGAGCTCCAGTCGTTCACGTACGTGCCGATGTACTGGTAGATCCCGAGGGTGACCGGCCGCACCGTCTCGGTGGTGGTGAGCGTGAGCGCGAACAGGAAGTCGCTCCACGTGAACAGGAACGTGAACAGCGCCGCCGTCACCAGCGCGTTGCGGCTCATCGGCACGACGATCGAGACGAACGCGCGGATCTGCCCCGCCCCGTCCACGCGGGCGGCCTCGATGACCTCGCCCGGGATCGCGAGCAGGTACGCCCGCATGATCAGGATGGCGAACGGGATGCCGTGCGTGGAGTCGGCGAGGATCAGGCCGGGGATCGAGTTGAGCAGGCCGAGGTCGCTGTAGGCGTCGTAGAGCGCGTTGGCCACGACGATGCCCGGGATCATCTGGCTGATCAGGATCCCGAACAGCACCACGCCCGCGCCGCGCACCTTGAACTGCGCCAGCGCGTACGCGGCGGGCGTGGCCACCAGCAGGCTGAACACCACGCTCCCGGCCGCCACCACCAGGCTGGTGACCAGGTTGCGGCCCTGGTCGCGCAGTGCGGTGGCGTAGCCGTCCAGCGACGGCTCGAGCGGGATCCACGGCGTGCCGACGGCCGAGCCCGCGGGCTGCAGCGACACGTTGAGCATCCAGTACAGCGGGAACAGCATGACGGCGAGCAGCAGCACGCCGACGGCGGTGCTGCCCCACCCGCGGGTCTGTGTCACGGCGGGCCTCATCGGAGCGCGGCGCGCCGGTTGGCGCGCAGGTAGAGGAGTGCGAACACCAGCGAGATGACGATGAGCACGTTGCCCATCGCGGCGCCCTCGCCGAAGCGGAACTCCTGGAACGACAGGTGGTAGGCCTGGGTGGCGATCGTCTGGGTCGCGTTGGCGGGGCCGCCGTCGGTGAGCCCGAGGATGATGTCCAGCACCTTGATCGTGTAGACCACGCCGAGCACCAGCACCACGGTCACCACGGGGCGCAGCAGCGGCCACGTCACGTGCCGGAACGCGCGCCAGCCGGTGGCGCCGTCGAGCGCCGCGGCCTCGTACAGCTCCGGCGGGACGTCCTGCAGCCCGCCGTAGAGGATCGTGGTGTTGAACGGGATCCCGATCCAGATGTTCACGCCGATCACCGCGATCAGCGCGAGCGAGGTGCTCGTGAGCCAGCCGGGGTGGTCGGCGAGGCCGATGCCGGCGAGGAACCGGTTGAGCGCCCCGTGGTCCTGGTCGAGGATCCAGCGCCACACGGCCCCGGACACGATCAGCGGGATCAGCCACGGCAGCAGCAGCAGCGAGCGCAGCAGGCCCGAGAGCGGGAAGCGCCGGTGGAAGAAAAGCGCGATCCCCAGGCCGATCACGAACTGGCCCGCGATCGAGCCGACCGTGAACAGCACCGTGTTGAGCAGGGCGGTGCCGAACACGTTCGACGAGAGCACGGCGACGTAGTTGTCCAGCCCGACGAACGGCGCCTCGCCCGTGTAGAAGGTGCGGGTCGAGTACTCCTGGAACCCCATGAGGACGTTCTGGACCACGGGGTAGCCGAAGAAGAGCAGGACGTAGGCCACCGCGGGCACGAGGAAGGCCAGCTGCAGCAGCCGTTCCCGCCCGCGCGGCGACCACCACCCGCCCGCGGGCCCGCGCGGGGGAGCGGGCGCCGCGGCGGGTGGGGCGATCCGGTCGGGTGCGGTGGCCGTCTCAGCCATTCTGGGCCTGCTGGAGGGCCTGCAGCGGGGGCGCGCCGCCGGTGATCGCCGTCTGCACCGCGGTGTAGATGCGGGTGGCAGCGGCCGGCCACTCGGGGCCGAGCTTGCCGGTGCGGGCCCGCGCGGTCTGGACGATGTCGGTGAACGCCTCCATTCGCGGGACGTCGGCCACGAACCGGTCGCGCAGGGCCGTCTTCGTCGGCACCGTGGTGCGCTCGGTGGCCAGCGCGATCTGGTTGTCGTCGGTGTTGAGGCAGGCCACGATCTCGGCGGCCTTGGCCTGGCGGGCGGGGTCCCCGGTCTGCGGGATCGTCCACGTCTCGCCGCCGAGCGGGGCCACGACGGCCTCACCCGCCTGCGGCACCGGGATCGGCACGACCTCGTAGTTCAGGCCCTCGACCTTGTCGAGCGCCGGGAACTGCCACGGCCCGTTGACCATCATCGCCGCGTTGCCCGCCGCGAACTGGTCCTTGACGTCGGCCTGCTTCCAGTTCAGCACCGACCGCGACGCCGCCCCGGAGTTCACGAGGTCGACCCACAGCTGCAGGGCCTCGGCGGTCTCCGGGCTCGCGATGTTCGTCTCGTCGCCGCCGTTGGTCCACATGAACGGCAGGAACTGCCACGCGCCCTCGTAGTCGGCGACGGCCGAGAACGCGATGCCGTAGCGCTGGCCCTCGGTGAGCGCCGCGGCGGCGGTCTCGAGCTCGTCCCAGGTCTTCGGCGGGGTGATGCCGGCCTCGGCGAGCATGTCGACGTTGTAGAACAGCCCGATCGAGTTGGTCACCGGCTGCAGGCCGTAGACCTGACCCTCGAAGGTCGAGGCGGCGCGGACGCCCTCCTGGTACCCGTCGGCCGAGAGGCCGAAGTCGCTGAGCGGGGCGAGCGCGCCGGTCTGGGCGATCTGCTGCAGGTCCGGGTTGTCGAGCATGAGGACGTCGGGCAGCGTGCGCGACGACGCCTGCTGGAGCACCTTCTGGATCAGCGAGTCGCCGGGCACGACCTCGCGTTCGATCGTGACGCCCGCCTGCTGCCCGCACGCGTCGAGCGTGCGCGCGTAGACGGATCTGTCGGGTTCGTTGTTGTAGTAGTCGAGCACCCGGAGCGAGGTGACGTCACCGCCACCTCCGCCGCCTCCGCCGCCACAGGCGGTGAGCCCGAGTGCGGCGGCCGCGACCAGCGCGGGAAGGGCGGTCCGCAGCGGTGCTCCTCGTCGAGCCATGTCCGGTCCTCTCGTCGATACGTATCGATGACGGGCGTGGGGCGGCCGGCGGGCCGCGCGTGGGTGGTCAGGGGGCGGGCAGGGTGGTGTCGCGGCGGGTGAGCCGCGGGCGGATCAGCTCGACGAGCTCGGTGGGGCGTTCCCCGGACCGGTCGAGCAGGCGGAAGAGGATCTCCATCGCGCGCCGCGAGACGTCCCGCGGCTCGAGCGACACGTTCGTGACGGCGGGCGTGCTCGCCTCCGCGGACGCGTCGGTGCACAGGCCGACCAGGGAGACGTCGCGGCCCGGGACGACACCGCGGTCGAGCAGGGCCTGCAGCACCGGCTGGACCGCGGGCGAGTTGGGAACGACGATGCCGGTGCGCTCGCCGCCGCGGGCGAGGGCCTCCCGCACCGCGTCCTCGGCCCCCGCGCGGTTCGGCGGCACCGGGCTCACGAGCTCGATGGCGACGCCGTGCTCGTCGGCCGCGGCATCGGCGCCGCGCTGGAACCGGCGCACGAAGTTGATGTCGCGCTCCACGACGTCGGGGGCGTGGCCGATCACCACGATCCGGTCGTGCCCCGCGGAGGCCAGTTCGTCCACGGCGAGGCGCCCGGCCTCGGCGAAGTCCACGTCGACGCAGTGCAGTCCGGCGCTGTCGTCCGGGACGCCGATGAGGATCACCGGCACCCGCAGCGACGCGGCCACCGGGATCCGGGCGTCGTCGGCCTCGATGTCCATCATCACGATGGCGTCGCAGAGCGTGCGGCCTGCGAGGCGGGTGAGGCCCGCCGAGCCCTCGTCGGCCGTGACGAGCAGGACGTCGTGGTCCTCGGCGCGGGCGCAGCCGGCGATCGTCTCGATGAACGGGAGCAGGCCGGTGGTGTCCGCGCCCGGCCGGAACCGCACGACGAGGCCGATCACCTGCGTGCGCTGGCTCGCGAGCGCACGGGCCCCGGCGTTGGGCTGGTAGGTGAGCTGCTCGATCGCGTCGAGCACGCGCTTGCGGGTCTCGGCGGAGATCGACCGGCGGCCGCTCATCACGTAGGAGACGGTGCTCTGCGAGACCCCCGCGACGCGGGCGACGTCCCGGCTGGTGACCACGGCGCGCCCCCCTCCGTCGGAAGTTGTCGATACGCATCGACAGTGCGCGTGACGGTAGCCACTCGAAAGGGTGATCGCAACCCTCCGTGCGCGGGTACGAACCGATCAGCGGTGCCGGCCCGCCGGCGGAGCGGATCTACTGGCCACGACGATCGCGAGGTGACGGATGCCCAGTCCGAACGTGGACCCCAACGCCATACCCGCAGGCGAGCCCGTCGGGGTGGGCCGGCCCGCCGCCGAGGCGCAGGAGCACCCGCCGGTGTGGGACTCCCACCCCAGCCACCACAAGTGGGAGTACGTGCAGGAGATGGGTGGGTGGGTGCGCGACTACGACCCGGACTCGCTCTGCAACTCCGTCGCCGCGATCCCGTTCCAGCCCACCTTCGGCTACCCGCCACCGCACCCGCGCTGCCTCCTGGGTGAGTGCGGCTGCGGGGCCGAGGCGCCTGCGAGCTGATCACCGGGCGGCGGCGCCCGGGGTGGGAGGCTCGGACGATCGGACGGGTCCGGCGACCGGGGGTGCGAGGCAGTGGCCGCGACGATGCGCGATGTGGCCCGCCTGGCGGGGGTGTCGGTCAAGACCTTGTCCAACGTGGTCAAGGACTTCCCGTACGTGAGCGGCCCGACGCGGGAGCGGGTGCTGGCCGCGATCGCCGAGCTCGGCTACCGGATGAACTTCTCCGCGCGGAACCTGAGCCACCGGCCTCGTGCAGAGCGGCGCGACGCCCCCGGCGAGCATCACCGCGGAGCTCGCCGGGCAGCCCGACCCCGAGCAGACGCTGATCGGCCAGGGCCGGGCGGCGATGCGCTTCGGGTGGTCGAACCTGCTCTCGGCGTACCGGCAGGCCTCCGGCGCCGACCTGATCATGCTGCGCGCGCCGGGGGAGACCACGGCGCAGGGGCCGGCGATGTGGCTGCAGGCCTCCCAGCTCTACACGATCAGCAGGCGCAGCGAGCACCCCGATGCGGCCGCCCGCATGATCGACTTCCTGGTGTCCGACCCGCGCGCCGCCGACGTCATCAAGGCCGACCGGGGCATCCCGGCCAACCCGCAGATCCGCGCACACCTGGAGAGCGGCCTCGACGAGAGCCGGAAGGTGGAGTTCGCCTTCGTCGACCGGATGGCCGGGCTCGTCGACGGCCACTTCGTGATCGGCCCGACCGGCTCCACCGAGACGCTCGGCATCGTCACGCGGCTCAACGACTCGGTGCTCTTCGGCCGGCTCCCGCCGGCCGAGGCCGCCGAGCGGCTGGTCACGGAGATGAACGCCGCGGTCTCCTGATCACGGCCCGGTCGGGACGCCCAAAGCCTCGGCCGTGCGGACGATGGCCGCCCACGTGTTCACCGGGAGCGGCACGCCGCCCGCCAGCCGCGCCTCGCGGTTGGCGGCCTCCGGGTCGCCGGGGGCCAGCACCGGTTCGGCCGGGTCGATCGGGCGGGCGGCGAGCACCCAGTCCAGGTACTCGCGGGCGATCCGCTCGAACTCGTCCTGCGTGCCGAAGTGGGCGGGCGACAGGTAGATCGACAGCATGCCGTTGGCGATGCCCTCGCGCGGGCCCTCCAGCGGGCCGGCGCAGCCGTTCGCGGTGAGGGCGCCTGCGAGCAGCTCGCACATCAGCGCGAGCCCGGACCCCTTGTGGTCGCCGAACGCCCGGATGGCGCCCTCCCCGCCCCCGGGGGTGCGCAGGTCTGCGGGCCCGTAGTCGCCGTAGAGCACGCGCGGGTCGGTCGACATCTCGCCGTCCGGCGAGATCAGCGCATCGGGGGGCAGCGGCCGCCCGCCGTACGAGGCCACCTGCACCTTGCCCTCGGCCACGAGCGACGTGGCGAAGTCCAGCACCAGCGGCCGGTCCGGCAGCGGCAGGCCCACCGCGAACGGCGCGGTGGAGAACCGCCGCTCGGTGGCCCCGAACGGCGCCACGAGGGGTGACCCGGCGACGTTGACGAAGTGGATCGAGACGAGTCCGGCGGCCAGCGCGGTCTCCGCGTACGCGCCGACCCGGCCGATGTGGCCCGAGTTGCGCATCGCGACGATGCAGGTGCCGTTCGCGCGCGCCCGCTCCACGCCCAGCGCCACGGTCTGGGTGGCGATCGTCTGCCCGAACCCCTTGTTGCCGTCCACCACGAGGAACGCGCCGCCGTCGGTGACCACTTGCGCCGACTGCCCCGCGCGCACGTAGCCCCGGCCCAGCCAGTCGACGTAGAGCGGTACGCGCACCACGCCGTGGCTGTCGTGGCCCGCGAGGTTCGCGCCCACGAGCTCGCGGGCGATCAGCGTGGCCTCCTCCTCGGCGCACCCGGCCGCGGCGAAGATCGCACGCACGGTGGTTTCCAGCTCCGCGGCGGCGATCAGATGCACCTGACCGGTCCGGGCCGCACTCGTCTCCCCGATCGTCACGTGCCCAGCATGACTCATCGCCCCGCGCCGTCGGCGGGTCCTTCCAACGAGTGAGAAGCCAGGTTGCCGTGAACACCCTGTGACGACACCCTCACGAGCCGCTGCGCCGATGCGGGAGGCGGTCGTTACAAAAGGCTCACGCGACTGATCCCCGTTGTTACCCGAATCGGGTAGGAATTACGCCTCACCGCCGCATCGGGATTCGCGGAGTTGTTCGTTACCGGGCCTTTACGGTGTGCGACGCCCTGGTTACGCGCTCTTGGCATGGTCGGGCGGCCTGGGTCATCCGCCCGTTCGATCGCCGAACGTCGATCCGCCGGTCACGAGAAGGAGATGAGCGTGCCAGTAGTCACCTACGTGTACGACGACGGTTCGGAGCACACCGTCGAAGTGGATGTTGCGACGAGCCTGATGCGGGCCGCGCTGCGGAACCAGGTGCGCGGCATCGTGGGCGAGTGCGGGGGCTCCGCGACCTGTGGGACCTGCCACGTCTACCTCGACCACAGCACGGAGCAGTTCGGTCCGCCCTCCGGCGACGAGGACGAGATGCTGGAGTTCACCGCCGCGCCGCGCGCGGAGAACAGCAGGCTGAGCTGCCAGCTCGTGCCGAGCGACGAAGGGGCCCGGCTCGTCGTCCGCGTCCCGGCAGAGCAGATCTGACGTGCGGGGGTCGCAAGTGCGCGGGGTCGTGGTGATCGGTGCGGGGCACGCGGGCGTCGAGACGGCGGTGTCGTTGCGTTCGGGTGGCTACAGCGGGCCGGTGACGGTGGTGGGTGCCGAGCGGCACCTGCCCTACCAGCGGCCGCCGCTGTCGAAGGAGATGCTCGCCGACGCCGGCGATCCGGACGAGCTCACGCTGCGTTCCGGGGACTTCTTCCGCGACCAGCGGATCACGCTGTGCCACGGCACCGCGGTGGACATCGACCGGGCCGGGCGGCAGGTGCACGTCGTGGGTTCGCGCCCTGTCGACTACGACCACGTGGTGCTCGCCACGGGCGCCGTGCCCCGCCGGTTGGAGCTGCCCGGCCGGTCGCTGCGCGGGGTGGCGGAGCTGCGCAGCCTCGACGACGCGATCGCGTTGCGCGCGTCGCTGGCGGGCGCGCGACGGGTGGTGGTGCTCGGCGGCGGGTTCATCGGCATGGAGGTGGCGAGCGCGGCGCGCAAGCGCGGCGTCGAGGTGGCGGTGCTCGAGCTCGGGGACCGGTTGCTCAAGAGGGCGGTGTCGCCGCCGGTGTCGGAGGCGGTCGCGGCGTACCACCGCGCCGAGGGGGTGCAGCTGTTCTTCGGCGAGCACGCCACGGAGCTGGTCGGCAGCGCAGGCCACGTGGTGGGCGTGCGCACCGGGTCGGGCCGGGTGCTGCGCGCCGACGTCGTCGTGCTGGGGGTCGGCGCCACGGCGGTGGACGACCTCGCCCGCCGCGCGGGCCTCGACACGGACGGCGGGGTGGTCGTGGACCGGTGGCTCGCCACCTCGGACCCCCGGATCACCGCGATCGGGGACTGCGCCGTGGTGTGCGATCCCGCCGGCGGCACGCGGCAGCGGCTCGAGTCCATCCAGAACGCCACCGACCAGGGCCGCTACGCCGCGGCGCGCATCCTCGGCGAGCAGCGCCCGTTCCACGCGCTGCCGTGGTTCTGGAGCAACCAGGGTGCGCTGCGGCTGCAGCTCGTCGGGGTCGCCGGTGACGTCGACAAGCTGGTCGTGCGGGGCAGCGAGGGGCGCTTCTCGGTGTTCTGCCTGCGCGGTGGGCGGCTGTGCGCCGTCGAGTCGGTCAACGACCCGGGGTCGCACATGGCGGCGCGCCGGCTGCTCGAGCGCGGCACGCCGAACGAGGCGGAGCTCCTGGCCGTCGACTTCGACGTGCGCGTGCTCGCCCGCCGGGCGCGGACGAGGGAGAACGCCGTCGCCTGAGAACATGATCTGACGAATTCGTCAAAGGGCCCCCGGTCCGGCGCAGAATCGCCGGACCGGGGGCCCGTTGTCGTTTTCTGGGAAAAAGCGTGCGGCGGGCCTCGTTGTCAACGAGCGGGAGGTCGGTCGGTTACGGCTGTCGGCGGTTAAGTTCGGTTACCGGATGGCTCACACGGTGTAGTCCGTTAGGACTAGTGCCTTGTAACGGAAGAGTAATGCATATGCACCCATTGGTTACTCCTCGGGTGCAAACATTGCGCATCGCGCCACCCCGGAGTGACGCGCTGATTACTCCCCGCAGGGTGTTCTCCCGGGTCTCGGGGCGATCTTCGCTGGCCGAGTGACACAGCTGAGGAAGAAGAGGAAATACATGTCCGCAATCGCTCCCCAAGGCCCTCCGGGGCCTGGTAAGAGACGACGTCGACTCGCTGCCGTGACGCTGATGGCGGCGGTCGGCGCGACTACGGTGACGGCCACCCCCGCGGCCGCCCAGCAGCCGATCGGCGTCGGTCCGCTGCCGATCACGTTCAACCTGACCGACAAGAACGGCGCGTGGTTCGACTCCGGGCTGAACCTGTTCGGCAGCAGCTCGCTCGCGGTCGCCGTGCTGCCGCGGCTCGGCACGGACGTCGCCGTGCCCGGCATCGGCGGCCCGGTGCTCGAGGAGGACCTCGGCGGCCTCGTCAACGGGGTCACCGGCGGGGCGACGGAAGGGCTCACCGACGGCCTGACCGAAGGCCTCGGCGGGATCGTCGGCGGCCTGCTCGGCGGTGGCGAGGAACCCGCCGCCGCCCCGGCGCCCTCCAGCGCGCCGGCCCCCGCTCCGTCGACCTCCGCGGCGCCCACCTCGGCACCGTCCACCTCGGCGGCAGAGGACGAGGAGGACGAGGACGACGAGGACGCCCCGACCACCTCGTCCACCTCGGCTGCTCCTGCTCCCGCCGCGGCGCCCGCGCCCGCCCCCGCTCCTGCTCCCGCACCCGCGGGCGGCGGCGGCCTGCTCGGCCTCGACGCGCTCGGGCTGGAGCAGACCCTCTCGGCGGTGAAGGGCATCGGTGCCGCCAAGCCGGAGGCGGCGGGCCTGGCGCTGGAGGCCGAGTCGCTGATCGGCGAGCTCAACGGCGTGCTGGACGGCCTGCCGGCCGACGCCCCGGTGAACCTGCTCGACCTCCCGGTCGGGGTGAACCTGCAGGGCGTGCTCGACCGCCTCGCGGAGTTCGCCGTGGTGGGCCCGCCGGTGTCGGTGACCTTCAACGTCGACCCCGCCCGGTCCGAGGGCATCCGCAACCCGATCGGGCTGATCGCGCCCGATGGGGCCAAGGAGTTCCCGTACATGGACGCGGGTGGCGCGTTCTTCGGTGAGAAGACGATCCAGCTCACCGAGCCCGGCCTGTACGCGTTCACCGACTCGGTGGCGCCCTACATGCTCGGCGCCGTCGTGGTGGACGACCCGCTCACGCTGGGTCTCGACTTCGGCAAGAAGCTGCGCGTGAACGGCAAGGACGCGGCGGTCCCGTCGAACGCGGACATCATCCAGCGGCTGGTGAACACGTTCTTCACGGTCACGAACCCGAACAACTGGCAGCGGTTCAGCGAGACCGAGGACGTGGCCTGGAACCCGTTCCAGCCGCCTGCGCCGATCCTGCAGTACGACGGTGCCGGAAACCCGGTCCTCATCCCGAACCTGGACGCCTACTACGACCAGAAGTTCGACTACCCCCGGACGCTCCCCGCGCTGAACAAGAAGCCGGACGTGCCCGGTGTCGGTGAGGTCTGGATCGCCACGCAGATGGAGGACTTCGCCGGCAAGGAGAAGCACGGCTCCATCACGAAGATCAACGCCGAGGACTGGTCGATCGACCGGAAGATCGCCGCTCCCGGGATCGACATGAACAACCCGCACAACATGTGGACGGACAAGGACTACAAGTACGTCTACGCGAACGAGTGGTTCGACAACGAGACCGACGTCTTCGACCGCGAGACCGGTGAGACGATCCGGCAGATCGAGGTCGGCCCGAACCCGGCGCACGTGATGACCCGCCCGGACACCGACCAGCTCGTGGTCGGCATCAACGCCGGAACGGACATCGTGGAGCTGGCCCCGGGCGGCACCGAGATCACCCGTCGCATCCACGTCGACCCGGAGAGCGGCATCACGCCGCACCCGCACGCGCACTGGACCAGCCACGACGGTAAGACGGTCGTCGCGCCCAACACCATGACCAACGAGGCCGTCATCGTGGACATGGAGTCGGGCACCGTGAAGCACGACCCGGTCGGGGCCTTCCCGATCGCCACGTCGATGACGCCGGACTCGAAGAAGGCCTACCTGTCCGACTTCCTCGGCATGAGCATCTCGTGCGTCTCGCTGGCGGAGGACGCGTGCGCGACCCCCGACGGCGGCGTGGCACACGGCTCCTCGATCGACCTGTGGAAGAACTACAACCCGCTGACCGGTCCCACCGGCCCGTGGGGCGGCCTGACCATCCAGCTCCCCGTGAGCCCGGACGGCAAGGCCCTGCTGGCCGCGAACACCCTGTCGCAGACGGTCTCGGTGATCGACCCGAAGACCAACAAGGTGGTCAAGGACCTGCCCTGCAACGCCGGTTGCCACGGCGGCAACTTCGGCGCCAAGAAGGGTGGCGGCTACTACGCCTACATCTCGAACAAGTTCTCCAACGCGGCGCAGGTCATCGACGTCGACCCGAACAACGACGGTGACATCAGCGATGCCGCGGTGGCCGGCCAGATCGTGCTGGACGGGAACAGCGGCACCGCGACCGACGACCAGATCGTCGCGCACGCCGGTGTGGGCGGTCAGGGCGTGCTGCCCATCCCGCTCGTCTACAACGGCTGGTCGCAGAAGGTCCCCGCGGGCTGGCGTGAGGAGCTGACTCCCGCGCAGATCAACCCGATCGGCTGATTCCGGCCCGTCACATGCGGTCCGGGGCTGCTCCCCGGCCCCGGACCGCACCCGCGGTTCCCCTTCCCCGTGAGGAGCCCCCATGGCCTGCAACCGGAGATCGATCCCGCACGTCCTGGCCACGGCGTTCACGACCCTGCTGGTCTGCGTGCTCGGCACGCTGCTCTCGGCACCCGAGGCAGCGGCCCGGGTCACCGTCGTGCCCGGTGCGGTGACGGGTGGCGGCACCGAGACCTTCGCCGTCCGCCTGTCCAACGAGCAGTCCGACCTCGTCACCACGCGGCTCGAACTCACCTTCCCGGAGGACGTCGTGGTCCCGCTGGCCGAGGTGACGGCCGTCGGCAAGTGGAAGGCGACGGTCAGCATGCGGCGGGTGGACCCGCCGGTCACCATCGAGGGCAAGGAGGTCGACACCGCGGTGGAGTCGATCGTCTGGACGGGCGGCAAGGTGGGCCCGAAGCAGTTCGAGCAGTTCCTCGTGACCGCGGGCCCGCTCCCCGCCGAGGGCGGTGACCTCGTGCTCGCCGCCGCGCAGGGCTACGCCGACGGCTCCGTCGACCGGTGGACCGCACCGGCGCGGCCGGGCTGGCCCGGAGCACCGGTGATCACCATCGCCGCGGACCCCGCCGCCGCGCCCACCGGACCGGCGCCCGCGGACGCTCCGGCGGCGCCGCAGCCGAGTGCTGCCGCGGCCGCCCCGGCGGCGCAGGCGGAACCCGCCACCCGGTGGACCTCGGTGCTGCCGTGGGTGCTCCTCGTCGCCGGTGTGCTCGTGGCGGGCGTCGGGAGCGTCGTCGGCTACCAGCAGCAGGAGCGGCGCAAGCGCGTGGCCGAGCGGCGGCGCACGCGCGCGGCCCGCCACCGGCTCGACGTCACGAAGATCGAGGAACTGCCGACGGGAGCGGGCAGGCGATGACCGCACGAGCCAAGGCCACCCGATCCCTGCTCGGGCTGCTCGCCGTGATCGCCGCCTGCTGGGGCACGCTGCTCCTCGCGAACCCGGCTCCCGCGCCCGACCCGGTGCTGGTGGCCACCACGCCCGCCGAGGGCGAGGTCGTCACGTCACCGGACGAGGTCCGGCTCACCTTCGACCGGCCGGTGCCCGCCGGGCTCTCGACCGTGCGCATGACCGTTCCGGGTGGTGCGCAGGTCGTCGAAGGCAGGCCGTACGCGGTGGCGGACGACCCGAACACCATCGCCGTCCGCATGCCGCCCACCCGCTACGCCGGCACGTACTCGGTGGCGTGGTCCGTTCCGTCCAGCACGCTGCGGCCGATCACCGGTACGTCGGAGTTCCACGTCTTCTCGTCCGCCCCGCCGACGGCGGTGCCGCGGATCCCGGTCGACCGCGACCCGGTCGTCGCCGCGGTGTACGACGTGTTCCGCGCGGCTGCGACCGCGGCGTTCGCGCTCGGGCTCGGGGTCGCCTTCGCGCTCGGGGTGGCCTGGCCCGCCGGAGCCGAGCACGCCCCGGCGCGTCGCACCCTCGTCTACGCCTGCTGGGGCCTGGTCCTGGCGACGCTCGGCACCATCGCCTCCTACGGGGGGTACGCCGGCCGCCTCCCGCTCGCCGAGGCGTTCGACCCCGCCGTGGTGTCGGCGGCGTTCGGGTCGGAGGTCGGGGCCGTGCTCCTGGCCCGGCTGCTCGTGTTGGTGCCGGTCACGGTCGCGCTGCTGCAGGTGCTCGCCCGCCCGGCCGGCTCGGCCGGCGCGCGGTGGCTGCGGGCGGGCGCGGTGCTCGGCGCCGCCGCCGCACCCGCCGCCACGTGGGGCCTGGCCGAGCCGCACGGGTCGGCGGGGTACGACCTGTTCGCCGTCGGCACGCAGATCGTGCTGCTGCTCGCGCTCGGGATCGGCGCGGGCGGGCCGGTGCTGCTGTGGGTGCTCGCCCGCACCCAGGGCGACTCCGCGCTGCGGGTCGCCGCACCGCGGCTCGCCCGGCTCCTGCCCGTGGCGGGTGTCCTCCTGCTGGTGGTCGGCCCGCTCACGACCGCGGGCCGGCAGGTCGTCGCGTTGCTGGTGCTGGGCGTGCTCGTCGTCGGCACCGGGGTCGCGGCCGGGTGGTGGACGCGCCGCCGGGCGCAGACCCGCGGGCGTGACCTGGCCGGGCGGGAGCGGCTGCGCCGGTGGGCGGCGATCGGCGCGATCGCCGCGACCGTGGCGCTCCTCGCCGCCGCCGGGCCGGAGCCGGTCGTGCAGGCCGACGGCGTCCAGCCCGTTTCCGCGGGGTCCGCGCGATGACCACCCGCCCCGCCACCCCGCTGGCCGCCCAGCTGCGCCCGCTCGCCCGCCGGGTGCACTTCCTGGCCGGGATCCTGGTGGCGCCGTTCGTGCTGCTGTTGTGCCTCACCGGCCTCGTCTACGTGTGCAGCCCGCAGATCCACGAGGACCTCTACGCCAACCAGCTCTTCGTGCCCGCCGTCGGCGACGCCGCCCGGCCGGTGACCGAGCAGGTGGCCGCGGCGCTGGCCGCCCACCCCGAGGGCGAGCTGCGGGCGGTGGTGCCCCCGCCCGGACCCGACCGCACCACGCGCGTGGACCTGGCCGTGCCGACCCTGACCCGGCCCGGCGAGGCGCGCACGGTCTTCGTCGACCCGTACACGAACCACATCAGCGGGGAACTCACCACGGTCGACGGCCGGATGCCGGCCAACGTCTGGCTGCGCGAGCTGCACTCCGACCTCCACCTCGGGCCGATCGGGCGCCTGTACTCGGAGGTGGCCGCTAGCTGGCTGCCCGTGCTCCTCGTCGGAGGGCTGCTGCTGTGGATCGCCAAGCAGGGACGCCGCAGGCGCAGCGTCCGCGAGCTGCTGACCCCACTGCCACGGGGCAAGGGGGAGCAGGCGCGGATGCGGGCCGTCCACGGGCCGCTCGGGATCTGGACGACCGTGGGCCTGCTCGTCCTCAGCGTCACCGGCCTCACGATGAGCCGGTTCGCCGGGTGGGGCCTGCCCGCCGTGCAGGCTCCCGAGCTCGCCGCGGAGCCGGTCGCGGTGGCGGGTGGCCTGCGGCCCGTCGGGGTCGACCGGGTGCTGCAGGTGGCGCGCGCGGAAGGGCTCGACGGCGAGCTGCGCGTGGTGGCGCCCACCGCGCCCGACCGGCCGTACACGGTGGCGGAGACCTCGCCCGGCCTGCCGATCCGCCGCGACAGCATCGCGGTGGACCCGTACACCGCGCAGGTCACGGAGCGGGTCGGGTGGGACGACTACCCGGTGCTCGCGCAGCTGCGGGAGGTCGGCCAGCAGGCGCACACCGGCACCCTCTTCGGGGTCGCCAACCAGATCGTGCTGGCGCTGCTCGTGATCGCCACCATCGTGCTGGTCCTCGTCGGGTACCGCATGTGGTGGAAGCGCAGCCCCTACCAGGAGCGGGGGCTCCCGCCGGTGCCGCAACCCGCGCTGCGCGAGCTCACCCCGCGGGTCGGGGTGCCGGTCGTGCTGGTCACCGTGGTCCTCGGCTGGCTGCTGCCCGCGTTCGGGCTCAGCCTGCTCGCCTTCATCGTGGTGGACCTGGCGGTGCGCGCCGTCCGGGAGCGGCAGGAGCGGCTGCGCAGCGGCATCACCGCGGGCGCCCTGCTGGTGGCGGGGTCCGCGCTCGGCGCGGCGGTGGTGCTCGCCGCGCCCCCGCCCGTGACCCGGGTGGACGCCGCGATGATCCCGAGCCGGCCCGCACCCGAACCGGTGGCGCCGCTCGTCGAGCCCCCTCTGCCGGTCGAGGTGCCGCCCGCCGAGCCCCCGCACGCGGACGGGGCCGGTACGCCGCAGACCCCGCCCGGCCCGGCCGTCCGCGGCGTGGCTCCGCCGGCACCGGGCCGTGCCGCGGGTCCGGCTGCTGCGGGTCCGGGTGGCGCCGGTCCGACTGTCGCGCCGCCCACCCCGGGAGAACGGCCCGCGGCCGCCGATCCCGCGCGCGACACCGGCGACGACGCCGACCCCACGACCGACGACGACGCCGACCGGGGTGATGGGTCCCGGGAGGACCGCGACCGGGACGACGCCCGCGATCCGGACCCCGCGGCTCCTCCAGCGGAGACCCCGATCGGTGTGGCCGCCGGTCCCCCGGCCACGGCCCCCGCCCCGGCGTCCCCGCCCGCCGCGCCGGCCCCCGCTCCGCAACCGGCCGTGGAGAGCCCCGGCCTCGTGAAGGGGCTCGTCGGCAGCCTCGTCGAGACCGTGGACCGCGTGACCAGCCGGATCCTCGGCGGCTGACCCCCTTACGTGGGCGCGCGCGCAAACTCGGGGTGCGCGGTCGGCCCACCGCGCCGGGTGGCCCCGTCCCCCTCAGCGGGGCCACCCGGCGTCCCGGGCGCACGCGATAGTGAGTGCGCGCTCATTTAAGCTGGCTCCGTGACCACCCCGCACCGCCGGGCCCGGCGGATGGCGCCCGCACAGCGCCGTGCCGCCATCATCGAGGCGGCGCGGCCGCTGGTGATGCGCCACGGCTCCGCGGTGACCACCCGCCAGATCGCCGAAGCCTGCGGGATCGCCGAGGGCACGATCTTCCGGGTCTTCCCCGACAAGGAGTCGGTGGTGCACGCCGTGGTCGCCGAGGTCTTCGACCCGGCGCCCACGCTGCGCGCCCTCGCCGCCGTCGATCGCGGGCTCCCGCTGCGCGCGCGGCTCGTTGCGGCCACGGCGGTGCTGCAGGAGCGGCTGTCGGACGTGTTCGGCCTGCTCGACGTGCTCGGCTGGTTCCGGCCCCCCGAACCGGAGGAGGTCGAGCAGCGGTCGCAGCTGCCCGCGGCGGTAAACGACGCGCTCCGCGCGGCGATCGCCGATATCGTCGGCCCCGACGAGCACCTGCTGCGGGTCCCGGCCCCCGAACTGGCCCACGTGCTGCGGTTGCTCACCTTCGCCGGCACCCACCCGAAGATCTCCGACGGACGCCTGCTCGCCCCGGAGCAGATCGTCGCGGTCGTGCTCGACGGACTCGCGACGACCACCACCGAGGACGCCCCATGTTGATGCGCCTGCTGCGCACCCACCTGCGCGACTACTCCCGGCCGTTGCTCGCGGTCGTCGCGCTGCAGTTCGCGGGCACGATGGCCTCGCTGTACCTGCCCAGCCTCAACGCCGACATCATCGACCGGGGCATCGCCGTCGGCGACACGGGCCACATCCTCACCGTCGGCGGGTGGATGCTCGTGGTCACGCTCGTGCAGATCGTCTGCTCGGTGGCCGCGGTGTACCTGGGCGCCCGCACGGCGATGGGGTTCGGTCGCGACGTCCGCGCTGCCCTGTTCCACCGGGTCGGCGAGTTCTCCGTGCGCGAGGTCAACCGATTCGGGGCGCCGTCGCTGATCACCCGCGGCACCAACGACGTGCAGCAGGTGCAGATGCTCGTGCTGCTGTCCTGCACGATGCTGGTCACCGCGCCGATCATGTGCTTCGGCGGCGTGGTCATGGCGCTGCGGGAGGACACGCACCTGTCGTGGTTGATGCTCGTGTGCGTGCCGGTGCTGCTGGTCGCGATCGGCTCCGTGATCATGCGGATGGTGCCGGGGTTCCGGGAGATGCAGACCCGCATCGACGCGGTCAACCGGATCCTGCGCGAGCAGATCACCGGCATCCGCGTGGTGCGGGCGTTCGTGCGGGAGCCGCAGGAGAGCGCCCGGTTCGCCGCCGCCAACGGCGACCTCACCGCCGTCGCCACCCGCGTGGGACGGCTGATGGCCATGGCCTTCCCGATCGTCATGGTGGTGCTGAACCTGTCCAGCGTGGCCGTGCTCTGGTTCGGCGCCGAACGCATCGAGGCCGGTCAGATGCAGATCGGGGCGCTCACGGCGTTCCTGGCCTACCTGATCCAGATCCTGATGGCGGTCATGATGGCCACCTTCATGACCATGATGATCCCGCGCGCCGCGGTGTGCGCGGAGCGGATCGTCGAGGTGCTCGACACCGAGTCGTCGGTGGCTCCGCCCGCCGCGCCGGTCACGCCGACCACCCCCACCGGCACCCTCGAGCTGCGCGGAGCGGGCTTCACCTACCCGGGTGCCGACGCCCCGGTGCTGCACGACGTCACGATCACCACCACCCCGGGCACCACGACCGCGATCGTCGGCAGCACCGGCGCGGGCAAGACCACGCTGCTCGGCCTCGTGCCGCGGCTGTTCGACGCCACGAGCGGGGAGGTCCGGGTCGACGGCGTCGACGTGCGCGAGCTCGACCCGGAGTACCTGTGGAGCCGGGTCGGGATAGTGCCGCAGAAGCCGTACCTGTTCTCCGGCACCGTGGCGAGCAACCTGCGCTACGGCAACCCGGACGCGAGCGACGACGAGCTGTGGGCCGCGCTCGAGGTGGCCCAGGCCGCCGACTTCGTGCGCGCGATGCCCGAGGGCCTCGACGCGCCGGTCGCGCAGGGCGGCACGAACGTGTCCGGCGGCCAGCGCCAGCGCCTCGCGATCGCCCGGGTACTGGTGCGCCGCCCCCAGATCTACCTGTTCGACGACTCGTTCTCCGCGCTCGACCTCGCCACCGACGCCCGGCTGCGCGCCGCGCTGCGGCCGGTCACCGCCACCGCCACGGTCGTGATCGTCGGCCAGCGCGTGGCGAGCATCCGCGACGCCGACCAGATCGTCGTGCTCGACGACGGGGCGGTCGTCGGGGTCGGCACCCACCACGAGCTGCAGCTCACGTGCCCGACCTACGCCGAGATCGTCACGTCCCAGTTCATCCCGGAGGAGGTGGCATGACCCGGCCGAAGCCCGCCGCGGACACCAACCGTGCCGCGCGCGAGATGACCGCCGCCCGGCGCGGCGGCCCGCCATGGGCCGGCATGGGCATGCCCGCCGAGAAGTCGATGGCCTTCGGGCCGTCGGCGCGCCGGCTGCTGCGTCGGCTCGCGCCCGAGCGCGTCGGCGTGACCGCGGTCGTCGTGCTGGGCGTGCTCAGCGTGGCGCTGTCCTCGATCGGGCCGTTCGTGCTCGGCCGCGCCACCGACGTGATCTTCGCCGGGGTGATCGGCAGGCAGCTGGAGCCCGGGGCGTCCGTGGAGGAGGCCGCGGCGCGCGCCCGGGCCGAGGGCGACGACACGTACGCGAACGTGATCGAGGGCGCGGGCGTCGTGCCCGGTCAGGGCATCGACTTCGGCCTCCTCGCGCAGGTGCTCGCGGCCGTCGTGGTGATCTACGTGGCCTCGTCGCTCTTCGCCTGGCTGCAGGGCTACCTGCTCAACGGCGTCGTCCAGCGCACGATCTTCGCGCTGCGCCGCGACGTCGAGGACAAGATCAACCGGCTGCCGCTGCGCTACTTGGACCGCCAGCCGCGCGGCGAGCTGCTCAGCCGCGTCACCAACGACATCGACAACGTCTCCCAGAGCTTGCAGCAGACGCTCTCGCAGCTGCTGACGTCGCTGCTCACGGTGGTCGGCGTCGTGCTCATGATGCTGGTGATCTCCCCGCTGCTCGCGCTGGTGGCGCTCGTGTCGATCCCGCTGTCCCTGCTGCTCACGCGGGCCATCACGCGGCGCTCGCAGAAGCAGTTCGTGGCGCAGTGGCGCCACACCGGCGAGCTGAACGCGCACATCGAGGAGGCGTTCACCGGCCACGAGCTGGTGCGGGTGTTCGGCCGCCGCGGCGAGGTGGAGGCCGAGTTCGCGGCGCGCAACGAGCGGCTCTACGGCGCGAGCTACCGGGCGCAGTTCATCTCCGGGATCATCATGCCGTCGATGATGTTCATCGGGAACCTGAACTACGTGCTCGTGGCCGTGGTCGGCGGGCTGCGCGTCGCGTCGGGCGCGATGAGCCTCGGCGACGTGCAGGCGTTCATCCAGTACTCCCGCCAGTTCACCCAGCCGCTCACCCAGATCGCGTCGATGATCAACCTGCTGCAGTCCGGGGTGGCGTCGGCCGAGCGGGTGTTCGAGCTGCTCGACGCCGAGGAGCAGACGCCCGACCCGGAGCAGCCCGCCGTGCCGCGCACCCGCAGCGGGCGCGTGGAGTTCGAGGACGTCTCGTTCCGCTACGAGCCCGACCAGCCGCTCATCGAGCACCTCTCGCTGGTGGCCGAACCGGGGCAGACGGTTGCGATCGTCGGGCCCACGGGGGCGGGCAAGACCACGCTCGTCAACCTGATCATGCGCTTCTACGAGCTGGACTCCGGCCGCATCACCCTCGACGGCGTCGACATCGCCGCCATGGACCGCGCCACCCTGCGCTCCACCACGGGAATGGTGCTGCAGGACACCTGGCTCTTCGGCGGCACGATCCGCGACAACATCGGCTACGGCAACCCGGCCGCCACCGAGGAGGAGATCGTGGCGGCGGCCCGCGCCACCTACGTCGACCGTTTCGTGCGCAGCCTCCCCGACGGCTACGACACCGTGATCGACGACGAGGGGTCGAACGTCAGCGCGGGGGAGAAGCAGCTGATCACGATCGCGCGCGCGTTCCTCGCCGACCCCACCCTGCTCATCCTCGACGAGGCCACGAGCTCGGTGGACACCCGCACCGAGCTGCTCGTGCAGCAGGCGATGGCGGCGCTGCGCACCGACCGCACCAGCTTCGTGATCGCCCACCGCCTCTCGACGATCCGCGACGCCGACCTGATCCTCGTGATGGAGTCGGGCCGGATCGTGGAGCAGGGCACCCACGAGGAGCTGGTCGCGCGGGGCGGTGCATACGCCGCGCTCTACGAGAGCCAGTTCGCGGGAGCTGTCACGTCGCACGACTAGGTGAGAGGATCTTGCCGTGCGCGTCGTCGTGATCGGTTCCGGAATCGCCGGGGCGTCCTGCGCCTACCACCTCGCGCGGCGCGGGGTCTCCGTCGTGGTGGTGGACGACGCGCGACCCGGCGTGGCGACGGACGCCGGCGCCGGGATCGTCTCGTCGTGGGCCTCGGCCGACGAGGCGGTGTTCGCCCTCGCCGCCCCCGCGTCGGCGTACTACCCGGAGCTCGTGGCCGCGCTGGCCGAGGACACCGCCGAGCCCACGTCGTACTCCGTGGTCGGCTTCCTCGTCACCGACCCGGATCCGGCCGCGCTGGGGGAGGTCCAGCGCCGCGCCGCGGCCCGGGCCGCGCAGCACCCGGCCGCGGGCACCGTGTCGTTGCTGGACCCGCCGCAGGCCGGGGAGCTGTTCCCGCCGCTGGACCCCGGGCTCGCCGCCGTGCACGTCTCCGGCGGAGCCCGCGTCGACGGGCGGCAGCTGCGGGCGGCCCTGATCGACGCCGCCCGCAGGCGAGGTGCCGAGCTGCGCACCGGCACCGCCGTGCCCAGCGCCGAGGGCGTGCGGGTCGACGGCGAGCCGCTCGGCGCCGACGCCGTGGTCGTCGCGGCGGGGGCGTGGAGCGGCGAGCTCGCGGCGGCCCTCGGCGCGCAGCTGCCCGTCGCCCCGCAACGCGGGCAGATCACCCACCTCGGCCTCGGGGACGACCACGACACCGCGAGCTGGCCGACCGTGTCGCCGCACGGCACCGGGCACTACCTGCTCGCGTTCCCCGGCGGGCGGGTGGTCGTGGGCGCCACGCGGGAGACCGGGTCCGGCTTCGACCACCGCGTCACCGCCGCCGGGCAGCTGGAGGTGCTCGACCACGCCCTCACCGTGGCGCCGGGGCTGTGCGACGCGACGTTCCTGGAGACCCGCGTCGGGTTCCGCCCCGCCACCCCGGATGGGCTGCCCGTGCTCGGCCCGCTCCCCGATCACCCCCGCGTCGTGCTCGCCACCGGGTTCGGGCACCTCGGGCTCACGCTCGCCCCGCTGGCCGGCGCGCTCGTCGCGGCCACGGTGCTGGGCGAGACCCCGCTCGTCGACGTGCGTCCCTACGGCCCCGAGCGCTTCGCGACCGCGGGCTGAGGGGCACCTGCCAGCTCACGGGACACCAGCGCCACCGCCTCCGCGACCGACGCCGTCTGCGGGATCAGGCGTTCCCCGGGCAGGCCGAGCAGGTCGCGAGGCAGGAACCACTCCCGCATCTCGGCCTCGCCGAACTCGGCCGACTGCGGGCGCGTGGCGTGCCGGCGCAGCGTCTCCTCCCACGGCACGTCGAAATAGAAGACGGCGGTGCGCCCGCGGTGCGCCGCGCACAGCTCGGTGAGCACCGCTCCGTAGCGGGCCCGAGCGAGGATGCCCTCGAGCACGACGTGGTAGCCGTGGTCGAGGGCGTAGCGCACGGTCTGCGCGATCAGGCCGGGGGCGATGCCGCCGTCCACGTCGCGCTCCCGCAGCAGGACCCGGCGCAGGTAGTCCTGCTCGACGAGCGCGCAGCCCCGCCCGTAGCCCGTCCGCACGGCGCGCGCCACGGTGGTCTTCCCCGACCCCGAGTTGCCGCGCAGGACGATCAGCCGCGTCCGTTCCGTCCCGCTGGGGGTCACCGGGCGAGCATCGCACCGGCGGGACCGGATGCGAGACTCGGCCGTCGTGAGCTCCCCACTCCTGACCCGGCTCCTCTGCGCGCTCGGCGCCCTGCTCGGCGTCGTTGTCGCCCCCGCGGTGGCGCACGCACAGGAACCGGGAGCCGAGTTCGCCCCGACGATGGTGGTGCTCGACGCGTCCGGGTCCATGACGGGCACCGACCCGGCGGGCGGCACCAAGATGGACGCCGCGCGCAGCGCCGTGCACGCCTTCCTCGACGCCGCACCGGACGCGGCCCCGGTCGGCCTCGCCGCGTACGGCACCTCCACCGGCAACTCCGACGCCGAGCGGGCGCAGGGCTGTCAGGACGTCTCCGTGGTGAGTCCGGTCGGGCCGCTCGACCGGGACCGCATCGGCGCCGCCGTCGACGGGCTCACCCCGCGCGGGTACACGCCGATCGGGCGGGCCCTGCAGGTGGCGGCGCAGGAGCTGCCGCAGGAGGGGCCGCGCTCGATCGTGCTCGTCTCGGACGGGGTCGACACCTGCGCGCCGCCGCCACCGTGCGAGGTGGTGCGCACGCTCGCCGGGCAGGGCGTCGACCTGGTCGTGCACGCCGTCGGGTTCGGCGTCGACGGCGAGGCGCGCGCCGAACTCAGCTGCATCGCCCAGGCCACCGGCGGCACGTACACCGACGCCCCGGACGCCTCCGCGCTGCAGCGGGTGCTCCCGCGCGTCACCGGGTCCGCGCTGCGCAACTACCAGCCCGCGGGCAGCCCGATCACCGGCGCCCCCGCCGTGGCGGAGGCCCCCGTCGCCGCGCCCGGCCAGCACCTCGACACCATCGGGCAGCGCGAGCAGCGCCACTACGCCGTGGACGTCCCGGAGGGCGCCACCGCCTACTTCAGCGCCACCGTCTCGTTCCCCCGCGTGCCCGGTGTGGACATCCTCGACGACTTCAACTCGCTCCAGCTGCGCACGTACGGCGAGGCGGGCGAGGACTGCCACGAGTTCGAGTCCGAGCAGGCGAGCGACTCCAGCGCCGGGCAGGCCCTGACCGTCGCGACGACGTGGACGGGCGCCACCGAGCCCGACACCGGCAGCGAGAGCGGCGACCGCTGCCGCGGCGCCGGCCCCTACACGTTCGCGCTCACCTGGGACCGCGTGTCGGCGGGCGTGCCGGAGCGGCTGCCCGTGGAGCTGCTCGTGGCCGTGGAGCCCGCGGCCACCGACCCCGGCCCTGCCGCCGTGCTGCCCGCGCCAGAGTTCGCCGAGCCCCAGGGCCCGCCGCAGCCCGTCGTCGGGGGTGGTTCGTTCAACGTGGCCGCCGCCCTCGACGGATCCGGGACCTACACCGACACCGTGCAGCGCGGCGAGTTCGTGTTCTACCGCGTGGCGCTCGACTGGGGGCAGGGGCTCGCCTACCGCGTGCGCCTCGGCGAGACGCCCGGCCGCGGCCTGGCCAACCTCTCGCCCGTCTCGACCACGGTCTACGCCCCCTCCCGGGAGGAGATCGACAACGACTTCACCTCCTACAACGGGTCGGAGCAGGTGCTGCCCGCCAACGACCCGGCCCTCACCACCGCGCCGGTCCGCTACCTCAACCGCACGGCCGACGACCTCGACGTGCGCACCCAGAGCATGGCGGGCACCTACTACATCGCCGTCCACGTCGGCCCCACCCGGGAGGACCCCGACGCGGCCGCGCCCGTTCCGATCCGGCTCGACGTCACCGTGGCGGGCGACCCGGAACCGGGGCCCCGGTACGACCCGTCGGCGCCGCCGCCCGCCGCCGACGCCCCGGTGGCGCCGGAGGCGCAGGCCGCCCCCACCAGCACTGTGGTGTCGCCCGCCGGGTGGGTGGCCGCAGGCGCCGCCGCGGTGGTGGTGCTCGGGCTGGTCGTCGCGGTCGTCGTGCGGCGCCGCCGTGATGCATGATGCGAGGACTGTCCGCTAACGGGGGGAGCGCGCGTGGAGCACCTCGACGTCCTCGTCGTCGGCGCAGGCATCTCCGGGATCGACGCCGCGTACCGGCTGCAGACCGAGCACCCGCAGCGCACCTACGCGATCCTCGAGGCCCGCGACGCGATCGGCGGCACCTGGGACCTGTTCCGCTTCCCCGGGATCCGCTCGGACTCCGACATGTTCACGCTCGGGTTCCCGTTCCGCCCGTGGCGCTCGTCGGCCACGATCTCCGACGGTGACTCGATCCGCGCCTACGTGCGCGACACGGCTGCCGAATTCGGCATCGACCGCCGCATCCGCTTCGGCAGGCGGGTCACGGCCGTGGCGTGGTCCACGCAGCAGCAGCGGTGGGAGGTGCAGGTGCAGGCCGATGCCCGCACCGAGCACTACACCTGCCGGTTCCTCTACCTCGGCACCGGCTACTACCGCTACGACCGCGGCTACCTCCCCGAGTTCCCCGGCATCGACGACTATCGCGGCACCGTCGTGCACCCGCAGCACTGGCCGCAGGACCTCGACTGCACGGGCAAGCGGGTGGTCGTGGTCGGCAGCGGGGCCACCGCCGTCACGCTCGTGCCCGCGCTCGCCGAGCGCGGGGCGCACGTCACGATGCTGCAGCGGTCCCCGAGTTGGCTCATCTCCCTGCCCGGCACCGACCCGCTCGCCGATCGGCTCCCCGGCTGGGCCCACCGGCTGATCCGCTGGAAGAACGTGGCGGTGACCTCGGCGTTCTACGAGATCGCGCAACGCCTCCCCGGCGTCGCCCGGAAGCTGCTGCGCGCCGGGCTCGAGCGCCAGATCCCCGACCCCGCGATCATCGACCGCGACTTCACCCCCCGCTACCAGCCGTGGGACCAGCGCCTCTGCGTCGTGCCCGACGGCGACCTGTTCCGCGCGATGCGGTCGGGCCGCGCCGAGGTCGTCACCGACACCATCCACACCTTCACCGGGACCGGCATCCGCCTCGCCTCCGGCCGCGAGCTGGCGGCCGACGTCGTGGTCACGGCCACCGGGCTGCAGGTGCAGGTCGGCGGCGGCATGCGGATCACCGTGGACGGCAGGGAGGTCGACCCGGGCCGCACCCTCGTCTACCGCGGCTGCCTGCTCTCCGGGGTGCCGAACCTCGCGCTCTGCATCGGCTACGTCAACGCCTCGTGGACGCTGCGGGCCGACCTCACCGCGCGCTACGTCTGCCGGCTGCTCGCCCACATGGACGCCCACGGCTACAGCTCGGCCACCCCCGAGCCCAGCGGCGACGTCGGCGAGCGCCCGCTGCTCACCCTCACCTCCGGTTACGTGCAGCGCGCGGCGGGCGTGCTGCCCAAGCAGGGCCGCGCGGCGCCGTGGCTGATGCGCCACAGCTACCCGCGCGACCTGCTGTCCACCCGCTTCGCCGACGTCGCCCGGGACATGGTGTTCACGGCGCGCCCGATGCGCCGCGCGCCCGTCCCGGTCGACGCCGCCGCCCCTGACCCCGACTGAACGCGCACCTCACCCCCCGAAACGGGAGACTCGCGCACAGATGGGGGCGAGTCTCCCGTTTCGGCGGCTGAATTGCGCGCGGCGGGAGCGTTCAGCGGGCGTCCGGCGGGCCGACCTCGCGCAGCGTGCCGCCGTCGAGCCGCAGCCAGCGGTCCACCCCGATCGCGGCGAGGAAGCGTTCGTCGTGGCTCACCACCACGAACGCGCCCTCGTACGCGGTGAGCGCGCTCTCCAGCTGCCCGACGCTCACCAGGTCGAGGTTGTTCGTCGGCTCGTCGAGGAGCAGGAGCTGGGGCGCCGGCTCGGCGAACAGGACGCACGCGAGGGTGGCGCGCAGCCGCTCGCCGCCGGAGAGCGCCCGGATCGGGAGGTGGACGCGGTCACCGCGGAAGAGGAACCGGGCGAGCAGGTGCATCCGTCGCGACGGCGGCATGGTGGGCGCGGCGGCGGCCAGGCTCTCCGCGACGGTCCGGTCCGGGGGCAGCAGGTCCAGCCGCTGGGACAGGTACGCGATGCGGCCGTCGGCGCGGCTGGTGGTGCCCGCGTCGGGCCGCAGCTCGCCGTCGACGACGCGCAGCAGCGTGGACTTGCCCACCCCGTTGGGCCCGGTGAGCGCGATGCGCTCCGGGCCGCGGATCGACAGGTCGATCCCGCCGCCGGCGAACAGGCCGCGGACCTGCAGGCCCTCGCCGGCGAACACGGTGCGTCCGGCGGGCACCCTGGTCTCCGGCAGCTCCAGGGCGATCTTCTGCTCGTCGCGCAGCGCCTGGCTCGCCTCGTCGAGCCGGGTGCGGGCGGCGTCGACGCGCGCGGCGTGGGTGCCGTCCGCCTTCCCGGCCGACTCCTGCGCCCGCCGCTGCCGCGCCGTGGCGAGGATCTTGGGCAGGCCGGCGTCCTTGAGGTTGCGGGCCGCCGTGCTCGCCCGGCGCGCGGCGCGCTCGCGGGCCTGCTGCATCTCCCGCTTCTCGCGCTTGACCTCCTGCTCGGCGTTGCGCAGGTTCCGCTCGGCCACCTCCTGCTCGGCGGTCACGGCCTCCGTGTAGGCCGTGAAGCCGCCGCCGAAGAAGCGGACGTCGCCGCGGTCGAGCTCGGCGATGCGGTCCACCCGGTCGAGCAGCGCCCGGTCGTGGCTGACCAACAGCAGGCAGCCGGACCAGTCCTCGAGTACGTCGTAGAGCCGGTGGCGGGCCTCGAGGTCGAGGTTGTTCGTCGGCTCGTCGAGCAGCAGGACGTCGGGGCGCGCGAGGAGCCGCCCCGCCAGGCCGAGGGAGACGACCTGGCCGCCGGACAGCGTGCCGATGCGCCGGGTGAGCTCGACGTCGCCGAGCCCGAGGCGGTCGAGCTGGGCGCGGGTGCGCTCCTCCACGTCCCAGTCGCTGCCGATGGTCGTGAAGTGCTCCTCGCTCGCATCGCCCGCCTCCACGGCGTGCAGCGCCGCGAGCACCGGTGCGACCCCGAGCACCTCGGCCACGGTCAGGTCAGCGGTGAACGGGAGTTCCTGCGGGAGGTAGCCGGCCACCCCGTCGACGGTGATCGTGCCCGCGGTGGGCGCGAGCTCCCCGGCGATCAGCCGCAGCAGCGTGCTCTTCCCGGCGCCGTTGGGTGCGACGAGGCCGGTGCGGCCCGCGGGGACGGTGAACGACAGGTCCTGGAACACCGGGGTGTCGTCGGGCCAGGAGAAGGACAGGTGGGAACAGACGATGGACATGCGGCGGCCTCACGAGGAGTCGGGCGTGTGATGGGGAATCGGCGAGCTCGTCCGGGATCACCCGGAGATGTCGTCGTCCCCTGCGCCGCCTGCCACGTCCCCGACCTTAACAGGGCCGGTGCTCAGGCCGGGGTCTTGGATCCTGAGGGGTCGCGCGGCCCCGGTGGCGGCGTGGTGAGCTTGCGGCCGCCACCCCCTCCGCCGCCGCCGGTCTCGACGGCGATGGCCACCGGGTGGGCCGGAGCGACCCGGGTGCCCGCGCTCGGCGCCTGCGCGATGACGGTGCCCGACACGGGAAGGGGCACGTCGGGGTCGGCGGAGACCACGACGATGCGCGCCTCGAACGCGAGCTCGTGCGCCTCGCTCACCTCCAGCCCGATGAGCGCCGGCACGAGCACCTTCTCCTGATCGCCCACGGTGCAGGTGTACCCGATCGGCCGCGTTCGGTCACGACTTCCGGTTCCCGCCACCGTGTACGGAGCGGGACGATGCGTACGCACCGAGGCACCGGGAGGCAGGTGTGGCACGGTTCGTCATCGCCACCGTCAAACGCCGAGTGGATGAACGACTGGTTCGCCCCCGACCGCGCGGACGCGACGTGGCGCCCCTCGTTCATGCGCGACGGCGTCGAGTGCGACACCGAGCAGGCGGCGGGCCTGCTCGCCGGTCTGATCGCGGACCTCGACGCTGACCTCGTCGCGCTCCAGGAGGCGCCTGCCGCGTGACCCTCGACGGGTAGCCGCTGCGGCTCGTGGTGGCCCACCTCAAGTCGAGCTTCATCAACCAGGGCGAGCGGTTGTGGCGCGACCGCGGCCGGCGCCTCGAGTTCGTCCGGGGCCCCTGCAGAACCGGCGCCGCACCGCGAACGAGGGCATGCGGATCCGCCAGTACCTCGACGCCCGGCTCGACGCCGACCCGGACGCGGCGATCGTGGTGCTCGGCGACTTCAACGACGGCCCCGGCCGGGACCTGTTCGAGCAGCAGTACCTCGCGCACAACGTCACGGACCTGCTGGTCGGCTCGGTGTACCGGCCGGAGGCCCTGTTCGGGCACGCACTGGCCGACGTCCCCGTGGACCTGAGGGACAGCGCGGTGTTCGACGACTTCGTCACCGCGGAGCCGCAGAACGGATCCTGCTCGACCACGGCGTCGTGTCGCCGGGGATGAGGTCCGGCGGGGCGGGCGTGCGCGTGGCCGCCGGGTCGGGCCGGATCGAGCACGACGCGTGGGCGGGCCGGCGCACCGGTGACGGGGAGCGACGCGACGAGCGCGCCACCGACCACCGGCCCGCCACCGTGGTGGTCGAGACCTGATCCGGGAACTGGGTGTGATCAGATGTGTACCCCTTTCGGGTCAGGACCGATAGCGTGCGCCGACGTGCACCTGCAAACCCTCGGGCCGTCGCCGGCCTCCCCCGACGAGGCCGCGGCACAACAGGAGCGGCTGCGCCCGCTCGTGGACCCCACCGGGCCGGGCCCCACGGACCCGCGCACCGTGGCCGGGATCGACGTGGCCGACTGCGAAGGCACCGACGAGGTGGTGGCCGCCGTCGTCGTGCTGGACGCGCGCACCCTGCGCCCGGTCGAGACCCGCACGGCCTGCGCCCGCGCCGGCCACCCCTACGAGCCCGGCTTCCTCGCCCTGCGCGAACTCCCCGCGGTGACGGCCGCGCTCGAGGCGCTGGAGCACGTCCCGGACCTCATCGTGTGCGACGGCGCCGGCGTCGCACACCCGCGCCGGTTCGGCATGGCCTGCCACGTCGGGCTGCTCACCGACGTGCCGACCATCGGCGTCGCGAAGTCGCCGCCGGGGCCGTACGAGATGCCGAAGCCCGCCCGCGGGTCCTGGACACCGCAGGTCGACGGCGACGACGTCGTGGGGAGGGCGTTGCGCACGCAGCACGGGGTGCGGCCGGTCTTCGTGTCCGTCGGCCACCGCATCGGGCTCGACGCCGCGTGCGACCACGTGCTGCGGCTGGCCCGCCACCGCCTCCCCGAGACCACGCGGCGGGCCGACCGTCTGGCGCGTGACGCGGCCCTGCGGGTGTAGCTCGTCACGGCCTGATCTTTGCCACGGTCTCCGGTGTGGCCACGGCGGGGCTGGGACCACCGGTGGCGCCGCGCATCGTGCGGGGCCGCACCTCACGCCTCAAGGGCGCCTTCGGCGTCGCCGCGCGAGCGCTTCGCGCCCCGGGGTCTGCCCTCTTGGCGCGCGGCACCACCTCCGGCCGGTTCCGCGGCCATGATCAGGGGTTTGGCGCGTTCTCGGGCGAAATCGACACGGGAATGCGCCAACTCTCTGATCATGGGCAAAATTTGCGGCCCGGGGTCGTCGATCAAGGGGAGATGGTCGCTAGATGATCTCTGGGAGCGACCATTTGCCCTTGATCGCCGTGAAACCTCCGGATCCGCCCCTCCGAGGGAGACCGCCACCAGGAGGCCGCTGTGACGCCAAAGGCTGTCCGGGTGGCCTCGCGCACCAGTTGTGGTGCCGGCACATCAATTGCAGTCGGTGTGTGAGCGCTACGTCGTGCGCAGGAACTCCAGCACCGGTTCGGTCTGTGCGGGCAGGAGGTGGCCGACGGCGGGCAGGACGCGGATGTCGGCGGTCGGCACCAGCCGGGAGAGGCGGTCGGCGGAGCGCGGGGAGTGGATGAAGGCGTCCTGCCCACCGAGGATCGCGAGGACCGGCAGGTCGAGCCGGCGCAGTGCGGCGTCCTCGATCACGGGGACGGGTTCGCGCCGGTAGCGGAAGTGCCGCGACACGAGCCGGACGAACTCGGCCGAGCCGGTCTGCCGGCGCACCTCCGGTCCGAGGAACACCTCCAGGGACTTCCGCTCGCCCCACTCACCGAACGGCTTGAGCGCCGCGGCGGCGAGCAGGCCGGCGACCTTGGGGCGGGCGAGGCCGGCAGGGGTCAGCAGCACCAGCCGCTCCACGCGCTCCGGGTGCCGGGTGGCGTGGTCGAGCGTGAGCCACCCGCCGAGGGAGACCCCGACGACGGACGCGCGGGCGAAGCCGAGGCCGTCGAGCACGTCGTCGAACCAGAGCGGGTAGGCGCCGGAGGTGAGCGGGGGTCGCGCGGGCGCGCTGAGCCCCGGCTCGCCGATGAGGTCGACGGCGTGGACCCGGAAGTGCGCGGACCACGCGGCCACGTCCGGCGCCCACATCAGCGCGTTGGACCCCGAGCCGTGCAGGAGCACCAACGCCGGGGCGTCCGGCGGGCCGGAGACCAACACGAACGTCTCGCCCTCCCGGGTGGGCACGCGCCGGTGCTCCGCGGGCACCGGCCAGCCGGCGAGCAGTTCGCGGTAGCGCTCCTGGATCGCCCGCTGTCCGTCGGACGAGGTGTAGACGGCGCTCACGAGCGGTCTCCCACCAGCGCGGCGACGAGCCGGAGCAGCTCGGCGGTGCTCTCCGGCCCGCCGAGCACGATGATCTTCATTCGCGACCTCTCCTGGTCGTAGGCGGTCTCGACCCGCATCCGGCCGTCGTCCTGGGCGGCACCGCCGACGCTGCTCGTGACGAGCGTGCTCACGCGGTCGGCCAGGGCGCGGTCGACGTCGTCGATCTGGATCACGCTCGACACCTCGACCGCGGGCCCGTCGCGCGGTGGTGTGACGGTACGGCCGGTGAACGCCTCCAGGGCGTCGGCGCCGATCCGGTACTGCCGCCCGATCCGGACGGCGTCGAGCCGGCCGTCGCGCACGTAGCCCCGCACGGTCTTCACGTGCAGCCCCAGCAGCGCCGCGACCTCCTCGACCGAGTACAGCTGAGTCATCTCGACTTCCCTCGAGTTCGTCTAATTAGGGAAGAATAGAGCACTCTGGGGTACCTGTCGTGTCCGGCCGTCGTCCGTTCGTCTCGGAGGTGTGGATCCCTCGAACGGAAGGACGGAGATGGACGCGATGCAGCACTACCGGCAGGCTCTGGACGGGGTCGACGCGGTGCTCGCCGACGTGCGGCCCGAACGCTGGGACGGCCCCTCGGCGTGTCCGGAGTGGACGGTGCGCGACGTCGCCGGGCACCTGATCTGGGGGCAGTGGCAGCTGCAGGCCTGGGCCACCGGCGCCCCCGACCCGGACGGGCGCGGCGCACCGGGAGCGCCCCGCCCGGGAGAGCTGGCCGGCCCGGACCCGGTCGCGGTGTGGCGGTCGGCGCGCGCGGAGTCGGTGGCCACGCTGACGCCCGCGGCGCTGGACCGGACCGTGGCGCTCCCGGGTCTGGGTGAGGTCCCGGTCGCGGGGGTCGTCACCCTGCTGATCACCGACCTCGTGGCGCACACGTGGGACGTCGGGCACGCGCTCGGGGTGGACGTCCGCCTCGACCCGGGGCTCGTCGCGCTCGCGCACGACTGGGCGCGGGCACACGTGGTGCGGCGCCCGGGGTTCTTCGGGCCGGAGCTCACGCCGCCCCCGGGCAGCGACGAGCAGACCAGGATGCTGGCGTTCCTCGGGCGCGCGGCGTGGCGGCCCGCGCCGGTCACGTCCAGCTGATGCGTTCGGAGAGCACGGCGCGCTGAGCGGGGTTCGCGGTGAGGTCGAGCGCGCGGCGGTCGGCCTCCCGCGCCTCCTCGGGGCTCCCGAGCGCCCTGAGCAGCTCGGCGCGGGTGGCGTGCAGGAGCGGGTACCGGTCCAGCACCGCGTCGGCCGCGAGGTCGTCGAGCTCGCGCATCGCGGCCTGTGGGCCCGCGAGGTACCGGAGCGCGATCGCCCGGTTCAGGCGTGTCACGGGGGACGGGGCGACGGCGAGCAGCATGTCGTAGAGGACGACGATCTGCGCCCAGTCGGTGTCCTCCCACCGCGGGGACTCCGCGTGGCAGGCGACGATCGCGGCCTGCAGTTGGTAGGGCCCGGGCCGGTGGTGCGTGGCGGCACGGGCGAGCAGCCGGCCGGCCTCGGCGATGGCGTCGTGGTCCCACCGGCTGCGGTCCTGGTGAGGCAGCAGCACGATGTGCCCGTCGGCGTCGAACCGGGCGGCGGCGCGGGCCTGGTGGAGCCGGATGAGCGCGAGCAGCCCGAGCGCCTCCGGTTCGCGGGGCAGCGTCCAGGCGAGCGACGACGCCAGCCACTCGGCGTCCCCGGCCAGCCGCCGCGACCACACCCCGTCGCCGGTGGAGGACAGGTAGCCCTCGTTGTGGAGCAGGTAGACCACGGTGAGCACCTCGGCCAGCCGCTCCGGCAGCTCCGCGTCGGACGGGATGCGGTAGGGGATACCGGCGTCGGTGATCTTGCGTTTGGCGCGGGTGATCCGCTGCGCCACCGTGGTCTCGGGCACGAGGAACGCCGCGGCGATCTGCGCGGTGGTCAGGCCGCAGATCGTGCGCAGGGTGAGCGCGACCTGCGCCTGCCGGGGCAGCGCCGGGTGGCAGCAGGTGAACAGCAGCCGCAGCCGGTCGTCCGGTTCGGCAGGCGACGGCCACTGCAGCTGGGTGAGCTTCTCCCGGTAGCGGGTCTGGCGGCGCAGCACGTCGAGGCCGCGGTTGCGGGCCACGGTGAACAGCCACGCGTCCGGCCGGTCCGGGATGCCCTCGACCGGCCAGCGCCGCAGCGCGGTCTCGATCGCGTCCTGCACGAGGTCCTCCGCGGCGGAGAAGTCGCCGAGCAGGTGCACCAGGGACGCCGTGAGCCGGCCCGCGTGCTCGCGCACCACGCGGGCCAGCTCGTCGTGCGAGCGGTCCACGGGCTCAGGGGCTGACCGGCCGGAGCTCGACGATCGGGCAGGCGGGCCAGGACCGGGCCATCGCGAGCGCCTCGTCCAGATCGGCCACCTCGACCTCCACGAACCCGACGACGATCTCCTTGCCCTCGACGAACGGCCCGTCGGTGACCTCGTGCCCGCCGTCGACCCGGCGCACCGTGGTGGCCGTGTGCGGGCCCTGCAGGTGGGCGTGGTGGATGATCCGGGCCGCGTTGTCGGCGAACCAGCGGCCCACCTCGTCGTAGGCGGCTTGGCGCTGCGCGTCGTCCATCGCGGCCAGGTCCTCGGCGTACTGCGGGGTCTCGGCGAACATCAGCACGTACTTCACGGGTCGTCCCTCCTCGGTGGCGGTGTTCCACCTCCATGACGTCCGGGAGTGCGCTCGTTTCGACAGCCCAGGGCCGTGGCCCGGCGGGCGAGTCCGTCCAGCACCGCGACGCGCGCGGCGGGTACCCGCACGTCCAGCACGGCGCCGTCGGGGGTGCGGGTGATCCGGAAGTCGAAGAACGAGCAGCACGACGACTCGCGCGCCACCAGGTCCTCGATCTCGGCGTCCCGGCGGAACGCCAGTCGCAGCCACCCAGGTTCGGGGCGGGACACCCCGGTCAGCGCGGTGGCGAACAGGGTGTCGAACTCCGCCTCGCGCAGCGGCCGCTCCGCGGTGGGCAGCGTGCACGCGTCGGCGGGTGCCCATGCCGGTTCGCTCATGGCCCCGGCTCCGGTTTCCGCGCGACCACGCGTTCCACGATCCCCCACCGGAAGCGCTCCTGCTGCTCCACGGCGAACCCCTGGTCGCGCACGTGCAGGACCGGCCGTCGGCGGAAGTGCTCCCCGCCGGTGGGGATCGACACGAGCTCCAGCAGCCGCTGCGCCAGCCGTACCGGTGCGGACGTGCTGACGACGTGGTCGGCCAGCCGCAGCTGCCCGCCGGGTCGCAGCACGCGCCACATCTCGGCGACGGCGTGGCGGTCGTCGGGGATCGCGCAGAGCGAGAACGTGCACACCACCGTGTCGAACGACGCGTCGGGGAGGTCGAGCCGGTGTGCGTCACCGACCCGCAGGGAGATCGGGCGGGAGCTCATCGCAGCCCGGCGCCGGGCCTGGGCGAGCATGGCGGGGCTGAGGTCGACGCCGGTGAGGGACACGTTCACGGGGTAGTGGCCGAGGTTGAGTCCGGTGCCGACGCCGACCTCGAGCACCTCGCCGGTCGCGCCGCGGCACACCCACTGCCGGGTGTCGCCGAAGAACTTCCGCTCGAGGAACTCCATCTGCCGGTCGTAGGAAGCAGCGTGGCGGTCCCAGTACCGCCGGAGCCGCTCGCTGTCCGGGCCCTTCACGCCTCGGCTCCCGGGCCGCAGCGGTCGCACCCGTCGTCCTCGTCGCCGGGGCGGACGGGTGGGCAGCAGGTCTCGCCGCGCAGGGCGGCGCGGCCCTCCCGCACCGCGACGACTGCCACGGCGAGCGCGACCACCGGGTCGGCCCACCACCAGCCGAGCACGGCGTTCAGCACCAGGCCGAGCAGCACGGCGGCCGAGAGGTAGGAGCACAGGAGGGTCTGCTTCGAGCCGGCCACCGCGCTGGCCGAGCCCAGCTCCCGCCCGGCGCGCCGCTGCGCCCAGGACAGGAACGGCATCACCACGACGCTGAGCGCGAGCAGCGCGATCCCGACGTCGGAGCGGTCCGCCTCGTGTCCGCCGACCAGGGTGCGCAGCGCCTCGACCGTGACGTAGGCGGCGAGGGCGAAGAACGACCAGGCGATGACGCGCAGCGCGACGCGTTCCCGCCGCTCGGGGTCGGGGGCGGCGAACTGCCAGGCGACCGCGGCGGCCGAGCTGACCTCGATCACCGAGTCCAGCCCGAACCCGATCAGCGCGATCGACGACGCCACCGTGCCCGCGGTGATCGCCACGACCGCCTCGACGACGTTGTAGGCGATCGTGGCCGCGACGAGCAGCCGGATGCGGGCGCACAGCACCGCGCGCCGGTCGAGGTGGAGGGCAGGGCTGCTCATGATGCCGCCTGCGCCACCGCGGGATCCCCGTAGACGGGGCACAGCGCCACCGCGGAGCCGGTGGCGGCCAGCAGCAGCTCGGCGCTGCGCAGCAGGTCCACCAGCTCCGGGTGCGAGAGCGAGTAGAACGACTGGCGGCCCTCCACCCGGTAGTCGACGAGCCCGCAGCCGCGCAGGCACGCGACGTGCTTGGACACCGTGGACTGGGCGAGTCCGAGCGCGCGGGTCAGGTCCACCACCCGCGCCTCTCCCTGCGCCAGTCTGCGCACGATGGCCAGGCGGGCCGGGTCGCCGAGCGAACGGAAGAGGGCGGCCGCGGGCGTGAGATCCGGGGCGCAATCGATCGTCACGCGGCGATGTTATCGCCGGAGCGCGGTGAACGGAACCCTGCAGCCGCGGCCGCGTTCAGCGTGGTCACAGCGAGGCGTGCGGAGACTCGGTACGACTGCCCGTACATCCCGAAGGTCGTCCTCATGTCCCTCGTCCATCCCGAACCGGTCCGTTACCTCGTCACCGGTGCCCGGGGCTTCATCGGCCGTCACGTCCTGCGCCGGCTCGTGGCCCGCGGTGCCGACGTCCACGCGACGACCCGCGCCCAGCCGCGGGAGCAGGACGGTGTGCAGTGGTCCTGCGTCGACCTGGCCGACGCCCGGGCCACGCACCTGCTCGTGCAGCGGGTGCGCCCGGACGTCGTGATCCACCTGGCGAGCCGGGCCGAGGGTGCGCGCAACCTGTCGCTCGTGGTGCCGATGCTGAACGACAACGTCGTCAGCGCGGTGAACGTGATGACCGCCGCCGCCGACGTCCCGGACTGCCGCGTGGTGCTCGCCGGGTCGCTCGAGGAGCACGCCGACCTCGAGCCGGGTTCCGGTGCGCGCTCGCCCTACTCGGCGTCGAAGATCGCGGCGACGACGTACGCCACGCTGTTCCGCGACATCGCGAACCTCCCGGTCACCGTGCTGCGCCTCGGGATGGTCTACGGGCCCGACGACCCGCATGCAACACGGCTCGTGCCGCACGTCGTCGACAGCCTGCTGCGCGGGGTCGCGCCCGCCCTCTCCAGCGGCACGCGGCGCGTCGACTGGGTCTACGTGGACGACGTCGTCGACGCCCTGCTCGCCGCGGCCGTCGAACCGGCCGCGCTGGGGCGTGTCATCGACATCGGCACCGGTGACCCGGTGTCGATCCGCGACGTGGTCTCCCTGATCGCCGACATCACGGGTGCGCGCGTCGCTCCCCGGTTCGGGGTGCTGGCCGACCGCCCGGGCGACCGCGATCTCGTGGCCGATCCCGGTCCGGCGCGCGAGTACCTGGGCTGGCGGGCGCGCACGCCACTGCGCGTGGGCCTGGAACGCACCGTCGACCGGCACGCCCGGAGGTTCTTCGGCGCGGCTGTGAGCGCGTGAACTTCAGGTGCCGACGAGGAGCGAGAGCAGCTGATCGACGCCCAGTGCGAGCTGCTCGCGGCTCTTCCCGGTGCCGTAGCAGAGGTGGATGGCGACCCGGCCGTGCATGGAGCTGAAGACCATCGTGCCGGCGTCGCGGTTGGAGAGGCGCACGTCGAGACCGGCCTCGCGGCAGCGCTCGAAGCCCGCGACGAACAGGTTGACGACCTGGCCGAGCGGGGTGGTCAGCGGGTCCGGCGGCGGGTTCCCGCGGTTCGGCGGCCGGAACAGGATCCGGTAGTGGCCGGGGTTGGCGAGCGCGAAGTCGCAGTAGGCCACGAGTTGGGCGCGTAGCCGCTCGACGGGGTCGGCGTGGTCGGCGCCCGCGCGTTCGAGGAGCGCGAGCAGCCGTTCGCACTCGTACTCGTGCAGGTGGTCGGCGAGGGTGTTCAGGTCCCGGAAGTGCTGGTAGATGCTGCCCGGGGCCACGCCGGTGGCCCGGGCCACCCCACGGATGCTCAGGCCCGCCTCGCCGCCGAGTTCGGACAGCAGGCCGCTGGCCGCCTCCAGGATCTCGGTGCGCAGTCGTTCGCCCTCGCCCCAGGGGTTGCGGGTGCGCCTCACGGGCTCGGCAGCGGGCCTCATGCGCGCGATTGTCCCCGGGGGGTGTGCATTCGCCCACCCGTGGTCCCGCGTGTCACCAGTTGATGTACGTTCGTTCACCAAGTCGGTGAACGAACGTACATCAACTGGGGGGCGACACCGAGGTGACGACTGCGGAGCGGACACGGCCCGGCGCTCGGCACGAGGCGGACCGTCCCGGTGGCTGGCTCGTGCCGCTGATGGTGGTGACCCTCGGCTCGTTCCTGTCGGCCCTGGACACCAGCAGCGTGAACGTCGCCCTGCCCTCGATCGAGCGCGCGTTGAGCGCGAGCGCGGACGACGGGCGCTGGGTGTCCACCGGCTACTCGCTGGCCATGGGGGTGGCGATCCCGCTGAGCAAGTGGCTCGGCGACCGGATCGGCATCAGCCGGCTCTACGTCATCTGCCTGGCCGTCTTCACGGCCGGGTCGACGCTCTGCGGGCTGGCCTGGGACATCGGCAGCATGATCGCGTTCCGCGTCCTGCAGGGGGTGCCCGGCGGTCTGCTGGGCGTGCTCGGCATGACGCTGCTGTTCGCGACGGTGCCGCGGGAGAAGATCGGCATGGCGATGGGCCTCTACGGCCTCGGCATCATCGTCGCGCCGGGTGTCGGTCCCGCGATGGGCGGGTGGTTCGTGGAGAACTCCACCTGGCAGATGATCTTCTTTATCAAGATCCCGATCGGGATCGCTGCCGTGGTGGCGGCGTGGCGGATCCTGCCCCGCACCGGCGCGACGGGCAGGCCCCGCTTCGACCTGTGGGGGTTCGTCACCGTCGCCGCCGGGCTGTCGACCCTGCTCATCGCCACCGCCCAGGGCAACGACTGGGGGTGGACCAGCTATCCGACGGTGATCCTGCTGTTCGCCAGCGCGCTGGCCTTCGCCCTGTTCGTGGTGGTCGAGAACTCGGTGGAGACGCCGCTGCTGGACCTCGGGGTGTTCCGGTCGCGCCCGTACACGATCGGCCTGCTGATCGTGGTGCTGGTGACGGTGGCGATGTTCGGCTCGCTGTTCTACATCCCGCAGCTCCTGCTGGGGGTGATGCAGCTCGACGCGCTCGAGGCCGGGCTCGTGATGATGCCCTCCGCGCTGGTGATGGCGGCCATGGCGCCGGTGGCCGGCCGCCTCTACGACCGCTTCGGGGCCCGCCTGCCCGTGTTCACCGGGCTGTCGATCACCGCCCTCGCCTGCGCGCTGATGGCCCAGGTCACCACGGACGTCTCGGAGATCGACATCATCGGGTGGAGCGTGCTGTTCAACCTCGGCATCGGGGTGTCGATGATGCCGGCGATGAGCGTCGGCATGAACGCCCTGCCGCCGCACCGGATCCCCAGCGGCAGCGCGCTCAACCAGGTGGCGATCCGGTCGGTCTCCGCCCTCGCGGTGGCGGGCCTGGGTGCCGTGCTCACCGTGCTGCAGGCCCAGCTGATGGTCGGCGAGAGCGATCTCATGCCCGTCGGACCGAGGATGCCCCCGATGCTCGCCCACGCCGCCGAGGAGGGCGGCGTGGCCATGCAGGCGCTCTACGGGGCGATGCGGCTGGACGTGGCCGCCACCGCCTTCGCCGACATGTTCCTCGTGCTCGGCGGCTGCGCCGCGATCGGTGCCCTGCTGGGCCTGCTCCTGCCGGGGCCGAAGCCGCGCTGAAGGGCCGGACCGGTGCACCCGGTCCGGCCCCGACCGTTCAGCGGAACCGGCGCAACCGCAGGCTGTTGGCCACCACGAACACCGAGCTGAACGCCATCGCGGCCCCGGCGATCATCGGGTTGAGCAGCCCCGCGGCAGCCAGCGGGAGAGCGGCCACGTTGTAGCCGAACGCCCAGAACAGGTTGCCCTTGATCGTGCCGAGCGTCCGGCGCGAGAGCCGGATCGCGTCGGCGGCGGCGCGCAGGTCGCCGCGCACCAGCGTGATGTCGCTCGCCTCGATCGCGACGTCGGTGCCGGTGCCCATGGCCAGCCCCAGGTCGGCCTGGGCGAGGGCGGCCGCATCGTTGACGCCGTCGCCGACCATCGCGACGACCTTGCCCTCGTCCTGCAGCCGCTTGACCACGTCGACCTTGTCGGCCGGCAGGACCTCCGCGACCACCTCCTGGATCCCCACCTCGGCGGCCACCGCGCGGGCGGCGGCCTCGTTGTCGCCGGTGAGCAGCACCGGGGTGAGCCCCAGCGCCTTCAGCTGGGCGACGGCCTCGGCGGAGGTCGGCTTCACGGTGTCGGCGACGGCCAGCACCGCCCGCGCCGCACCGTCCCACGCCACGGCGATCGCCGTGCGCCCGTCGGCCTGCGCCGCCGCCAGGTGGGCGGCGAGGTCGTCATCGAGCGGCTGGCTCCACTGCTCCAGCAGCGCCGGCCGCCCCACGAGCACGGCGTGGCCGTCGACGATCCCCTGCACCCCGAGACCCTCGACGTTGGTGAAGCTCTCGACGGCGGGGAGGCCCCCGACGCGCTCCCGGGCGCCCCGGGCGATCGCCGCGGCGATCGGGTGCTCGGAGGCGTCCTCCAGGGCGCCCGCGATCCGCAGGACCTCGTCCTCGTCGACCCCTTCCGCGGTGTGCACGGCGACGAGCTCCATCCGGCCGGTGGTGACCGTGCCGGTCTTGTCCAGCACGACCGTGTCGACCCGGCGGGTGGACTCCAGCACCTCGGGGCCCTTGATCAGGATGCCCAGCTGGGCACCCCGGCCGGTGCCGACCAGCAGCGCGGTGGGCGTGGCCAGCCCCAGCGCGCACGGGCAGGCGATGATCAGCACGGCGACCGCGGCCGTGAACGCCGCCGCGGTGCCCGTGCCGGTACCCAGCCAGAACCCGAGCGTGGCCGCGGCGAGCGCGATCACGATCGGCACGAACACCCCTGAGATGCGGTCGGCGAGGCGCTGCACGTCGGCCTTGCCGTTCTGCGCGTCCTCCACCAGCTTCGCCATCTGCGCGAGCTGGGTGTCGGACCCGATCCGGGTGGCGCGCACCACGAGCCGGCCGCCCGCGTTGACGGTGGCCCCGACGACCGCGTCGCCCGGCCCGACCTCCACCGGCACCGATTCACCGGTGAGCATCGAGACGTCCACCGCGGAGCTGCCCTCGTCGACCACGCCGTCGGTGGCGATCTTCTCGCCCGGCCGCACGACGAACCGGTCGCCGACCGACAGCTCCTCGACCGGGATGCGGGTCTCGGCGCCGTCCCGCAGCACGGCGACGTCCTTCGCACCCAGCTCGAGCAGCGCCCGCAGCGCCGCCCCGGCCCTCCGCTTCGACCGGGCCTCGAAGTAGCGCCCGGCCAGGATGAACGTGGTGACGCCCGCCGCCACCTCGAGGTAGATGTTCCCGGCGCCGTCGCTCGGGGCGATCGTGAGCTCGAAGGGGTGCGTCATACCGGGCATCCCCGCCGTGCCGAACAGCAGGGCGTAGAGCGACCACGCGAACGCCGCGATGACGCCCATCGAGATCAGGGTGTCCATCGTGGCGGCGCCGTGGCGCAGGTTCGTCCACGCCGCCCGGTGGAACGGCCACGCCGCCCACGTGACCACCGGGCCGGCGAGCGCCAGGGAGATCCACTGCCAGTACGTGAACTGCAGGGCAGGCACCATCGCCAGCGCGATGACCGGCACCGCGAGGACCACGCTGGTGACCAGCCGGTTCCGCAGCGGGCGGGTAGGGTCCTCCTCAGGTGCCTCCTCCGGCCCGGACCCGGCGGGCCGGGGCAGCTCGGCCGTGTAGCCGGCCGCCTCGACCTGCGCGATCAGGACCGCGGGGTCGACGCCCGCCGGTGCCTCGACCCGCGCCTTCTCCGTGGCGTAGTTGACGCTGGCGGTGACGCCGTCGAGCTTGTTGAGCTTGCGCTCGATCCGGTTGGCGCACGACGCGCAGGTCATGCCGCCGATCGCCAGCTCGACGGACGTGGGGGAAGTGGTGCTCATCGCACGCCCTCGCTGAGGCTCGGGCGGCGCTTCGCGTAGCGCTGTGACATGGATTCGCTCGCACGCTCGCTCATGTGTCGGCTCCTTCCCGCGATCAGTGGCCGTGGCCGTCGTCGGCGTGACCGGGCGACTCGGCGACGGCGTCCGCCACCGCGGCGCCGGTGGGCACCGTGAACTCGGCGGTGCGGACCACGCCGTCGTGCTGGAAGTCGAGGAACAGGCGGTAGCCGCCCGCGCTCGGCACCTCGGCCACGAACTCGATCTGCGGGCCCGCGGGGGTGACCCCGTCGCCCGGTGCCCCGTCCGGGTGCACGTGCAGGTAGGCGAGGTCGCCCTCGCGCAACGCCACCAGGTGGCCGTAGGCGCCGAGGTAGGGCTGCAGGTCGGTGACCGGCTGCCCGTCCCTGCTCACCGTGAGCGTCACCGGGGAGGCCCGGCCGGGCACGAGCTCCCCGCTGAGCTCGACCGTGTACCCGTCCACCTGTGCCGTGCGGCTCGGCGCGTGCTCCACCGGCTCGAACGGGCCGGGCACGGCGAGGTCGACGCCGAGCGTGGTGGCTTCACCCCCGGTGGGGGCGAAGTCGGCGAAGGCCCGGTACGAGCCGCCCTCCGGGAACGACAGCGGGACCGACCAGGTGCCGTCGGGCGCCATCTCGGGGTGCACGTGCTCGAACCCGGTGGTGTCGCGGCGCACCACGATGAGGTGCATCCGCTTGTCGTGCTCCACGTCGAACGCGGTGACCGGCGCCCCGTCGGGGCCGGTGATCCGGAAGGAGAATGTTCCCGCTGTGGGCGTCGGGTCGGTGGGCGTGAGGGTGTAACCGCCCCTGCTCGACGCCAGCCCGGCGGGCTGGTCGACTGCGGCCTCCGCGACGGTGCCGCTGTGGGCGTCCCCGTGTCCGGTGGCCTCAACACCGGACGGTGCCACGTCGGCGCTCGGGGCGGCGACGGAGCGGAGGGGACCGACAGCGGTGCCGACGGCGTACGTACCTGCGACGAGCAGGACGAGCGCCGCACCGTAGGCGGAGAGCTTCGCGAGTGGGTTCATGACAGTTCCTGTCTCCGGCCGGCGCCTAGCCGGCGAGCTCGTACCCGGCTTCCTCGACGGCGGCCCGAACGGCCGCGTCGTCCAGGGGGGTGGTGCTGGTGACCGTGACGGCGCCGGTGGGCAGGTCCACCGCGACGCCGGTGACACCGTCGATCTCGCTGATCTCCTCGGTGACCGAGGCGACGCAGTGCTGGCAGGTCATGCCGGTGACCTTGTAGGTGGTGTCGCTCATCTGCTGCTCCTTCTCTTCGGGGGCGTCGGGAGTGTCAGGACCGGACCAGCCGCGCGATGGCGGCGCTGGCCTCGGCGACCTTCTGATCGGCGACCGGGCCGCCCTCGGCGGCGGCCTGGGTGACGCAGTGGTGCAGGTGCTCGTCGAGCAGGCCGAGCGCCACGGCCTCGAGGGCCTTGGTGGCGGCGGAGACCTGGGTGAGCACGTCGATGCAGTACTGGTCGCCCTCGATCATCTTGGCGATGCCGCGCACCTGGCCCTCGATGCGCCGCATCCGCTTGAGGTAGGCGTCCTTGTCGTGCGTGTAGCCGTTCATGCCGTGCTCCTCTCCGAACACCGCCGACCATACCGTAGGGGGGTATCCCATCAAGACGGGTCCACCGTGACGGTGGTCACCCCTTGCTTACCCGGTACCGGTCGGCAGTATCAGGACTTCACGAGGCGGGCGATCGCCGCGCTGGCCTCCGCGACCTTCTGCTCGGCCACCGGGCCCCCCTCCGCGGCCGCCTGGGCGACACAGTGGCGCAGGTGCTCGTCGAGCAGGCCGAGCGCGACCGCTTCCAGGGCTTTCGTGGCTGCGGAGACCTGGGTGAGCACGTCGATGCAGTACTGGTCGCCCTCGATCATCTTGGCGATGCCGCGCACCTGGCCCTCGATGCGGCGCAGGCGCTTCAGATAGGCGTCCTTGTCCTGGGTGTACCCGTGCATCCGTCCTCCCTCGCGCCGGCGCACATACTATGCCCCCCTATCCCGCCGGGTGACGGACAGCGCGCGCCCGGCCTCCGGGAAGACGGGATTCCGACACCCCGTACGGGTATCTGGTGGCGGGTCGTTCACGGGGAGTAGGGGCCCCGATACACCGGAACAGCGGCCTGCGCAAAGATCGGGGTACCTCGATCGGAGGATGGACGGGCGCTTTGCACACACATCCGATCAGCGGGATCGCTGTTCACGACTGGCCGTGCGACCGGTGCGACGCCGAGGCACGTCAGCCCTGCCGCGCGCTGCGGTCGGGCAGGCCGCGGCGCACGGCCCACCTCGCCCGCTGGACCACGGCGGTGGTGTTCACGCTGGCGACGCGCCGGCTGTCGAGGCTGTCCGCGTGGGACCGGCTGACGCTCGCCACCCGGGCCGTCGCCGACGAGGGCACGGCGCCGGCCGCGTGGAACGACGTCACGGCGCTGATGTGGCAGGCCGAGCAGCTGCAGAAGGCGCTCGTCCGGCGTGTCGTCGACCACGCCGACCCGTTCGTGGACGCCACGGAGTTGCGCCGTCCCGGCCTCCAGCTGGCCGCGGCGATGCGGGAGGCGGGAAACCTGCTGCGCCAGCAGCACCTGCAGGAGGACCCGCGGCGCGCCGAGGTCGACACGATGGTGCTGTCCGACCGCGGCGAGAACTCGGGCGACGACGCGGGCGACGACGCGCCCCGGCTGTCGCTCGCCGAGCTGAGGGCCGCCCGCGACCGCGGTCAGGTGCACGTCATGGCCGCCGACATGACTCGCCGCGCCGCCGCCGTGGCGGAGGCGACCCCGGGGGCCGACTGCTGGGCGGTGCGGTGGGAGATGTCGGGCCGGTTCGAGGCCGAACCGATCGGCGAGCCGGACCGTCCCGCCGTGGAGGGCTGGGCCGCCCACCCCGCGGTGGTGGCCGACGAGCTGGGCCGGTGGAGCACACGGCCGCGGCTCGCCGAGGTCACGTGGCGCGGTGCGCCGCCGCCCTCGCGGGTGCCGCGGCTGTGCGCGTTCACGCCCGCCGCCACCCCGCACGTCACCGAGGAGCAGGCCACCGCGGCGTTCATGGCGCGCCGCGACCTGATCGCCGAGGTCGTGGCCGAGATCGACGTCCTCCGCCGCAGCGTGCCCGCCGACCGGGTGCGGGAGGAGGTCGAGGCCCGCGCGGCCCGGTTGCAGGAGACGGAGCCGCAGCTGCCCGCCCTGCTCGCGCCCGGCGACTCGTGGGCGTGCACCACGGCCGTGGAGTGGGTGCCGACCCGGTCGGTGGTGCGCACTCCCGACGAGGTGTGGGGCCGGTTCGACCGCGACCGCGACCACCCGGAGCGCTCGGCCTCCTGGCTGCCCGACCGCACGGCCGAGCTGCTCGCCGTCGGCTACGCCGACGTGCCGGGGTACCTCGCCCGCCACTTCGGTGCCCACGCCGACTCGGGAGCGGTGCAGCTGCTGCGGATCCCCGGGCCTGCCGGGCCGCTGTACTCGGTGGGCGCGGGGTCGCACCGGGCCCACCTGTGCCGGATCCTCGGGCTGCCGTGGATGTTCGCGGTCACCACGATGCTGTCGCTGCCCAGGCGGATCGAGACCACCGCCGTCACCCCGGCCGAGGAGGGCCCCGAGGCCTGCCGGGAGACGGCCGCGCTGTGGCGGGGGCTCCTCGCGCGCGGTCTCGTGCGCGGCGAGCTGATCCCGCGCCACTCGGACTGGGTGGTCGAGCTCCGGCTCGAGTACGCGCTGGCGCCGTGGCTGCTGCTGCCCGCCGACCGCGCCGCGGCGTACAACCAGCGCTACGAGCTGCTCCACCCCGGCGCGCTGGCCGAGGCCGGGATCCCGGACGAGGCGCTGCGCAGCGCGGGCGCGTGGGAGACGTGGGTGGCCGGCACGTGACCGGTGTCCGGGGGCTGGATCGGGGGCTAGCCAGAATGTGCGGTCGGCGAACCGACCGTAACCTTCCGATCGTCTCCGCAGCGCACGAGGCAGAGGCAACCGACGCCATCACGTGACGGTCACGGGGTGGCGCCCACGGGAGGCACCCGCGATGAACGTCCAGGTCATGGCGCACTGGTTCTGCGGTGCGTGCGATGTGGAGGGGCGTGACCACGCCACCGAGCCGAGCTGCTGGAACTGCGGCGGCACCGTCACGGTCACGGCGCGTCCCACCGTGCCGGCCGAGGCCGCCGCGGCCGACAGTGCCGCCTGACCGACCGGCCGGGCGGCGCCGCCTGGGTGGGTCAGGAGGTCACCGCGCACTGCCCCCGATCCGCGCGAGTCGGCCCGGATGCCGACGGCTTCACGTCGAAGTCGAAGATCGCCGTCGGCAGGTACAGCGAGCAGCACGCGTTCGGGATGTCGACGACCCCGCTGACGCGCCCCTCGATCGGGGCCGAGCCGAGCAGGAGGTAGGCCTGCTCGCCCGAGTAGCCGAACTTCTTGAGGTACTCCACCGCGTTCAGGCACGCACGCCGGTAGGCGACGGTGGCGTCCAGGTAGAAGTTCTCGTCGGTCTCGCGGTCCACCGACACCCCGATGAAGGTCATGAACTCGGAGTAGCGCGGCTCCACGTTGCCCGGCATGAACACCGGGTTCGTCGTGACGCCGTAGGTCTCCATCCCGCCCTTGATCAGGTCGACGTGGAAGTCGATGAAGCCGCCCATCTCGATCGCGCCGCAGAACGTGATCTCGCCGTCGCCCTGGCTGAAGTGCAGGTCGCCGCCGGAGAGCTTGGCATCCTCCACGTGCACCGGGTAGAAGACGCGCGAGCCGCGGGTGAAGTTCTTGATGTCGTGGTTGCCGCCGTTCTCCCGGGCAGGGACGGTGCGCGCGCCGTCGCGGGCGATCGCCTGCGCCACGTCACCCGTCGCCGTGCCGCCGAGCGTGTTCTGCTCGAGCGGTGGCAGCGCGAGCGGTGGCACGCGGTTGGGGTCCTTGTCGATCAGGGCCCGCTCCCGGCGGTTCCACCGGTCGAGCAGCTCGGCCGACGGGGCGGTCCCGAACAGGCCGGGGTGGGTGATGCCGGTGTAGCGGACCCCCGGGATGTGCCGCGACGTCGCCACCTGGCCGGCGAAGTCCCAGATCGCCTTGTAGGCGTCGGGGAAGTAGTCGGTCAGGAAGCCACCGCCGTTGGCCTTCGCGAAGATGCCGGTGTAGCCCCAGCCCTGGCCGGGGGCGTCGCCGTACTCCTGCGGGGCCTGCACCGGGCCCAGGTCGAGGATGTCGACGACGAGCAGGTCGCCCGGCTCCGCGCCTTCCACCCCGATCGGACCGCTCAGCATGTGCGCGTGCGTCAGGTCGACGTCGCGCACGTCGTTAGCCGAGTCGTTGTTGCCGAGCTGGCCGTCGGTCCACTCGCGGCACTCCACCCGGATCTGCTGTCCGGGCCGGACCATCACCGCGACGGGCACGTCCGGGTGCCACCTGTTGTGACCGGGCACCGCCTGATCACGCATCGACTTGGTCTGATCAACGCTGAACACCACATCCGGCATCGCAGCTCTCCTCCGTCGATTCCTCGATGATCAACCGGCCGCGGGCGAGGCGGTCGGCGCGCGGGGGTGGATGCAGGCGGGTCGTCCCGGCTCGCCTTCCCGCGGAGCCGCACCCCTGCGGCCGCCGGGTCCATGGGGCCAGCGAGGGCGCCGATCAACGCCGGGGGCCGGTACTCGAATCGCACCATCGCGCCCCACCGCCCCGGTCGAGAGGGGCCGAAGGTAGACCTGCCTCACCGGCCGGGACAGGCCCTAACGGAGCCCGCGAGCAGCCGTGGGTTGCTGCCGGAGGGTGGAGCCGCGAGCGCGGCGGACGGCGGGGGGCGTTGCACCGCCTGGCCCCCCGGTCCCGTCCACCAGCCGCCCGGAATGCGGAGCTCGGCCGATATCGTCCTTTTCGGCGTGATCGATCACACGCGTACATCCGAATGCACAGCGCGGGTGGACGGGCATGCTGAAGTTGTGCTTTCCGCATACCCGAATTCGATTCCGAGGATCGCGTCGTGACCGGCGCGGCGAGGACGTGGGACGTGCGGACCGGGGTCGGTGCCACGGCCGTCGTCGCGGCGGCGGGCCGCGCCGTCGAGACCCACCGCCAGGACGGTCTGCTCGACGACCCGTACGCCGAGGCCCTGGTACTCGCCGCCGGCCCGCCCGGCAACGTCCCCACCCGCCCCGGCGGCGACGGTGAGCACGGGAACTGGCGTGCGCTGTCGGACCTGGTCGGGATCCGCGGCAAGTTCTTCGACGACGCGGCGCGGCGGGCCGCCGGGTTCGGCGTGCGCCAGGTCGTGCTCCTCGCCTCCGGCCTCGACACCCGCGCGCACCGGCTCGACTGGCCCGCGGGCACCGTCCTGTTCGAGATCGACCAGCCCGCGGTGCTCGAGTTCAAGAACCAGGTCCTGCGCGTGGCCGGGGCGCAGGCCAGGTGCGACCGCCGTCCCGTGCCCGCCGACCTGCGCGAAGGGTGGCCGGACGCCCTGCGGGATGCCGGGTTCGACCCCGGCCGGGCCACGCTCTGGATCGCCGAAGGGCTGCTGTACTACCTCACCCCGGACGGCCAGCGCGGCCTCCTGGAATCGGTGCACGCGCTCTCGGCCCCCGGCTCGCGCTGGGCGATCGAGGACGACCCCCACTTCCTGGAGCGCATGGACGACCCCGAGGCGCGGGCGAGCTCCGAGGCCCTCGGGCTCGACCTGCGCTCGCTGCTCGGGGCCGGAGCGCGGCCGGATCCCGGCGAGTGGCTGCGTACGCACGGCTGGATCGTCGAGTCGCGCACCCTGCGCACCGCGGCGAGCGAGTACGGCCGGACGTTGACCCCCGTCGGCGAGCGCGTGAACGGGCCGTTCGTCCTCGTGAATGCCCGGAAGGCCTGAATCATGGCGTTGTTCGGAATCGGACTCGACACCGGGTTCAACGGGGCGGTCAGCGGAATTCGTGACGCGGGCCACCTGCTCGCGCAGGCCCGCAATGCGGATCGCGACGGGCTCGACGTGGTCACGATGACCGACCACCCGTATTCGCCCGCCCAGTTCGACGCGTACGCCACGCTCGGGTTCGTCCTCGGGGCCACGACGAGCGTCACCGCCGTGTCCACCGTGACCAACCTGCCCTGCCGCCCCGCCCCGATGCTGGCGAAGATGGCGAGCGGGTTGTCCGACCTGTCGGGTGGCCGCTTCGCGCTCGGCGTCGGCGCGGGCGCGTTGTGGGACGAGATCGTGAAGCTCGGCGTCGAGCGCAGGACGCCCGCGGAGGCCGTACGGCTTTTCGACGAGTCGATCACGCTGGTCAAGCTGCTCACCGGTGGCGGTGAGCCGGTGACGTTCGAGGGCGAGTTCCACCGGGTCGAGGACCTGCCGCCCTCGGACGCCCCGACCCCGCCGATCTGGAGCGGGTCGATCGGACCGAGGTCGCTCGGGGTCACGGGCCGGCTCGCCGACGTCTGGGTGCCCGGGGCCGCCCAGGACTGGCGCAGCAGGCTGGTGGCGACCTCGCGGGCCGTGATCGACGAGGCAGCGGCCGGGGCGGGGAGGAACCCGGCGGACATCGCGACCGTCTACAACGTCCTCGGCCGGATCACGGACGCCCCGTTGCCCACGGGCGACCCGACGGCGGGCAGTACCACGGGCAGCTCGCTCGACGAGCTGTTGGAGGCGTCGGTGCGCGATCCGGGCGCTCCCGCCGAGACCACCCGCAGCGCCGACGGCACCTGGGTCGGCGGGTCGGTGGAGCAGTGGGTCGAGGAGCTGACGATCGCGGTGCGCGACCACGGCGCCGGTGGTTTCGTGTTCTTCCCGGTGGCCGACACACCCGAGGATGCGGAGAAGGCACGCGCGAGGTGGGCGCGCGAGATCGTGCCGGCGGTGCGCGAGGCCACGGCCGCCTGAGCGCGACCGCACACACCGGGTAGGTACGGCGCACATGCTGCGCCTCGGCCCGCGCATCGGCATTCGGCTCAGCCCGCTTCCGGACCGCGGCGCGTCCGCCCGAACGGGGTTGGGCCGGGTGGGGTCACCTTCGACAGCTCGGCGCTGACCTTCCCGACAGGCCTTCCACGGCGCACCGGTGGGCTCCATCTTCGTGGGCTCGGTCGGTACGCGACGCGGAGGAGGCGTGTGATGACCGAGTTCGAGAGGGGATCGGTTCGGGCCAACGGGCTGGGCTTCGAGTACCTGGCGATGGGAGACGGGCCGCTCGCGCTGTGCGTGCACGGCTTCCCCGACTCGCCCTACAGCTTCCGGTACCTCCTGCCGGCGCTCGCCGACGCGGGCTACCGGGCGGTGGCGCCGTTCTGCCGGGGCTTCGCGCCCACGGAGCTGCCCGGGGACCGTCACCACGTGCACAGCAGCACGATGGTCGCCGACCAGAACGCGCTGCACGAGGCGCTCGGAGGTGGCGAGGACGCGGTGCTCATCGCGCACGACTGGGGAGCGGTGGGGGCGTGGGGCGCGGCGGGGAAGGCGCCGGACCGGTGGCAGCGCTGCATCGTGATCAACATCCCGCCGTTCGCGATCTTCGGTGAGAACATCCCCACCTACGACCAGATCAAGCGCTCGTTCTACTTCTGGTACTTCCAGATGTTGCACGTGGCCGCCGATGTGATCGCGGCGGACGACTTCGCGTTCATCGATCGGATCTGGGGGGACTGGTCGCCCGGCTACGACGCGAGCGAGGACCTGCCCCACGTCAAGGACTGCATCCGCGACCCCGCCTACTTCCAGGCAGCGCTCGGCTACTACCGCTGCCAGTTCGACCCGACCCGGTTCGGATCGCCGGAGTGGGTGGCCGAGCAGGCGGATGCGTGGGGCGCGAACATCACCCAGCCCACGCTGTACCTGCACGGCACGCAGGACGGCTGTCACGGGATGTCGCAGGCGCAGGTCGACCGCGTGCCGAGCCTGTGCGGCCCCGGCTCCCGGTCCGAGCTGATCGAGGGGGTCGGGCACTTCATGATGGTCGAGCGACCGACCGAGATCAACAAGAGGATCATCGGGTTCCTGGACGGGAAGGACTGAGGCGACGAGCTGTCCGCGGGCGCATGATCGGCAGTTTCGGTTGTCCATTGTTGCGGCGACAGCAATGGACATCCGATACCGGCGGTCGCGCGTGGATGTCGCCATCGCCGTGGGGCCGACCTACACGTCTCAGGAGCAGGCTGCCCGGCATACCCGCCGCACACAGGTCGAGGAAGGCGCCACGGCCGGCGACCGGGTGCTGACGAAGAGCACTCCGGCGACCGCCGGCCGGGTACGACCACACATGTGTTCGTGATGCTCGATCGGTGCGTTTCGCACTACCGGGACCAGCCTCGGTTCGCCACCATGATCCTCAGGCGCTGCCGCCGACGGCTGCTGTCGATCTCGGGCCGGTAGCCGGTCCTCGGAGGATGCGATGAGTTCGATCGAGCCGTGCCGGATAGGCGTGCCGCCGGCGGACCTCGATGACCTGCGGTATCGACTCGATCATGTTCGATGGGCGCAGGGAGTGAACGACGCCGGCTGGGACTACGGCTCGCCGGTCGAGGAGCTGATGGCTCAGGTCGAGTACTGGCGCGACGCCTACGACTGGCGCGCGTGGGAGGCGCGGTTCAACGAGTATCCGCAGTTCACCACCACGACCGACGGTCAGCACATCCACTTCCTGCACATCAGGTCGTCCCGTCCCGGCGCTCTGCCGGTGTTCCTCTCTCGCACGGCTGGCCGGGTTCGATCGCCGAGTTCCTCGACGTCATCGGGCCCCTGACCGATCCGACCGATGCCGGGATCGCCTTCGATCTGGTGATCCCCTCCCTGCCGGGATTCGGCTTCTCCGGGCCCACGCGCTCGCGTGGCTGGGACACCTACCGGATCGCGACGGTGTGGGCCGAGCTGATGCGGCGGCTGGGCTATGCGCGCTACGGCGCGGCCGGCAACGACTGGGGCGCACACATCGCGCCCGAGATCGGTCGAGCGGCGCCGGAAGCCGTCGTCGGGGTACACGTCACCCAGATCTTCTCGGACGTCGACCTGGCCGAGTTCGATCGGACGTCACCCGAGGAACGATCCGCCGTGGAGGAACACGAGTGGTTCCGTCGGCACATGGACGCCTACGGCTACCTGCAGACCCAGCAGCCGCAGTCGCTGGCCCACGCGCTCACCGATTCGCCGGTCGGCTTGCTCGGGTGGCACAACCTCATTTATCGCGGCGCCCTGGATGCGGACTTCGTGCTGACCAACGTGATGATCCACTGGTTGACCGGAACTGTCGCGTCGAGCATGCGGATCTACTACGAGAACGGCCGCAGCCGGCGGCCGAGCGAACCGACGACGGTGCCGCTCGGCCTGGCCCAATTCCGTGACGACATCCATGCGATCCGGCGCTTCGCCGAACGGGACCACGCCAACATCGTCTCGTGGAACGTCTACGACGCCGGCGGACACCTCGCCGCCCACCAGGAGCCCGACCTGCTGGTCGGCGACCTGAGGACGTTCTTCACGGGACTGAAGCAGTAGGCCGGAATCGGTTCACGGCTCGTGCCCTGGACACAGAGGTGCGCGGCCTGGACGAGCACTTCGCCGCGACCGCAGCACGAGGTCCCGCAGGAGCCCGTCGCCGCGCCGGCCGAGCTCCCGTTTGGACGTACGTGCCCCCGGCAGGATTCGAACCTGCGACCTAGAGATTAGAAGTCGCTTGAACTCGCAGGACTAGCGCTCATACCAGCGTGTTTGTTGCACCGGAGTTGCTGGAACGTCGCTCCAGAGACGCGATCGAACGGGTGTTGGCTCCACGTATGGCTCCACATGCCACGCGTCAGGACGCCCACGCTAGTTAATCAGCGCTGACCCTGCCAGGCAGGTGTTCAGACGCTCCCGCTGTCGAACGGACCCGACGGCATCGATCACGACGATTGCCGCTCGGCGCTGCTCGTCCGTAGCTGCCCTATCGCCTGCCATCAGGTGGGCGTAGGCGAGATCGACGCGAAGCGCCGCCTCAGCCCGCGTGAACTCGGCATCGTGGTCGCGGAGCGCACCCGTCAGAACCGGCACGGCCTCGGGATGGCCGATCCTGGAGAGAGCATGTCCGCGCCAACGGGCAAGGTGGACGTCATCCAGACCGACGTACGGTTCCTCGTCGCCGTGCGAGGCACGGAAGCAGGGTGGCGGCATCGCCGCCGATGCTTCGTCGAAGGCGCGCAGGCTGTCCGCGGGCTTCCCCGCTGCGGCCAGCGCCTCACCATGCGCCGCTGCGAGCCACGTCCGCAGCATCGCCGTCCCCGAGTCGCCGAGGGAACGCGCATAACCGCTCATCGCTGCACCGTCAGCCGTCCGGCCGATATCAGCGAGCACAACGGCCTGTTTGGCGAGAGCGTGGGCATGCAGCGCGACTGATTCCGTGATCAACGCCGCGTCGCATGCCCTCCCGTAGTGCCGCCACGCGCTCACGACCTCGCCGCGGTCGAGCGACTGCCATCCGGCCAGGGTGTGTGCATCCACCAGTACTGCGGCCAGGGAACGGCGGATTCCTGATTCGGTCGCGTTCGTCAGCAGTTGCTCGATGTGCTGTGCGTGCAGGCGCAACGCGCCGAGAAGTGTCGAAGCGCCGAAGCGGCGATCGAGTCGCCGTGTGTTCTCGACCTGCGACGCCAAGAGGTCCAACGCCTCTCGATCGACTCGCGCCGACCGTGCGACAAGACGCGCGACCTCGGCGGCCTCCCGCTGCCAGTCCGCCACGACGGATGACGCCTCCTCCGCCTCCACCTGCGAGTTAGCCTCGCCGAGGTCTGCTCGCGGCGGCGGCCCGAGCAACTCCATCGCGGGCGTGGCGAAGATGGCTTCCAAGAGGCGGCGCGTGGCTGGCCGCAAGGATGTCGGCCGATCCCTCGGCGAGATCAGGCGTTGCAGGTGCCGCAGGCTGATCGTGCCGCGCTCGCCGTGGTCACGTGCGAACGCTTCGGCATGCTCGACGAACTCCCCCAGAGTCATGCCGAGTTCGCGGATCTTCAGCTCAAGCAGGGTCGAAGGCTGACGGTCGTGCACGGATGAGTGCCTCCCTTCGCAACCCGCTGTCGTCCGAATGTCGTGTCAACGGCGTGCCCCGCGTCGTTCCGGTCCATCAGCGCTGACGGAAAGCTGATTTCACACAGCTTGCCAGACGACGAGCGCTCTCGGGTGTGCCGATCTCCGGGAGCCGACGCGAACGCGGGAATGCGGGATGACGAGCGACGAACACCACGAGGGGCCGGGCTTGCAACATGCCGGACCCACCGGGACGCCGAGGGACGCTCGCAATGGCGTGCCGCTGCGCTGGAGCGCACCGACCTACCGACGGCACGCGGGCAAGACTCTGGAGGGCCCGCGGCCCGTGCTGCTCGACCGTGCCTGGACCTACGAGCCCGCGTCGTGCATGACGGGGGTCCGCGTGGTCGCGCTGCGCGTCGGGGACGGCGTGTTCGTGTGTCCGCTGTGCGGGCTGAGGACCCGATGAGCAGCACAGATGCCGTCCGTGGCGGCACGATCGCGAGCTGCGCAGGGCCGGTCGGACGGCCCGAGTTGATGGACATGACCTCCGTCGCCGACGGTCAAACTCATGCGATCACGGCCGCCGAGTTCGAGCAGGGCGTGTTGGCAGGTCTGGGTCGGTATCGCGCGGCGTGCGGGGCGGACGTGGTGGTGACGTCGATGGTCGCGCGACCCGGTCCGCGGTGCTCGCGCTGTGCGGAGTACCGCGGGGAGCAGGAGCGCGCTGCGGTACCGCCCCGACTGATCATCCGACTCGCACGCCGCGTGCGTGACTTCCGCCCCAGGCGTCGCTCATGAGGGGCCCGTATTACCAGGCGGACGCCACGGTCCATGTGGTGGCGCCGCCGCGCGGCCGAGCGGTGCTGGCCTGCCGGTGCGGGCGCATGCTCGATCTCGTCGACATGCACCGCCCTCCGCAGCGCGACGTCTCTGGCGGTCGCGCCGGAACGGCCATCGATCCGATCCTGTGCGCGCGCTGCGCCAAGGCGGACCGTTCCTGACGCCGTCGTCAGGCGCCAAGGACGCGCGCACGGCTCATCGGACGTGCCGTTTCAGCTGAGTCAACGGCCTGTGACGATCTTCGGATAGGCCTTCTGAGGCCGGGTTGTGACTCGCCCGCGGGAGCGGCATCCTGCCCCGGTGCTAGCCGCGTCGAGCCTCCCAGCGGCCGGGACTCGCCCAGACGGTGATCAAGCGCTGCCCTCGAAGCGTCCACAACTTCTCTCCGGTCCACTCCATCTACCGGTGGCAGGGGCGAAGTCCACGAGCAGACCAAAGGTCGTGCCTCGCTCCATACGCGGCGCGAGTTCGTCGTCAGCGGCCATCGTTGAGCACGGCAAGGAGCGCCACCCATATCAGGTGCCATGGATCAGCGCCCGCCCGATCTATAACGGGAATCCCGAGCACCTGAACTGGATCGCGGCGGAGACCCAGCCGCCTGACGGATAGCGGCGACGGGCCGGCCACGCTCCAAGCTTTCCAGACAAAGCACAGCGGCAGCGCACCAAGAGTGCAGCCCCATGCGAGTAGACCCCTCGACGCCCTTTAGATCAGCCGCATCTCCCGTAAGAATTGGCTGGGTCCTGCATGATCGATGCTGCGCGACCATTGGACAAAGCCCGAGTAGAAGATGCTGACCGAACTTCGTGCCCGGGTTACTGCTACATACACCTTCCGTCGATCTTCGGCCAGCTTCTGCTCGTCATCAAGCGAGTTGAAGTGCGGCACTTGCTTCTGGTCAAGACCTAGGATACAGACCTTTTCAAACTCTAGACCTTTGCATGAGGACATGGTCAGGCCTTCAATTCGATTCAGTCGACGTCCTCTTTCCGCGAGAACTGCCGAGGAAGCCTGCGCTAACTCTCCGCCTTTGTAGGCGCGCTCCATTCGGAGTATTTCGTCGTGATCCTCACTTGCCGTTGTCGAGGTGTCAGCTTCTCGGAGACCAAGGTCCAATAATCCAGAGATGAACAAGTGCGCCGGATCGTCGGCCCTACCCTCGAAGTCAAATAGCTGCGCTAGAAATTTGACGTCCGCTTCGCGGGTCCATCGCGACCCGAGGCAACCGCGCCATCTACGCAGCAACAGTCCAAGCCGATGCCCACTTGCCTCTCTGCCGAGCAGTGCCCATGCTGCAGCGTCTTCGATCAACGACGTGGACTGTGTTAGTCGGTACGACTCTCCGCGAACCAGAATCGGGATGTTGTGCCTGCGGAACGCCTGCTCGACCTCGCGGCAGTGGGCATTCGTCGGAGCAATAACTCCGACTTCGTGAAGCGGAGTACCTGAACTATGCCAACTGGCAATCTGTGCAGCCGCGACATTGCACTGATCCAGAAGCCCTCCTCGGCACAGCGTAGCTGTCACTACACCACCGGAGCGCGAGGTTGACATTGGACGGCGACCTGCTCTCTTTCGCAGAAGCTCTGCGACTTGGAGTATGCCCGCCCCCGATCGATAGTTTTCCTCCAAAGGGACGGTGGCGACTCCGGGCTTCCTGGTTAGCTCATCAAGTAGCTCAGGCCTACTTCCAGTCCACCCATAGATCGACTGATCGGGGTCGCCAACAGCGAACAGGGTAGTCGAAGATTGATTATCAAAGCAGAGCGCCCTGACTAGCCGGTCAAGGGCAGGCGCAAGGTCCTGATACTCGTCGACATACAGTCGGCGGTACTTTGCGCCAATTACACGTCGCACTGCTGGAACCGTTTCAGCCAAGTGCACCGCCGTCGCAATTATCTCGTCAAAGTCGACAAGGTTATGCTGCTTTAAGTATCGCAAATATGCGTCAGCCACTCGTCTAATTTTGGGCACCCGCGCCCACATCTCGTCCGAAACAAAACGGCGACGATATGTCTCGATTGTTGAGCGTACCGTGTACGATTCCCGTCGTGTGAAGAACTCTTGGGTCATAGCGTACTTGAAGGCCTGCTCCTGCTCGGCCTTCCCTGCAATACGTCGATCTAGGACGTGTGAAAGGTCGGCGACATTCGCGAATGGCCTGAGGATGCTGTTCAGCGTGAAGCTGTGCACGGTCCCGATGAAGACGTTCGCTCTCCCTGGTACGCCGAGGACCGCGACCCTCTCGCGGATCTCGTCGGCAGCTGCGTTCGTGAGAGTTACGCATGCGGCGCCGTGTGGCGGATCGACCTTGGTCAGCATGTCGACTACGAACCGAGTGGTTAGAAGCTTCGTCTTGCCGCTTCCAGGTGGCGCTACGACGACGCAATGGCCCTGCTGTTGGAATGCCCTCCACTGTCCAGGATTCTTCTTGAGCGCCTTTAGTGAATCGTCGAGTGGCGTCACTCGTGGTTCCTAAGATGCTGCAAGGCGCCTGCATAGTAGCTGGGTGCAGAAAGCCGACATGACGCAAGTCTTTGCGCAAACCTACCCTTGCCGCCGGTCCTTTCAATTGCAGTCATGAAAACCTCATATGAAGGCAGGCCGCGCCACTGCTGAACTAGCTGCCGCAGGTTGCTCCCTCCAAGCTGGGTGAGTACCTCAATGCAGTTTTTTAGGTTCTCCTCGGAAGCAGCAGCGAGGTCATACTCGAAGGTGTGGTTGCCCACAAATATGCCCTCTTCTTCCGGAGACTTCTGGCTGCCAAGGTGCTCCAGAAGTCGTAAAGCACGGCGCTTGCCTTGGCTAGTACCGCTTGCATTTAAGTCACCGTCGGTGGCGATTGCCCACGGAATCCGCAACGCAGCGCAGAATTTCATGTACGGGAGGAAGTGAGTTCCGTTAATCGCGCAAACTGTGATTCCCTCTTGGTCGAGATCAAGCTCGCTCGCTTCTGCGATACGCGAGGCAAGCACTGCCTCCGCGTATCCTTCGACTAGTAACACTTTTCGCGCAAATACTATTTCTGCGCGCGTAACGTCGAGATACCGCGAAATGTCGTCCCATGCGCGTTCAGTGAGCTCAGCGTCTCGGGCGCAGGCAGCAACGCTTCGAGTTCCGTCCGAGCGAAGCATGACCAGACTCTTAGGATCCGCCACGCTCGCAATGTGTGGCGATTGCGTTGAGATGAATACGCTTTGCTGCCCGCCCCGGCCATCGAGAATGCGACGGAAGATGAGCCGCTGCAAATGGGGGTGAAGGTGCGCTTCGGGTTCTTCGATAGCGACAACTGCATGGGCGATGTCGGCCGCCTCCAGTCTGCCTTCAAGGCCCAACTCAAGAAGGGCGAAGTACAGGACGTTGAGCGTGCCGAGGCTCGCGGCCGAGAGCGGCCGTTCGGCTTGGCCGTCAATGAATATCCGCATTGTTCGGATCAAGCGGATAGGGTCCTGGGCTGCAACGGCTAACGAAGCATCGAGCGCCTGATGCTCGCCGACCATCTCTTCAGTACGGTTGCTTATCGTCTCGCCAAGCGTTTTTATTCCCTTGATCTCGCGCAGTGATTTGTTGGCGGCAGAGACCGCTTCCTTTGCGATCTTAAGCTCTTCCTCAGTCGCATTTTTGGCTACTGTCTCGAGCATTCGCCGGAGTGGAGAGCGGCGCCAGTTGCGGATGTCATCTTCGACGTTCCGGAGCGCGTGAAGAAATGTGAAATGTAGATACCCGCGGAGATCGTTCGGCACCTGGTTCTCAAGGTCTCCTCCGCCGTAGATCGTCGATCGATATTTCGGAACTCGAGAGGCGCTGTCCAGGCTAGAGGACACTGGGGCATACCTGTAGGTGATGCGAGCACGTAACGGGTTGTCCGCAGTAAGGGCGTCTCCAAGAGCGGCAACGACTGCGAGCTCTTCCTCGAAGTCGACTAGCTCGACGGAAACCTCGATGATGTGGCCGGATTGCATCGGGTCCCAGTCGTCGGTACCGTCAGAAAGGCCGTCCCAGAAGTCATCTCGCCCGAGCTGGCGGTCATTCTGGGACAGGCTTGGATCAAGCACGAGCCGCATCGCGTGGATCAGGTTGCTCTTCCCAGTCCGGTTCTCTCCGACGATCACGGTCGCCGGTGACAACTGTAGGTCGAGCTTATGAAAGTTCCGGAAGTTCTCAATTTGCAGGCGCGCGATTCGCATCGATCGTCTCATGCCCCCGGAATGGAGCCCGCTCCCGGCCCTCGGGAGGGGTGTTGCTGACGTGGTCGCGAAAGGTGGCGGATCTGTTACTCCTCGTGGGCAGGGGCCGTGGTGCGGTGGAGCAGCGGCTTGGGCTCCAGCGGCCCGCCGGGCGAGATATCTCCGGTCGATGCGAGTCCGAGTGACGTCGCCAGTGCGGTCGCCACGGCGAGTGAGGTTCGTCATTCGGCATCGCACCGTCCTGACCTGCGGGAAGTGAGATAGTGAGTCGGGCGCAGACGGGTTCCGGGGACGCCTGACAGGCCCTCGCAAGGGGCTTGGCGCCGACCTGGCCGACATCACTCACCCTCCCGCTGGACGCTTCGCTCGACGAGCCGGGCGCGGATCACGGCAGGGTCGACCGGGTAGCGGCGGCCGGTCGAGGGCACCTTCACTCCGTGCTCGGCGAGGATCGTGCGGAGCTGGACCCCGGACATCGACCGGTAGAGCGGGTGGTCGGGGGCGAGTTTCCGCAACCGCGGCGGAACGTCCGCGACGTTGACCTTGGCGTCGCCGAGTACCGCGGCCACGTCGGCGATGATGTCCCGCTCTGTCTGGGTCTCAGTGTCTGTTACCGCGATAGCGGTTCCTGCGTGTGTGGAACCTGGTTCGAGATAGGTCATCGCGCGTTCGATGACCTCGGCAGCGGCGTCATAGCCGGTGTCGTCGTCGGCCTCGATGTAGAACCACTTGAGGATCTCGAACCGCTCATCGGTCGCCCCGGTCAACAGCGAGGTGCCCACGTCCTTGCCGGGCCGCAGCTCGGTGGCCCGGATCCCGGCCTGGAACGAGCCGTCGCCGAGGAACCCGTCGTTGGACCGCCACGACTTCACCGCGAAGCACGCGTTGACCTTCACCAGCTCAACGATCTTCGGCGGGATCGCGTCCGCCCGCGACGATTGGGTGTCGAACGCGAGCGTGATCGCCGTCTTCCGCCCCCGTCGCATCGTCTGCACAGCCAGGTCCGCGGCCTCCTTGCCGAACTGCTCGTGGCCGAACAGCTCGTGGCATTCGGAGAACAGCGCCGTCAGCGGCCGCAGCTCGGGGTGCTTCTCGGCCAGGGTGCGGGTGACCTTCTTGGCGCCCAGCTCGGCCAACCGGGCCTCGCGCTGCGCAACCTTCTCGTAGAGATCCCGCAGCGCCCGAAGGGCGGCAGCGGCCACGGTGTCGTCGATGCCGCGGTCGTAGCGCGCCAGGCGCGGGCGGTAGGCGTCGAAGTCGCCGTTGTTGGCGAACACGAACACCCACAACTCGCACAGCGGGTCCAGAGCGGCGCCGAGGATCACCACGCGGGCGGCGTTGGACTTACCCTGCCCCATCAGCCCGCCGAACACGAGGTTCCCGCCCGGTAGCACCACAATGATCACGTCGCCGCGCTGCGAGACCCCGAACGGGACGCCGGCGAATACGTCCGCCTTGCCGTCGTGGAGCAGCGGGTACGGCGGGGCCGGCCTCTCCGTCGACCCGGGGTCGGCCACCCACAGGTCGACGTAGCCGGCCCGCTCGGCTGCGGTGGGCCAGACCTCCAGTGGTGCGCGGTTGAGGTTGCGGGCAAGGACATCACGCCGGTCGGCGATCATGTCCGGGGTGATACCCATCGGCAGCGAGAACGCCGCGTGGTAGCCACAGTTGTTCACCCGCACCGGCGGAGTCAGGAACTCGACCTCCCACCCCTTCTTGATCGCCTCGTTGAGTTTGCCGATCCCGAGGTGGGCGAGCGCGGTCGCGACGCCTCCCGGGGTGACGATCACGCCCTCCTGGTCCCGCAGGCGAGTGGACGCTGCCCAGGCCGGGACTGTGCCGTGAGTGCGGCCGAGCTGCCACAACGCCGCCAGCGCCAGCCAAGGCACAGCCAGCAGCAGCGGTAGCCAGACGACGGTGACCAGCCACACCACCCACGCGATCAGATCCACCACCGCATGCAGCGGAGCCAGCACCCACGCGATGTCCCGGTAGCCGACGGCCAGCGTGATCCCCAACGCCAGCAACATCCCCGCAACCGTCATCGCCGCGACCGCGACCGCCTTGGCCAGGGCGAACGGGGCGGCGATACAGTCCATCCGCCGCTTGTGCCGCATCGCCCGCGCCCGCTCGGAGCGCTGCTCCCAGTCGATCAGGCGTTGAATGTCGCCGGCCAACTCGGCCTGGCGCATCATCCGCTCGTAGCGGGACTGGGTGTGCGCCTCCCACACCCGTCGAACCACAACCCAGACTCCGGTGGCGATGTAGACGATGCCGTTGCGGATCGCCCACCGCAGCGTAGCGCGGGTCCGCTCGTGCGTGGCCGCCACCCGCACCCCAGTGACCACGTACACGGTCGCCCGACCCGTCCGGCGGCGCACCGCCGACACAGCCTTGGGCAGCACCGGCGCCACGTCTGGCCGCCGCACCACCGGCGCAGGGCGACGCACCTCCACCGCCGCCTGTTCGCCATCGTGGCTTGCGGTCTGGCGCTGGTGTTGCATGTGGCGGGCCACGTACTCGCTCTCCAGGTCGGAGAGGAGCACACCCTCCACCACCGGCCCGTCCTGGCCGGCCCCATGCTGGCCTGACCAGGGCAGAGCTGGAATGGCGGGCACGTTCGGCAGGGTGGGCGGATCGTCGCTACGCGGGTCGCTGCTGCCGGGGCGATGCTCAGTCATCGGTATCGCCCGCCGTCGCGCCTGCGCTCGGCACGGTCACGGAATTCGTCACGTGACCGGTGGGATCCGCGTGCCTGCGGGACATGGCCAGCAGCGCGAACCCGGACACGACCATCAGCCCGTCCAGCACGAGCGGGCCGACCGCGGCCCCGAGCGGCCCGTAGTCCCACGCGATCAGCACATCGTGCAGGTGGCCGTAGGAGATGATCGCCGACCCCACCGCGACGGTTCCGGCGCCGCCGTAGCGGGCCAACGCCCACCAGAACCCCGGCGCCCAGCGCACCCGGGACAGCACCTCCACCGACAACAGCAGTCCGATCGGCCACACCGCGGACCCGACCTGAGGGGCGAGGCCCGGCGACCAGCCCGCCGGCTGTTCGTCGGCCGGAAGCCAGGCGTGCAGCACGTTCGCCGCCACCGACATTACCGAGCCGAACACGAACCCCAACCAGGCCACGAACCGTGCACCCGCTGGAACCGGTGCCGCTCCTTCCGCTGCGGCGGCCGGGTCGGTGCCGTGTTGCTGCCGCGCGGACTCGCCGACGGCAGCCGCACCGGCGTAGCCGCTGCCGTTGGCATTGCACTGGCCGGTTGGCCGGAGGGTCGGGCGAGTCTCGGCGATCCGATCGCGGCCCCACCGCTCGCTGCGCCCGAACCGTGCGCCGAGCGCCTTGCCGTTCAGCCCGGCACCCGCCGCGACGCTGTCCCGATACGCCTGCCGGGCTTGCTCCCGCAGCTTGGAAGCGATCACGCCCTCGTGCGTGGACTCGGCCCGCCAGCCCGGCGCGGTGGGCGCAGCGTCATCGCCGCGCCCACCCATCGACAGGCCGTCCCGGTTGTCACCGGTGGCGCTCATCGCCGGCCACCTCCGGACCGGGTAGGGCCGACCTGCATCACGGTCAACGCCTTGGTCACCGGGTACGCGGCGAACAGCGCCGGCACCGCGAGCACGACCAGCAGCAACGTCGTGTTGCTCGCCGCGTAGGTGATCACCAGCCACTGCGCTCCTACGATCAAACCCGCGGTGATCAGCACATGCCCGACCAGCGAGACCGGGCTCGTGCCGACTCGAGCGAGTTCCGCAGCGGCCCGAGCCTTCTTGACCCCGGCCCGTGCCTTGACCACCACCGACAGGACAGCCAGGGCGGCGATGCCGCCGAGGAACAGCTCAACCCCGCTCATCACCGTCACCGCCCTCCGAGCTCGCCGCCGGCACACGCCCGGCCGCATCCGTCGCCGTCTCGGTGGTCGATTCGACCGTCTGCCACGCGCGGTGCAGCGCCTGCCTGCCGCGCTCGCCGTAGGCGCCCCACATGCCGACCGCCCGAGCACCGGCAAGGCGCAGCTCCAGCTCGGTGCACTCGTCGCGCACCGGGCACCCCGCGCACAGCCGCAGCGCGAGATCGGGATCGGTGTACTCGTCATGCAGCCACCCCGGCGCCTGTCCGTCCTCCTGCGGCTCCAGGCACGCGGCGGCCCCGCGGATCGCCGCCCCGAGTGCGTCGTCATCCACTTGCCGCAGCCGCCGCAGCCGCGCCACCACGGCCGACTCCTCGTCGTCCCGGGCGCTCACCGCGCACCATCCAGCAGACGCCGAACGTCCGTCTCGCGGACGACGAGCAGACCGTGCTGCCTCGACGCGCGCAGCAGGCCCAGCCGGATCGCCCGATGGAGCACCGACTGCGGCACCCCGAGAGTCCCTGCGGCCTTCCGCACCGTCAGGCACCGTGGCCGTCGACCGTCGTTGACTGCACGCGTTGCCCGCCGGCCGCTCATCGCTGGCCACCCGTGACGCGAGCTACCTCGCGGGCTACCCGTCGCCCGGCGGCGATCGCCGCGACGTCCACGCACCCGCCGAGTTCCGTCGCGTCCGCCGCAAGCCGCTCGACGGCAACCGCCGGGATGACGTAGCGCGAGCGCACCCGGACCGCCGGGAAGGCGTCCTCACGGATGGCCCGGTAGAGCGTCGCTCGGTTCACCCGGAGCAACCGAGCGGCCTCAGTGACTGTGTAGAAGATGGGCCGCATTGCGGCCATGTCGTTGTCTCGATCTTGCGAGTTCATGGCGTTAGTCCCGTCTGCGAAATAATTTCAGCTCTGCTTGCGCTGATATCAGCGCTCAATGGCGTAAAGCGGGCTCGAAACACGCAGACATCGCGCGAATCCGTCCCGAGCAACCGATACGTCCGGCTAACCTCGACGCCCGGGTGGGCCACGACAGAGGGCGAGGAATCGGTGTCGGGATCGGACTGGGCGGCCGTTGCCAAGGCGATGGACCGACGGTTGAACGAACTCGGCATGCGTCAGCGCGACCTCGCCGAGCGCGCGCACGTCTCGCAAGCGATCGTGCGCGAGCTGCAGCACAACACCGCGCAGCGACGCCGCAGCGCACGGACCCTGGAAGCCATCTCCGTCGCGCTCGGCTGGCATCCGCGGCACCTGCACGCCGTGCTGTCCGGCGAGGATCCACCCGACCACGCCAGCCCGGCGTCCCTGCCGGTCGTCGAGCGACTCGCTGCGATCGAGTCGCACCTGCGCTCGATCGAGCAACGCCTGATCGACGTCCAGTCCCGGCTCGACGCTCCGCCGGATCGGAGTGAATGACGTGGCTTCCATGCACCACAGAAAACGCGCCTAGAACCGTTCCCCACAGATGGCAGGAGTTATCACGCGAGGTGATAACTCCTATTAACCATGCAGTTCAGAGGCATGATTGGGGGTAGTCGATGCCGGAGCGGACGAAGTTGCAGGCGGTTCGCAGACAGCTCGGCTACTCGGCCGCCAAGACCATCGCGATGTTGGAACGACAAGCCCGCGCAGACCAGATCACGATCATGACGTCGACCAGCCTCAAGACCAAGTTGTCCCGGTGGGAGAACGGACACGAATCGGTCGGTCTGCCCGAGTATCGGCGCCTGTTCCGTGAGATCTACGGTCGGACGAACGCCGAACTCGGCTTCCCCGACGAGCGCACCGACGGCCCTGCTGTCGAACTGCGGGAGCGGATCGCTGTTGCCCGCACCGTCGATGCCGCCACCGTCGCCGCGTTCCGCGACCAGGTCGAGCAGGCCCGTCTCTTTGACCGCCAGTTCGGTGCAGTCCATCAGCTCGATCAGCTCCGCCACCAGATCGATCACATGCAGGATCTGCTCACCCATCTACCGGCCATCGGCCAGCGGGCTGCACTCGCCAGGGCACTCACAGAGGCGTCGGCGCTCGCAGGTTGGCAGGCTCTCGACCGCGAGGATCACACGCAGGCATGGGCACACCACGAGCGCGCGAAGCACGCCGCGCGCGAAGCTGGATCGCCGTTGCTCCTCGCGCACGCCACCGCACAGCAGTCGGTGATCCTCCTCGCGGTCAACGACACAACTTCCGCAGTCGATCAGGCCGCATATGCCCGCAGCAGCGGCGCTCGCGGCCCCGCTCTCATGCGGTCGTGGCTGGCAGCAGCGCACGGTGAGGCGCTTGCGGCGGCCGGCGACCGGGACGCGGCCATGCGCGCGTTCGACGACGCTCACAGCCTGCTACCGGCCGATCCCGTCGATCCCGCGCTGCCGTACGTGTTCCTCGGCGGAGGACATCTCGACCGGTGGCGGGGGAACGCTCTGGCTCTCGTTGGTGACCCCGAAGCGGTCGACCTACTCACGGCAGCTCTCGCGCGGCTACCAGCGTCGTGGGCGCGCTCCCGGTCCCGGCTTCTGGTCGATCTCGCCTACGCCCATGCCACCGCGGGCGAGCGCGACGCGGCCCTGAGCCGCGCCCGGGAAGCCCGAGCGATCGCCCGGCAGATCAGCTCGGACCGCCAGCTCCGGCGCCTCGATCGTCTGGTCCTGCCGCAGGGTCAGGCAGCGTGATCGAACGTCCTCACGCCGGCCGCGGGTTGCGGGTGGCCAGGTAGTAGAGCAACGGCACCAACGCGCCGCTCCCGAGCAGCTCGCCGCGCTGCGCCAGCTCTGGGACGCGATCGAGCGGCACCCACTCGACGCGGCCCACCTCCTCGGTGTCGGTCGGCTCGCCGACCCGCTCTGCCTGACGCCATAGGTAGACCGACATGTGAGCGGTGGCGTTGCCGGGTAGCGGCTCGAAGCCGATGAGCTCCTCCGGTGGGCCGACCGGGGACCAACCCGACTCCTCGACAGCCTCCCTCGCTGCAGTGGCGGCCGGGTCTTCGCCGTCCTCGACCAGCCCGCCGAGCAGCTCGTACCCCCACTGGTCCGTGGGGAAGCGGTAGCGGTGCAGCATGAGAACGGTGTCGGCATCCTCGTCGACGATCATGGCGACGGCGATCCGGCCGAAGTGGACGACGTGGTAGTCCCACCGCTCGCCGTTCGGCGCCTCGACGTCGACGAGTCCCAGGCGAACCCAAGGGCTGCTCTCGTAGATCGTCTTCTCGCCGAACGTGCGCCACGCTCCATGCTCGTCCGCCACACAGCGCACAGTAGGAGCATGCAGAGTGCACAGCATCGGACGATGGGCCCTGTGTGACGAGGTCAGCGCAAGATCGCCGATATCGGCGCGCGACTACCCCAGGTGCGGCCAGCGGGTCATCGCCGTTGACGCCGTATTGCTACTCGATCCCATGACTACATCTCGTGCGATGTGGGACAGGTGCGCTGGCCCGCAGTGGGAAGGCCGGAACGGCTGGCGTGGACGATCACGTGGTGCGGGGTGACGGCGCGCAGACCGCGGGTCAGGGGAGCCGTGGGCGGCGAGCTAGACGAGTGTCGTGCCGGCGTCTCGAAGGCAGCGGTGGCTCGCTGCTGGTGACCGTCGCGCGGACTGCCGGCGGGTCACAGGCTGCGAGCCTGTGCGGACATCAGCATTGACAGATCTTGGCAATCAAACGATAAAGGCCCGCGCCTGCGGCGCCGCGCGGCGCTGTGTCCGATGCAGCCGCAAGCGCTCGCGCGGGGGCGTGCGGCCTGCCCGGCCGGTCCCCGCGCGGCGCGCGGCTGCCAGACCACGCCGCACGCGACGATCACTGCGATCATGTCAGAAAGCGGTTCCTGAAGCTTGACACGCGATTCTCGATTTGCAGGCCCGCGGATAGCTCGTCACGGTGACCCACCTCCAGTGCGCCTGCGAAATCACACCATATGCATTTCTCGCCGTCAAGTATCGCCCACCACTTCTTCACCCGCCTAGTCTCAGGAACAGGCAGGTCACGACAGAGATAGCGGCCCTCACCATTGGGCTGCCCGTAGGGCTCGCGTAAGAGCGGAGCGGCAGACGACGTGTTTGGAGGATCGGCATCGTCTTCCGTGCGGGCAGTGAAGTCGCCACTGTCGTAACGCGCAAGTATCGATTCAAGTCCGGCATGTGTAAGGCCGCCCCCGGAAATGTTCGGCGCACCCAAGTGTGCGTGCAATACTGCGACATAGAATGTCAGAAGCGAATTCTTCTTGTGTAGCAACCTTTTGAAGGCATCACCCGTCAGCACCGGCTCTCTTGCGGACCTGGAAGACTTGGAGTGAAAGAGGTAGTTACGTTCGGAATCGTACCATTCTGTGTACTGTTGAGCGGCGATCGCCGCTGGCGCCGCGGTACTGCTCGCCACGAGGCCGTTGGCCGCTGCAAGTGCGGCCAATAGCCACTGAGTCTCCGGCTGTCCTGGAACGTGCGGTGCAATCGAGTCAAGGAGCGACTCTAGAGCAAGATAGGCGTGACGATAGGAATCGCCTAGGTCCGTCTCCGTTTGCGACCGGCGGAAATAAGCAAAGCTGGGGTGATGATTCAGCACGCGCGTCCTGCCCTGCACGGCTCCACCAACCGTCAGCGACGCCCTGCCAGTTACATTGATAGGCAGTGTGCCATACCAATGAATGCGTAGATCGCCATCCCTGGGCCAGAAGTAGATTCCTTCCTCCGCCACTTTGGACAGAGCATATGCTGGCCCACCCGTAACGCATAGCAAGTCCAAGCCACGCGAGGCGGCGGCCGGCACCGACGCAAATAGCGGTCGGAAGTCTCTCACATCCGAGCCGCGCACAACGACAAAAGACTCGCCGGACTTCGCCTGCAAGGACCATCCGCCGTCATACGAGAAGTCCAAGTCGCTAACGGCAGGTCTGTCGATCTCGAACACGGCGCCCGCCGACGGCGCGTCGCCAATCAGCGGGATGCCGTTCACCGACGATCTGGACATTAGGACAGCATGACAGAACGCGCCCTCGCCGGCGGGCGGGTCTCCGGGATGGCGGGGCGTGCCATCCCGACGACCTCCCGAAGGGCTACCACACGGCCACCCGCGGGCAGAGCCTGCCGTGATCGGTTGCCGGTCGCGTCGAGGGCTGCCCCCGGGCGACCGCGCGGTCGGGCTGCGCCAGGTCGACGGGATGGCACTGGCAGGAACCGAACGCTGCGGCGAGGCATCAGAAAGGCATCAAGCCCTGATACAGCGAGCCTCGACCCAACACCATCCAGCACGTTGACCAGCCGCGGTGGCCCGTACGCTGCGACCCTGTGGAGAAGCTTTCGGACTGGTCAATGCTGATGCTGGCATGGGCGGAGGAGGTGCGGCGGCTCATCGGTGAGCTGTACGCGGTCCGCAAGGAGCACTGGGACCTGCTGGCGGCTCAGGAACGGTCCGAGGATTGGTCGCCATCAGACGAGGTGATTGCGCGCGCTTTTCGCCGGCATTGGGTGGCGTCACACCAAGTGGTCTGGGCTGCATATCAACTCAATCGCTGGGCGGCACGAGATGCGCGCGACAGTGGCCGGGAGGTGCCAGCGGCAGATGCAGTCTTGAAGAACCTGCGAGATGCGCTCGAACATCTCGATGAGGCCGAATGGCAGGACGATGTGACGCTCGGGCCTCCGCCGGAGGGTACGGGAAGGAACAAATTGACTGGGCGGGCTTTGCGGGAGCTGCCGGGGAATGGGTTGCTGTTCGGGGTCGGGTTTGACGGGAAGGTGCTTGGGCTAGTCGACATCGACGAGCTGGACCGGAGGGCTGCGGGGATCATTGAAGCACTCGACCACGCCGAGTATGAGTCAGTGGAAGCGGAGGTCGAGCACCTGTTAGAAGCGGGCTGGTGGCAAGATGACATCCCGGACAAAGCCGGGAATTCGGATGAAGGCTAGCAATGAGCCGGCGGAATCAGGCGGCAACTGATGATCCATTGTGGCAACGGTACGAACTCTCGGTGCGGGATCTACTTGCGTCAGCCGGCCCAGCGGCCGACGTGCAGCATAACCAACGTATACCTGGGAGACTAAGTGGGATCCTGCGGCAAATTGACGTTTGGGTGACCGGCACTGTGGCGGGTATCGATCTCAGCGTCGCTGTTGAGTGCAAGCGTCACAGTCGTGCTGTTGACGTCGGCGTGGTTGATCAGTTTATAGGCAAGCTGCTCGACGTCGGTGCTGATCGAGGAGTTCTCTACTCCTACTCCGGCTTTACGAGTCCGGCCGTGTCGCGGTGCGAGCGTGCAATGAATCCAAATGTTCTTGCTGTCGCACTGGAGACTCCGGAAGTTGTTGAGAGGCTTCGAGGAGTCCCGGGCTATCCCGCCGATCTGCTGGCGCAAGAGGTGGCTCCACGGTGGGTTGAGGAGCTTGATGAGTTCGCGTTTGCGAAATTTCTCCGCGCTGGCGAATTGTCGAAGTTTTGGAGCTGAATCCTCCATTGTTTGTTGATCACATCCGTCGCCTCCGCGGGAGTGGCACGCCGCGCCCCAGATGCAGACGTGGCGGCATCAGTGGTGGTTGGTCAGGTTGCTGGCTCCGCCCACGCTCAGGCGCGGGTGCTGTCGGTCGATGGGATGTCGAACAGCTCCCGCCGTGGTAGCCGGGACTGGGTTGGGGGCATGCAAGTAAACAGGCGCGCGCTGGTCAACGAGTGCATCCCACCGCACCTCATCCCACTGCACCTCCCCGCGCAGGTCAGGGCCGTTGTCCGGCCGTCACGGCAGACTTCCAAGCTGGGGCTGTCGGCCGGCGCGGTTGAGCGGTGTCAGCGATGAGTGCTCCGAGTGACAGTCTGTGCCGCAGATGGCCTAACCGGCCTGGACTTCCACGGACGCTGTGACCAGGAGGGGAGTGCGGTATCGCCTGCTCCTGGCCATAACGCGAGTGCCTGGGGGCAAGTGCGGCGCCTCGGCAGGGCAGGTGAGCCGGGTCCGCACTCAAACGACGTAGGTGCGGACGGAGTGAAGCATTCCCTCGAATGGGTGTGCTATTTGTCTGATTCTCTGACCTGTGGAGGGCTGACTTCTAGTGTCGAGATGCCAGCCTCCTTCAGGAACGGATTGATGACGCCCGCGGCACCTATGAACATCTCGTCAAATGTTCTCGGAAGCTCGCCATATGGATTCAGTCCAGGCAGGAAGAGGCGTAGCGAAACTTGCTCAATCTGTGCGAGCTTTACTCCGCGGCTCCGTGAGTCATCGATAGCTCCTTCAATGTTGACTCCCAGTTGAACCGTTGGTGATACCTCGACGCCGAAACGGTGCTTATCGGCATTGCTCAGCTCTTGCAACGTTTTCGTCCATTTTACGCCGTTGAACGGTTGCACAGCCTCGATCCAGGCGATGTGCTTCGGAGACATGCTGCCAAGGTCTCTGATCGTCTTTGCAGTGCACCACTTGTTACGATTGCTGAGTATTGGGAACTGTGTCTTCTCTTGCGGTGCCCCTTGGTCAAGCCAACTTGCATTGTAAATTAGATGGTCTAGCGCGCTGCGCAAGTAGTGCAGCGTCTGACTCGCAATGAAACTTGCCTCGCGCTTGTCGTCGGCCGTCACAATCTCCGCGTGCGGCACTTCCCATGTCAACGCGCCAGCACGCGGTTCGTCTGGGACGCCGCGGACCCACGGCCAAGTTTGCGCGTTGATCCGCTGAAGGAGACGCTGTGCGACGGCGTCCATCTGGCTGTACGTGCGGTGCGCCTGCATGAACCGGAGCGCACTCCACCAGTAAGACGGCTTGTCAGTATCGGAGCGCGGCACAAGGGCTAGGTGCAGGCGTGGGGAAGCGCTGTCGGGCACGCACACATGCTTGCAGGCGGGCGAGCGAGTCGCCAGGGACCGGACAGCGCTGAAGCGCGTGATGGGCGCCGATCGACTCTGGCGTACGACCAGATCGATCTGTGATCACGACGCCCGGACATAGCCTGGCCTTAGCGAGACCGCGTGAGACAGTTTGCGGGAGTTCGTCGAGGTGGACGCTCGACTAGTGGCGCTGTGAGGCGACCGGAGATGCTCGACGCTGGCTCATAATCGGGAGGATAAGGCAGCCCACGTTTACCTAACGGAAACGGCCAGGAACATCGCCAGATAGCCCGTAGCCTCCGGAACTGTCCACGCAGCTCAGCGACACTGTCCGACATCACGAGGCAACGTCCCGAGTCACGATCTCGGAATCTCTAGTTGGCAGGTTGCGTCCTTCGTACGGCCGCTCGGCGTCCTCGCGACGCGACGACCTCGCCGCTCTCCGTCAAAGTGCTCACCGCCCGGTGAGCCGTAGCAACGGACACGCCGTAACGGGCTGCGAGCTGCTTCACGGTTGGAAGCGGATCACCGTCGTCCAGCGCCCCGCATCGGATTGCGGCCCGCAAGTCGGCCGCGATGCGCTGGTACGGGTGGTCGGACTCATCAGCGCCGGCAGGCGCCGACGTCGGGCTGTCGGGGTCGACGATGATCTGCGCTGGTAGCTCGGGCATCCGTGTGGCGAGCGAGTTGGCAGCCCGCTGATCAGCCTCAGCCACCCAGGCGCTGTATACGCGCAGGGTCGTCGCTCCACCTCCGCCGTGGCCGAGTCGGCCGGCAACGGTGCGGATGTCGACCCCGGCGGCGATGAGCTCGGTCGCCGAGTAGTGGCGGAGTTGGTGGAGGTGCATGTCCCACCCGAGCCGCGCGCACATGCGCGTATAGCGCTGCGTCGCCGAGTCCGGCTTGGGCCACACGCTCCCGTCCGGCTCGGGTGAGAACACGAAGGCGTCGTCGCGCAGCTCCGCCCCGAGCGCTGCGGCGCGCTCGGCGCAATGCTGCAGGTACGCGCGGAGCAGCGCGAGCGTCTGGGCGTCGAGGACGATCCGCCGGCGCTGGTGGGTCTTGGTGTCCTTCTCCCATGTCCGGCCGCTGGTCTGCGCGATGCTGGACCGGATGTTGAGGACACCGGCGGCGAAGTCGATCCGGTTCCACCGCAGCGCGCACAGCTCGCCGCGTCGGGCGCCGGTGGTCATCGCGAGCCACACGAACATGCCCCAGTCCGGGTCCTTCCACGCCTCAGCCGCGATGCGAGCGGCCTGCGCAGGCGTCGGCGGCTGCGGGTCGGGCGTTGGGAGAGTGGGCGGCTGCGCCTGCTTCATCGGGTTGATGCCGATCCACCGCCACTTCACTGCGCGCGAGAATGCGCCGTTGAGGATGTTGTGGATCTGCCGAAGTGACGCCTCGCCGAGCGGCCGGCACTGGTGCGGCCCGCAGCGGTCGTCGCACTCGTGCTCGACCGCCGTGCGGTGGTCGAAGGACGTGCGGCCGCCACAGCGGGCGCGACAGCTCCGGAGCTGGGCGTAGAACGAGTCCACGGTCTCGCCGTTGACCCGGCCGATCGAGAGCGATCCGAGCACGGGCCGGATGTGCAAGCGGATCAGGCGTTCGTAGCCGTTGCGGGTCGTATCCTCGATCTTCAGCACATCGAGGTGACGGTCGAGGAGTTGGCTGACCGTGGCGTTCGTCCGGGCGCTGCGCTGGTCGTCCACCTCGGACAGCAGGCGCGTCCGCACCTTCTCGGCCTGCTTCGCGGCCTTCGGCCCTGCAGGCACGACCTCGGTGAGGTAGTGCCGCTTCTTCGTGAGCGGGTCGAGGCCCGCGTACACGCGCACTCGGTAGGAGCCGCTGGGCAAGGCCTCGATCTCGCCTCGCACGCGCTTGTGGGGCTTCGCCGCGGAGGTCATGGAGCCACGGTAGGAGCCAGTTCGCTCCACGTATAGCTCCACGCGAGTGGCTCAGAGAGGTTGATCAAGGCTCTGAGCAGGGTGCCCCCGGCAGGACTCGAACCTGCGACCTAGAGATTAGAAGGCTCTTGCTCTATCCAGCTGAGCTACGAGGGCGTCAGGCGGTTCCGCGGAACCGGCACGGCGAGCCTATCGGCCTCGGGGACGCTGCGTCACCGCGGGCGGGGCCTGCTCGGCGGGGATGCTGTCCGCATGCTTGACTCGGGTGATCTCAGGAGCCGCATGACCCTTCCCGCACTCGCGCGCAGCGCCGCCGAGCCCCTCGGCCCGCAGTTCCGCAACCTGCCCGACCACGACGGCACGGTGGGCACGGTCGGGGACGCCGGCTGGCACGTCACCGATCTCCTGCTGCCGACGGTGACGTTGCGCCGCTCGGCGCTGGACCACAACACGGCGTTGTTCGCCCGCTGGTGCGCCGACGCGGGTGTGGACCACGCGCCGCACGGGAAGACGACGATGAGCCCGCAGCTGGTCGCCGACCAGCTCGCGGCGGGGGCGTGGGGCATCACGGCGGCCACGGTGGCGCAGGCCCGGATCATGCAGTCGTGGGGTGTGCCGCGGGTGCTGCTCGCCAACGAGGTGGTCGACGCGCCGGGGCTGCGCTGGCTCGCCGCGGCCGACCCCGGGTTCGACGTGTACGTGCTCGCCGACGGCGTGGCGGGCGTCGACCGGATGGCCGCTGCGCTGCGCGACCGGCCGCGTCCGCTGTCGGTGCTCGTGGAGCTCGGGGTGCCCGGTGGTCGGGCCGGTGCCCGCTCCCGGGACGAGGCGCTCGCGGTGGCCGACCGGGTCGCCGCCGCGCCCGGGCTCGACCTGGCCGGGGTGGAGTGCTTCGAGGGCGTCTACCCGCAGGACCGGGCCGCGGAGTCGGTTGCGGACGTCGACCGGTTCGCCGCCGACCTCGCTGCGCTCGTCGCGGAGCTCGACTGCCGCGCGGGCGACCGTCCCGAGCTCGTGCTGACGGCCGGCGGGTCCGCTTACCCGGACCGGGTGGTCGCCGCGTGGGAGGGGCTCCCGGCGCTGTCGCGGCCGGTGCGCAAGGTCGTGCGCTCCGGCGGGTACCTCACCCACGACCACGGGATGTACGAGCGCGTCTCACCGTTCGCGACGGGCGCGGATCACCCGCTCGGTGCGCTGCGCCCCGCGCTCGAGCTGTGGGCGTACGTGTTGTCGACCCCGGAACCCGGCCTCGCGATCTGCGGGTTCGGGAAGCGCGACGCCTCCTACGACGCCGGGCTGCCGATCCCGCTGCGCCGCCTCGGCTCCGCCGACCCGCTGCACGACGCCACCGTCGTGAAGCTCAACGACCAGCACGCCTTCGTCCGGCACGACGGCGAGCTGGCCGTGGGCGACGTCGTCGTCCTCGGCCTGTCCCACCCCTGCACCGTCTTCGACAAGTGGCCGTTGCTGCCGCTCCTCGACGACGCCGACGCCGTGGTCGGCGCGGTGCGCACCTACTTCTGAACCGGAGGAACGACAAGATCATGGCCAAGCGTGCTGTCAGCACCCCCGACGCTGCGCCTCCCGGAGGGCCCTACTCGCAGGCCGTCGTCGCGGGCGACCACGTCTACCTCGCGGGTGCGGTCCCGACGCTGCCCGACGGCACCCCGGTCCGCGGCTCGTTCGAGGAGCAGGCCCGCCAGACCTTCACCAACCTGCAGAAGACGGCCGAGGCGGCGGGCGCGTCGCTGGGCGACGCCGTGCGCGTGGGCGTGTACCTGCGCGACTTCGGCGACTTCGCGGCGATGAACGAGCTCTTCGCCGAGTTCTTCGGGGGCGAGAACCCGCCGGTGCGCACCACGCTCCCGGTCGCGCTCAGCGGGTTCGACATCGAGGTGGACGCCATCCTCTACACCGGCGACTGACCTTTCGGTTCGACATCTGACCGATCGGTCAGCTACTCTCGGGCCCGTGATCAGCGCCCGCGGGTTGACCAAGCGCTACGGCGCCGTGCTCGCCGTCGACGACCTGTCGTTCGACGTCGAGCCCGGCGCGGTCACCGGCTTCCTCGGCGCGAACGGGGCCGGCAAGTCCACGACGATGCGGATGGTGCTCGGCCTCGACGCGCCGACGGCCGGCACGGCCACCGTGGGCGGCCGCGCCTACCGCGACCTGCCTTCGCCGCTGCGGGAGGTCGGGGCGTTGCTCGATCCGCGGTGCATGCACCCCGGCCGCAGCGCGCGGGCGCACCTGCGGTGGATGGCCGACGCGGCGGGGATCGCCCGGTCGCGCGTGGAGGAGGTGCTGGAGCTCGTCGGGGTCGGCCACGCCGCCGACCGGCGGGTGGGCACCTTCTCGCTCGGCATGCGCCAGCGGGTGGGGCTCGCCGGCGCGTTGCTGGGCGATCCCGGCACGCTCCTGCTCGACGAACCCCTCAACGGACTCGACCCGGAGGGCATCCGCTGGGTCCGCGCGCTGCTGCAGGGCCTCGCCCGCGAGGGGCGCACGGTGTTCGTCTCCAGCCACCTCCTGCACGAGATGGAGCACGTCGCCCAGCGGGTCGTCGTGATCGCGCGGGGCAGGCTCGTCGACGTGCTCGACGTCGGGCAGGCCGCCACCGTGCGCGTCCGGCCGGCGAGCACGCGTCTCGCCGCCGGTCTGCGTGCCGCCGGCGCCACCGTCACCGCGGTCGAGGACGGGCTCGACGTCGAGGGCGTGCCGCCGCAGCGGGTCGGGGAGGTCGCGCTCGAGTACGGGATCGCGCTGCACGAGCTCGTCGAGCGTCGTCACGGCCTCGAGGAGTCGTACCTCGCGCTCACCGGGGTTGCGTCGTGATCCGCGCGGAGTGGACGAAGTTCACCACGGTGCGGTCGCAGCAGTGGCTCGCCGTCGGCGCGGTGGCCGCGTCGCCGCTGGTCGCGTTGCTGCTCGTGGTCAGCCTGCCGGTTACGCAGGGCCGCGGGATCGGCGCGCTCCCGGCCGCCGAGGTGGTGGGCGCCGGCCTGCTGGGCGTGGACGCCGCGGCGATCGTGCTGGTGGTGCTCGGTGCGTCGATCGGGGGTTCGGAGTACGCGGTCGGCCTCGCGCAGCCCACGTTCCTGGTGACGCCGCGCCGCGGCCGGGTGGTGCTCGGGAAGGTGCTGCTCACCGCGGCCGTGGCGGGCGCGGTCGCCGTCCCGGCCGTGGTGCTCGGCCCGCTCGTCGCCCAGCTCGTGCTGGTCGGTGCCGGTTTGCCCGCGGCGCCGGTGGACGGCGCGTTGCTCCGCCTCGCGGCGGGCTCGGCGCTCGGCCCCGTCTTCTACGCCCTGGTGGCGCTGGCCGCCGCGCTCGTCCTGCGCAGCACCGGTGGCGGTGTGGTCGTGGCGCTCGCCCTGCTGGCGCTGCCGACGCTCGCCTCCTGGATCCCCGGTCTCGACGCCCTCGCGGCGGTCTGGCCGGGCGCGGCGCTGCACGGCGTCGCCGGGGTGGACCAGGACGTGGGTGCGGCGGCGGGCGCGCTGTCGCTCCTCGGGTGGACCGCGCTCGTCGTCACCGCGGCGGTGTGGCAGGTTCGGGTGCGCGATGTCTGACCCGTCCGCACCACGCCCGCGCACGTTCACCGAGGAGGCGCGGCGACAGCAGATCATCGACTGCACGATCGAGCTGGTCGCCGAGCGCGGGGCGGCCGCCGCGTCGCTCTCGGCCATCGCCGCCCGCGCGGGGATCTCGAAGGCCGCCGTCCTCTACCACTTCTCGTCCAAGGACGCGGTGCTCGACGCCACCATGAGCCACGTGCTCGGCTCCTACGTCGCGGCGGTGGGGGAGCGGGTCGACGCCGCGGACGGGCCCGAGGGGATGCTCGTCGCGTACCTGCGCGGCACGGTCGAGTACGTGCGCGACCACCCGGCACAGGTGCGGGTGCTGGTGGAGGGGCTCGTGCGCGACCCGGAGGTCGCGGCCGGGCCGGAGCGGTGGCGGTCGGTCGCCGGGATCCTCGAGCAGGGACAGGCGGCCGGCGTCTTCCGCGCATTCGACGCCCGCACGCTGGCACTGATGATCAACGGAGCGCTCGACGCCGTGGTGGCCGACTGGATCGGCGCGCCGGGGGTCGACCTGGACACCGCCGCGGCCGAGCTGGAGACCGCCGTGCTGCTGGCCGTCACGGAGGTACGGACATGACGCTCGCCGAGGACCTCGTCCTCCTGCTGCTCGACCCCGGCCGGGGCCGGGCCGTGGTCGACGGCACGGCCCTCGACCGCGTGATCGGCGGGGCGCTGCTGCTGGACCTCGCCGCCCGGGAGCGGATCGCCGCGGACGGCGGTGGGGCGAAGGCCCGGCTCTCCGTCGCCGACGCGACGCCCACCGGCGACCCGGTGCTCGACGACGCGCTCGCGCGGCTGGACAAGCCGTTGCGTGCGCAGAAGGCGGTCGAACGGCTCGCCCGCGGCGCCCGCACCCCGGTGCTCGAGCGCCTCGCAGCGAGGGGGCTCGTGCGGCGCGAAGGTTTCCGCGTCCTGGGCGTCTTCCCGACCACCACCTGGACGCCGGGGGCCGCGGCGGGCGAGCTGCGTGGGCGCGTCGCGGCGGTGCTGCGCGACGGCGCCCGGCCCGACCAGCGCCTCGCGCTGCTGATCTCGCTCGTGCACGCGGTCAAGGCCGAGCACAAGGTCGTGGAGGGTCCGCGGCGGCAGTTGCGCGCCCGAGCGGCGGAGGTGGCCGAGGGGGAGTGGGCAGGCCAGGCCGTGCGCAAGGCCGTGGAGGCGGTGCAGGCGAGCGTGATGGCCGCGGTCACCGCGTCCACGATCGCCGCGGGCGCGGCGAGCAGTTCCTGAGCGTGGCGCGCTACGCCGTGCGGCCCCACACGCGGGCGTACCGGCGGCCGGGCCCCGGTTCCGGCACGAGGAAGCCGGGCAGCGGTGGGAGGTCGACGGCGAGCGGGGCGAGCCGGTCGTGCAGTACGGCGGCGTCGGTGGGCCGCGCGGCCGGGTCCTTGGCGAGCAGGTCGAGCACCACCCGGGCCAGCGCGTGCGGCGCACCCGGCAGCGGGCCGGGCTCCTCGCGCACCTGGCGTTCGAAGATCGCGTAGGCCGTCGGGCCCGGGAACAGCTGCGCACCGGTGACCAGCTCGTGCAGCACGCAGCCGAGCGCGTAGAGGTCGCTGCGGGCGTCGGCCACGCCGTGCTGCACCTGCTCGGGCGCCATGTAGGACGGCGTGCCGAAGATCTGGCCCACGCGGGTGAAGCGCACCGCGCCCGCCAGCACGGCGAGCCCGAAGTCGAGGACGACCACGCTGCCGTCGGGGCGGAGCATGAGGTTGGACGGGGTGAGGTCGCGGTGCACGATCTCGAGGCCGTGCGCGGCGGCCAGCACGGCCGCGGACTGCGCCCCGATCGCGGCCACCCACGCAGGCGGCAGCGGCCCGTGCTCGGCCACGACGTCGGCCACCGTGACGCCGTCGACGAACTGCATGACCTGGAACATGCGGTGTTCGTGGGTGCCCAGGTCGTACAGGATGGGGGCGCCCGGGTGCTCGAGCCGCGCGAGGATCCGCGCCTCCCGCACGAACCGCCTGCGCTGTTCCTCCGAGCCGCCGGGCAGGTGCAGGAACTTGACGGCGACGCGCCGCCCGAGGTGGGTGTCGAGGCCGTGGTGGACCGCGCCCGCCCCGCCGCTGCCCACGGGGAGGTCGTCGATCTCGTAGCGGTCGGCGATGAGCAACGGTCCCCCTCCCGAGCGCCCGGTCAGCGGTCCGGGCGCAGCCAGCCTTCCACGAGGCCCTCGCCGCCCAGCCTCAGCAGGGTGTCCGCGCGCTCCGCGGCGGCCCGCGCGGCGTCGGCGGCGTCGAGCAGGGCGCGGAACGCCTCGCCGAGCGCCCGCTGCTCGCCGATCGGCAGCAGCGGCACGCGCACCCGGTGCCCGTAGCGGCTGGATCCGCTGCCGGGCGCGGGGGTGGACCGCAGGATGCCGGCGAGGAACTCGGGGTCGAGCTGGTCGGGATCCATGCGGTAGACGGCGAGCGCCGGGCCGAGCACCGCCGGCCGGTCGGCCACGCGGGCCCGGCCCATCGGGGCGCCCACCACGTCGCCCGGCCGCACCCGGATCCGCGCGGCCGTCGCCGCGACGCGTCCGGTGGGGGTGGTGCCGGTGGCCAGGTCCGCCACCGTGAGCACGGCGACGCCGTCGCCCGGCTCCGGCGCGTCGCGCGGGGAGTGCCGCACCGTCAGCACGCCCCGGCGGGCCAGCTCCGCGATGCTCGCCGACGGGCGTTCGCGCACCTCGTCGACGAGACGCAGGGCGGGCAGGCCGTCCCGGTGGCCCGCGAGCAACTCGGCCACGCGGCGGCCCGCCTCGGCGGGCGTCCGGCGCTGCAGGCGGTGCTCCGGCGCGAGGTCGACGTCCTCGTCGAGCAGCTCGACCACCGGGAGGGCGCGACCGGCGTCGCCGACCGGGTGCCCGGACTCGAACGCCTCCCACAGCTCGGCCGTCGCGTCCGGGCTTCCCCGGCCGAACAGGACGTGCGAGGGGACCGGGTCCCCCGGCTCGGGCCTGCGCAGCACCCACAGGTCGGCGGGGCGCGACTCGTCCTCGACGGTGATCACCGCCCGCAGCGCACCCGCGCGCAGGAGGTTGGCCCGGATGCGCCTGCCGGGCCGGCGCGACGCCACCGCGGGCGGCAGCCGCAGCACGACCCGCCCTCCCGGCCGCACGTGGGCCAGCCCGTGCTGCACCCACGCCAGCTCGGGCTCGGTGCGCGGCGGCAGGCCGTGGGCGAACCGCGCGTCGCCCGCCAGCGCCTCGTGCGGCCACGTGCGGTCGAGGGCGGGCGGCGCGGACACGACCGCGTCGAACTCCGCGCCGGCGAAGGCGTCGTGGCGCAGGGCGTCGTCGGCGGCGACGGGGGCCGCACGCGATCCGGCGAGCAGCAGCCGGGTGGCGGCGATGCGCGCCAAGTCGGGGTCGGCCTCCTGCCCGCGTGCCGCCTCCGCACCCGTGACGAGCAGCAGCGCGCCCATGGCGCAGGCCGGGTCGAGCGCGCTCCCGCCGTGCGGCAGGGCGATGCGGGCCATCGCGGCCGCCAGGGCGTCGGCCGGATCACCCGGCCGCCGGTAGCGGCCGCAGAGGTCCTCGTACGCGGCGGCCGGGCCCCGGCGGGCCGCGACGTCGTCGAGCAGGGCGGCGAGCTCGGGATCCGCGAGCGGCGGCGGCGCCTCGCCCGGGACCAGGTCCGCGAGCTCGGGCACATGCCGGTCGAGCAGGTGGGCGCCCGCCGCGGCGAGGCGCTCGGGCACCATGAAGCCCGCCCCGTCCGAGAGCAGGCGTTGCCAGGCGCGATCGGCCGCGGTGAGCCGGTAGCGCTTGCCGTTGCGCCGCAGCCACGCCTCCACCTCGGAGAGGGCGAACCGCGGATTGGAGGCGGTGCCCGACACCGGTGACGGGAAGTCGTCGTGGCGGCGCCGCCAGTTGCTCACCGCAGCCGGGCCGACCCGCCCGAGCCGGGCGATGTCGCCCGTGCTGACGGTCGGGTCCACAGCCATGCGCTGAACGTAGTTCACGCCCCCTGATGTTGTGAAGCGCGTTCACAGCATGAGAGGGTGGCGCCATGCCACCGACGCTGCGCTCCGCGGCGGCCTCCGACGTGGGCCGCCGCAGGGAGAACAACCAGGACTCGGCAGTCACGAGCCCGCGGATGCTCGCCGTGGCCGACGGGATGGGTGGCCACGCCCACGGCGAGGTGGCCAGCGCGGTGGCCGTCGCCGCCCTGCGGGACCTGGACACCCGGTTGCGCGGCACCGACCTCGCCCAGGTCGACCTGCTCGCCGTCCTGCGCGAGGCGATCGAGGAGGCGGCGGCCCGGCTCACCGAGCTCGCCCAGCAGAACCCCGACCTGCGCGGCACCGGCACCACCGTCGTCGCCCTCCTGGTGGACGGCACCCGGATCGGCGTCCTGCACCTCGGCGACTCCCGCGCCTACCTCCTGCGCGACGGCGAGCTGCACCGGCTCACCCGCGACCACACGCTCGTCCAGTCCCTCGTGGACGAGGGACGCATCTCCGAGGAGGAGGCGGCGTCGCACCCGCGGCGGTCGTGGCTGGTCAAGACCCTGCAGGACAGCAGCGCCCCCGAGCCGGACCTCTTCCACCTCGAGGGCAGGCCCGGCGACCGCTACCTCGTCTGCTCCGACGGCGCCACGGCGGTGCTCGACGACCAGCAGCTGCGCGAGGTGCTCGCCACGGTCGCCGACCCCGACGCGGCGGTCGCGCAGATCATCGCCGCCGCCAACGCGGGCGGCGGGCCGGACAACATCACCTGCATCGTCGCCGACCTGCTCGACGACGGCCCCCCGCCCGCCGACGACACCGCGGTCGTGGTGGGCGCCGCCGCCACCGTCGCCCTCTGAACCGGAAGGTCAGCGGCGGGCCACGAGCCGGCGCAACGGGAGCGGGAGCTCCCGGCCCGGACCGGCCCGCCGGGCCAGCGCGGCCGTCACCCGGGCCCGCACCTGCGCAGGGATCTCGGGAGGCCACCAGCCCGCCCGCGGCAGGTCGGCCACGAGCGCCTCGGCCGCGGCGGCGTCCGGCACCGGGAGCGTGAACGTGCGCCGGTCGTCGCCCAGCACCGCGAAGTCGGCCGCCGCGAGAAGCCAGCCGGCCTGGTCGAGCGCGGAGCGGTTCGCCCACCCCGTGCGGTGCACCGGCGCCGTCCGCAACTCCGCGAGCGAGCGCGTGCTCGCCGAGGGCACGACGACCACCAGCGTGCCCGCCGGCCGCAGCACGCGGCGCAGCTCGGCGAAGACCGCGTCGAGCTCGCGCAGGCGGGGGAGTGCCAGCAGCAGGACTGCGCCGTCCACGGCGTTGTCCCGCAACGGCAGCGCCTGCGGTGTGCCGGCCACCACCGGGCCCCGCCCCGGCCGCGGCGCCGGATCAACGCCGACCCACCGTCCGGTGAACTCCGCGGCCAGCAGGCCGAGCCCGCAGCAGACCTCCAGCACCGAGGTCGCGTTGGCGAGCGGGCTCGCCGTCCAGGCGAGCGGCCCCGCGCCGGTGCGGTCGGTGGCGGCGCTCAGCAGCCGCAGCGCCACGTCGTCCTGCGAGGTCTGCACGTGCGCAGTCTCGCAGTGCCGCCCACCCGCACCCGCCCCGCCACGGCATAGCCTGGGCCCATGGCGCACGCTTCCGTCGAGCCCGCCAGGCCACGGCCGCCCGCGCGCCCGACCGCGGAGGTGGCGGGGCTCGTCGGCGTCGGCGGCCTGATCGCCGCTCTGGTCGCGGCCGGCCTCACCGCCCTCTCGGGCGCCCGGCCCGCCGCGGCGCTGGGGCTGCCCGATCCCGGCACGCTCACCCTCATCGGGCTGCCCGCGATGCGGGCGGTCGCCGAGGTGTGCATGGTGCTGACGATCGGGGCCGTGCTGCTCGCGGCGTTCCTCGTGCCCCCGCAGCGGTCGGGCTACCTCGACGTCGCCGGGTACCGGGCCCTGCGGGCGGCGTCGTGGACGGCGGCGGGCTGGACGGTCGCGGCGCTGCTCATGGTGCCGCTGAGCACGGCCGAAGCCCTCGGGCGCCCGGTCGACCAGCTGCTCGACCCGGTGGTGCTGCTCGACCTGGTGCCCCGCCTCGAACCGGCCACGACGTGGGCGATCACCTCGCTCGTGGCGGTGCTCGTCCTCGTGGGCTGCCGCAGCGTGCTGACGTGGGGCTGGACCGTCGTCCTGTTGGGCATCGCCCTGCTCGGGCCGTTGCCCGTGATGTTCACCGGGCACTCCTCCACGGGGGGTGCGCACGACCTCGCCTCCGACAGCCTGGTGCTGCACGTGATCGCGGCGTCCCTGTGGGTGGGCGGGCTGGCCGCCGTGCTGGTGCTGGCCACCGCCCGTGGGCCCGACCGGGCCGAGGCGCTGGCCACCGCCGTGCCGCGGTACTCCCGCCTGGCCCTCGTCTGCTGGCTCGTCGTGGCGGGCACCGGGGTGCTCAACGCGCTGGTGCGGATCCCGTTGGACGCGCTCGTCGGCTCGGCGTACGGCACGCTCGTGCTCGCCAAGGCCGTAGCGCTGCTCGTGCTCGGCGGCCTGGGGGCCCTGCACCGCCGGTCGTCGGTGTCCGCCGCCGCACGCGGGGAACCGGCGGCGTTGCTGCGGCTCGGCGGCATCGAGGTGCTCCTGATGCTCGCGACGATCGGCCTCGCCGTGGGGCTGGGACGCACCGCGCCCCCGGACACCGGCGCGGGCCCGCCCTCGCGCGTCGAGGTGCTGATCGGGTACGACCTCGCCGGACCGCCCACCTTGGCGCGCCTCGCGCTGGACTGGCGGTTCGACCTGATCTTCGGCACCGCCGCGCTGGTCCTCGCGGGGTGCTACCTGCTCGGGGTGCGCAGGATGCACCGGCGCGGCGACCGCTGGGCCACCGGCCGCACCGTCGCGTGGCTCACCGGGTGCGCCGCGCTGCTCCTCGCCACCAGCTCCGGACTGGGCCGGTACGGGCCGGCGATGTTCAGCGTCCACATGGGCCAGCACATGATCCTGGGGATGCTCGTCCCGATCCTGCTGGTGCTCGGGGCACCGGTCACGCTCGCGCTGCGCGCCCTGCCACCGGCCGGGCGCTCCCGGCCGCCGGGACCACGGGAGTGGTTGCTCGCCGCCGTGCACTCGCCGGTCGCGCGCCTGCTCACGCATCCACTCGTGGCGCTGGCGCTGTTCGTGGGCAGCTACTACGCCCTGTACTTCTCGGCGCTCTTCCCGGCCGCGCTGCCCGAGCACTGGGCGCACAAGGTCATGAACCTGCACTTCCTGCTGGTCGGCGCCCTGTTCTTCTGGCCGATCGTCGGGGTCGACCCCGCACCGCGACGGCTGCCGCCCGCAGCGCGCATGGGGCTGGTGTTCGCATCGGTGCCCTTCCACGCGTTCTTCGGGGTGGCCGTCATGGGCGCCAACACCGCGTTCGGCGGGGACTACTACCGCAGCCTCGCCCTGCCCTGGGTGCCCGACGTACTGCGTGACCAGCAGCTCGGCGGCGGTCTCGCCTGGGCCGCAGGCGAGATTCCCCTGCTCATCGTGGTGCTCGCCCTGCTCATCCAATGGTCGCGCCAGGACGAACGGTCGGCGAAGCGCGCTGATCGACAAGCGGATGAGCACGGGGACACCGAACTCGAGGCCTACAACGCGATGCTCCGCCGCCTGGCGACGGGAGGACCACCGCTCGTCGCGCAGAGCGACGAAAACGCGGATGAGCCAGGTCACACGAAAGAGTTCACGACCTCCGCCGGCGGGCCCGAGAGCCCGGCTGTCGATCCCGTTCCGGACCCCGTTTCCGCAGATGGGGGCACGGGTGGCGAGCCCGCCGACCGCCCCGGAGGGGCCCGCGAGGACTGACCGCTCGTCGCGCCCGGCAGGCACGCCGAGTGACGTCTGAGGGCTGGTTTGCGCTGGTCAGTGGGGGTATGAGGGGGGCGATTTGACTGGCCCGGAAGCCCTCGCGTAACTTTCTCTTCGTCAGCGAGACACCGGAAAGAACGAAGGCCTGAGAGCCTCGGTCACAGGGCCCGCTGACCGCCCCCCTCACAGGGACCCCCCGGATCCACCCGGATCGGGGGGTGTACAGTGGGGGAACAGCCCCGGAAGGACGCCTAACGGCGGACGATGGTGTGCGGGTGTCTCTTGAGAACTCAACAGTGTGTCGAGCTTGTTCATGGACTGGTTTTGTGCCAGTTTGAACATTAAGTCGTCGAGGCCCCGTCCTCGGCGCAATTGTAGGGCCAGTTTTTG
>NZ_JBHSKO010000028.1:0-101906 GCF_042657305.1 Pseudonocardia zijingensis | reverse complement strand
TCGCGTGCAGCGCCTCGTTCAGCGTGATGCCCTCGCCCGTGCGGGGCAGCGCCTCCACGGCCCCCGAGACCGAGTTGCGGCGCAGCAGCAGGCCGTTGCGGCCGGAGAGGCTGCGGGCGGCCACGCTGCTCCCGTCCGGCAGCGACACCTTCGTGCCCGCCGTGACGTAGAGGCCGGCCTCCACCACGCAGTCGTCGCCGAGCGAGATGCCGATCCCGGCGTTGGCGCCGAGCAGGCACCGCTCGCCCACGGAGATGACCTCCTTGCCGCCGCCGGAGAGCGTGCCCATGATCGAGGCGCCGCCGCCGACGTCGGAGCCGTCGCCGACCACGACGCCCGCGGAGATGCGGCCCTCCACCATCGACGCGCCGAGCGTGCCCGCGTTGTAGTTCACGAAGCCCTCGTGCATCACCGTGGTGCCGGCGGCGAGGTGGGCGCCGAGCCGCACGCGGTCGGCGTCGGCGATGCGCACGCCCTCGGGCAGCACGTAGTCGACCATCCGGGGGAACTTGTCCACGCCGTACACGGCCAGGGGGCCGCGGGCGCGCAGCCGGGCGCGGGTGAGCTCGAAGCCGGGCACGGGGCAGGGACCCTGGCTGGTCCACACGACGTTGGCGAGCACGCCGAAGACGCCGTCCAGGTTCACCTCCCGAGGTGCGACCAGCCGGTGGCTCAGCAGGTGCAGCCGCAGGTAGGCGTCATGGGCGTCGGCGGGCGGGTCGGCGAGCGAGGCGATCGCGGTGCGCACGACGACGGTGCGCACGCCGCGGACGTCGTCGGTGCCGGCCAGCGGTTCCAGGTCTGCGGTGACATCCGCCGCGTCGGGGCCCAGTGCGGGCGCGGGGAACCAGGTGTCCAGGACGGTGCCATCGGCGGCGACGGTGGCCAGGCCGGTGCCGGAGGCCCCCTCGATGCGAAGTGCGCTGCTCACGGCCCCAACGCTAACCGCAGCGGTCGGCGCGGGCGGACCGGGGAGTGGCGTGGGAGGCCAGTACCGTCGCTGCTGTGCGCCCACTCGACCTCACCGCCGACCCCGTCGACCTCTGCGCCGCGCTCGTGGACGTGCCGAGCGTCTCCGGCGAGGAGGGGGCGCTCGCCGACGCCCTCGAGGCGGCGCTGCGCGCCCAGGCCCCGCACCTGGAGGTGTTGCGGTCCGGCCACGCGGTGCTGGCGCGCACCGACCTGGGCCGGCCCGGGCGCGTGCTGCTCGCGGGGCACATCGACACGGTGCCGATCGCCGACAACGTGCCCAGCAGGCGTGACCAGGGCCTGATCTACGGCTGCGGCACCTCCGACATGAAGGCGGGCGACGCCGTGTTCGCCCACCTCGCGGCCGTGCTGCCGGATCCGCGCCACGACCTCACGTTCGTGTTCTACGACTGCGAGGAGGTCGAGGCGGTGCGCAACGGGCTCGGACGCATCGAGCGCGAGCACCGCGACTGGCTCGCCGCCGACCTCGCGATCCTCGGCGAGCCGACGAACGGGGCCGTCGAGGCGGGCTGCCAGGGCACCCTGCGGGCGGAGATCACCCTGCGCGGCCGGCGGGCCCACTCGGCCCGCTCATGGCTGGGCGAGAACGCCGTGCACGCGGCAGGGCCCGTGCTGGAACGGCTGGCCGCGTACCCGGCCCGCGAGGTCGAGATCGACGGCTGCCGGTACCGGGAGGGCCTGCAGGCCGTGCGCATCGCCGGTGGGGTGGCGGGCAACGTGGTGCCCGACGAGTGCGTGGTCACGATCAACTTCCGGTTCGCCCCCGACCGCGACGCCGCGGCCGCGGAGAAGCACGTGCGGGAGGTGTTCGAGGGCTTCGAGCTCGAGATCACCGACCTGTCGCCGGGTGCGCTGCCGGGGCTGGGCGCCCCCGCCGCGCGTGAGTTCCTGGCCGCCACCGGCGCCGAGCCCACCGCCAAGTACGGCTGGACGGACGTCTCGCGCTTCGCGGCGCTCGGCATCCCGGCGCTGAACTACGGCCCGGGCGACCCGAACCTCGCCCACACCCGCGACGAGCACGTGGACCCGGCCCGGATCACGGAGGCGCTCGACGTCCTCCGCCGTTTCCTCGGCTGACACGTGCGCTCACTACCCTGGCCGCCATGAGCACGGACGGGGCGCGGCGCCCCGAGGAGAAGCAGCGCGGCCCTGTCGTGCTGCGGCGCGAACGGCGGAACGAGCCGACCACCACCGACCAGCGGTTGCTCGATTCGCGCGGTCCCAGCGACTGGGTGCACACCGACCCCTGGCGGGTGATGCGCATCCAGGCCGAGTTCGTCGAGGGCTTCGGCATGCTCGCGGAGCTGCCGAGGGCGGTCACCGTGTTCGGTTCGGCGCGCACGCCGCGCGACCACCCCGAGTACGCGCAGGGCCGGGCGCTGGGCACGGCCCTCGCCGAGGCGGGCTTCGCGGTGATCACCGGGGGCGGGCCGGGCGTGATGGAGGCGGCCAACAAGGGCTGCTCGGACGCAGGCGGGCTGTCGGTGGGGCTGGGCATCGAGCTGCCCTTCGAGCAGGGCCTCAACGACTGGGTCGACCTGGGCATCAACTTCCGCTACTTCTTCGCGCGCAAGACGATGTTCGTGAAGTACTCGCAGGCCTTCGTGTGCCTGCCCGGCGGCTTCGGCACGCTCGACGAGCTGTTCGAGGCCCTCACGCTGGTGCAGACGAAGAAGGTCACGAAGTTCCCGGTGGTGCTGCTGGGCAGCGAGTACTGGGGCGGGCTGTACGACTGGATCGCCACCACGGTGCTGGGTGCCGGCAAGGTCGGCGAGAAGGACCTCGCACTGCTGCACCTCACCGACGACGTCGACGACGCGGTGAAGATCGTGCAGGACGCGTGGCGAGCGTGGGAGGAGGCGCATTGAGCGGCTCGCTGGCCGTCTGCGTGTACTGCGGCTCGATCGAGGGCCTGCCGGAGCGCTACCTGCGGCTCGCGGCCGACGTCGGCGCCGGGATCGCGGCCCGCGGCTGGCAGCTCGTGTCCGGTGGCGGGAAGGCGGCGATGATGGGTGCCGTCGGTGCCGCCGCCCGCGCGGGCGGGGCGCGCACCGTCGGGGTGATCCCGCAGGCGCTCGTCGACCTCGAGTGGGCCGACCACGACTCCGACGAGCTGCTCGTCGTCGACACGATGCGGGAGCGCAAGGCCCTCATGGAGGCCCACGCCGACGCGTTCCTCGCGCTGCCGGGCGGCGTGGGCACCTGCGAGGAGCTGTTCGAGGTCTGGACGGCGGGTTACCTGGGCATGCACCGCAAGCCCGTGGTGGTGCTCGACCCCGACGGGCACTACGCCGGGCTGCTGGAGTGGGTGCGCGGGCTGGGGGAGCGCGGGTTCGTGCGGCCGGAGGCGATCGAGCGCCTGGTCGTCGCCACCGATGTGGCCGATGCGCTGGACGCGTGCGCCAAGCCCGTTGACGGCTGACCCCTCCCGCGGGCCGCCTGTCGGTGGGACCCTCTCGAGACGTGGTCGCGTCGGTCATCGGTGATCGCCAACCCGCAACCAGGCACGGGAGGGAGCGGACAGGTGGATCCGGTCATCGAGGAGTGGTTCGCCCGGCGGACGTGGCAGGAGCCCCGCTGGAGCGTCGAGGAGCTCGTGGCGGCGAAGGCGGGCCGCCGGGTCTCGGTGGTGCTGCCCGCCCTCGACGAGGAGGCCACGGTCGGGGCGATCGTCGCCGCGATCGTGCCCCTGACCCGCGGCCCGGCGCCGCTGGTCGACGAGCTGGTGGTGGTCGACTCCGGCTCCACCGACCGCACGGTCGAGGTGGCCGCCGCCGCGGGCGCGCGGGTGGTGCTGCGCACCGACGTGCTGCCGGAGGTCGACCCGGTGCCGGGCAAGGGGGAGGTGCTGTGGCGGTCGCTCGCCGCCACCACCGGTGACGTCGTCTGCTACCTCGACTCCGACCTCGTCGACTTCGACCCGGGCTTCGTGCCCGCCCTGCTCGGCCCGCTGCTCACCGAGCGGGGGGTCGCGCTGGTGAAGGGCTTCTACCGGCGTCCGCTGCGCCTGGAGACCGCGGAGGTCGACACCGGCGGCGGGCGGGTCACCGAGTTGCTCGTGCGGCCGCTGCTGGCGGCGCTGCGACCAGAGCTCGCCGGGATCGTGCAGCCGCTGGGCGGTGAGTACGCGGGCACCCGGGAGTTGCTGGAGTCCGTGCCGTTCGCGCCGGGCTACGGCGTGGAGATCGGCCTGCTGCTCGACACCTACGCCCGGCTCGGTCTCGACGGCCTCGCCCAGGTGAACCTGGGGGTGCGCAAGCACCGGAACCGGTCGCTGCTGCAGCTGGGGGTGATGGCGCGCCAGATCCTCGCGGCGGCGCTCGCCCGCTGCGGCGTGTCCGATTCGGGCGCGGCGCTCACCCAGTTCGTGCAGGTGGAGGGGGAGTGGCTGCCGGCGGCGAGCACGCTCGGCGTGGCCGATCGACCCCCGATCCGTGCGTTGACCGGGGGTGCGTGATGGGATCGGCGGGGTGGGGACCGCGCTGATCTACCTCTTGGTCGTCGCGGCTGTCGGGGCCGCCCTGTTCGGGATAGCCACGCTCGTCTTCGGGCGTGGCGAGGAGCTGGCTCCGCTGCCGCCGGGGGCCACCCCGACCCGGCTGCCCGCCGGTGAGATCGACGGCGCCGACGTGCGTGAGCTGCGGTTCCAGCAGGCGCTGCGCGGCTACCGCATGGACGAGGTCGACTGGGTGCTGGACCGGCTCGCCGACGAGCTCGACCGCACCGGTGCGCAGCGCGACGGCCTGCTCGCCCGGGTGGCGGAGCTGGAGTCGGCGCTGGCGGCGTCGCCCGGCATGGCGGAGGGTGACCGATGACGACGACCGGCACCGACGGGCGCGTGCGCTGCGCCTGGGCGGGCTCCGCGCCCGAGTACGTCGCCTACCACGACGAGGAGTGGGGCCGGCCCTTGCGCGGGGTCACCGCGCTGTTCGAGCGGCTGACGCTGGAGGGGTTCCAGTCCGGCCTGTCCTGGCTGGTCATCCTGCGCAAGCGGCCTGCGTTCCGCGCCGCGTTCTCCGGTTTCGACCCGGCCGTGGTCGCCGGCTTCGGCGAGGCGGACGTGGAGCGGTTGCTCGGCGACGCCGGGATCGTGCGCAACCGGGCGAAGATCGAGGCCACCGTCCACAACGCGCGCCGCGTCGTGGACATGGACCGGCCGCTCGACGAGCTGCTCTGGTCCTTCGCCCCGGAGCCCGGTGCCCACCGCCGGCCCGCCACCCTCGCGGACGTGCCGGCCACCACGCCGGAGTCCGTGGCGATGGCCCGCGCGCTCAAGAAGCTCGGGCTGCGCTTCGTCGGGCCGACCACCTGTTACGCGCTCATGCAGGCCGCCGGACTGGTGGACGACCACGTCGCGGACTGCTGGCGGGCAGCGACGGTGTGACTGCGAAGGGTGAACAATCAGACCGGTTGATCGCTCCGGTTGCACCCCTGTCCGCCGGATGAGGAAAGATGTTCCCAGCATCCTCGCCGCGCGCTACGCCCGCGCAGCGGCAACGAGACCCGCGATGCCAACGGCTCTGGCCACTAACGACGACGGAGGAGGCAGGAGATGGCGGCGATGAAGCCCCGGACCGGTGATGGTCCCCTGGAGGTGACCAAGGAGGGTCGGGGCATCGTGATGCGCGTCCCCCTCGAAGGGGGCGGCCGCCTGGTCGTCGAGATGTCGGCGGAGGAAGCCAGCGACCTCGGCGACGCGCTCAAGGCCGCCTCCGGCTGAGTGCAGGCGCGCCCCGGCCACGGGGCAAACCGGTTCCCGATCAACGGCACCGGTGGACGGCGACGGCCGCCCACCGGTGCCGTTCGTCGTCGTGTGCCCTGACCGTCAGGGTGTCCTGAGCGCGTCGCCCGCCGACTCGCGCAGGGGCCGCACTTGTGTGCCCGTGGCGGGGCCGAGCGTCACGAGTTCGATCGCGACCTCGCCGCAGACGCACCGGCGGTAGCGCACCCAGCCCTGGGACGTGGCGTGCGTGGACAGCACCGCCGCTTCCTCGCTGGGCCACCCGCACCGCGCGCACCGCATGGCCGCGCCTCCCTCCGGTAATAGGCGTCCTTGGTTGGAACCTTACACGGGGAGCGTCTGGTAGTAATAGCCCAATGGACTTCATCGGTTACCGGAGCGATGCCCTCGGCGCTGCCGTGGACCTGGTGAACGCCGTCATCGAGGACCCCGAGGGTCGGGTTCCGGACCAGCTGCGCGGCGTGCTGGTCGCGCACTCCTACCGCGCGATCGACGCCCCCGACAGCGTCGAACCCAAGCTGCGCGCCTGGAGCCGCAGGCTGCGCACCGTCTTCGACGCCACCACCGACGCGGAGGCCGCCGCCGCGATCAACGCGCTGCTAGTCGACGTGCGGATCGAGCCGCACCTCACCGACCACGACGGCGAGGGCTGGCACCTGCACTACACGCCGCCGGAGGCGGGCCTCGTCGACCGCATCCGGGCCACCACCGCGTTCGCGCTGGCGATGCTCGTGTCCGAGTACGGCGTCAGCCGCCACGGCCGGTGCGCCGCCGAGGGTTGCGCGAAGGTGTTCGCCGACACCTCCCGCAACGCGGCGCGCCGCTACTGCTCGTCGGCGTGCGCCAACCGCTCCGCGGTGGCCGCGCACCGCGCCCGGGTCAAGGCGCGGGCTCAGGTCTCGACTCAGGCCGCGACGAGCGTCCGGTAGATCTCCACGGTTCGTGCGGCGGCCTGCTGCCAGCTGAACTCCCGCTCCGCCCTGGCCCGGCCCGCCTCGCCCATCGCGGCGGCGCGGGCCGGGTCGGCGAGCAGCGCGTTGATCGCCTCGGCGAGCCCGGTCCGGAACGTCTCCACGTCGTCCTCGGCGTAGTGGGCGAGCAGGCCGGTCTCGCCGTCGGCGACGACCTCGGGGATGCCGCCGACGTCGGAGGCCACCACGGCGGTGCCGCAGGCCATCGCCTCCAGGTTGACGATGCCCAGCGGCTCGTACACCGACGGGCATACGAACACGGTGGCCGCGGACAGGATCTGGCGCACCGACGTGGTGGGCAGCATCCCGCGCACCCACACGACGCCGGAACGGGCGGCGCTCAGCTCCGCCACCGCGGCCTCGGTCTCCGCGGCGATCTCGGGGGTGTCCGGCGCTCCCGCGCACAGCACGACCTGTGCGGCCGGGTCGATGTGGTGGGCGGCCGCGATCAGGTGCCCGAGTCCCTTCTGCCGGGTGATCCGCCCGACGAAGACCACACTCGGCCGGTCCGGGTCGATGCCCGCCGCGAGCACGGCGTCCCGCGCGGGATCCGGGCGGTAGAAGTCGGTGTCGATGCCGTTGTGCACGACGTGGACGCGTTCGGGGTCGAGGGCGGGGTAGCAGTCCAGCACGTCCTCGCGCATGCCCGCGCTCACCGCGATCACCGCGTCCGCCGCCTCGTATGCGGTGCGCTCCACCCACGACGAGAGCCGGTACCCGCCGCCGAGCTGTTCGGCCTTCCACGGCCTGCGCGGCTCGAGCGAGTGCGCGGTGACGACGTGGGGCACCCCGTGGAGCACCATCGCCAGGTGGCCCGCCATGTTGGCGTACCAGGTGTGGGAGTGGGCGAGGTCCACCCCGCCGAGCGCGGCCACCATCGACAGGTCCGCGCCGAGCGTCTGCAGCGCCGGGTTCGCCCCGTCGAGCGCCGGTGGCGACCGGTGCGCGTAGGTGTCGGGCGCCTCCCGCGGTTCGCCGAAGCAGTGCACGTCGACGTCCACCAGCGCGCGCAGCGCCGGTGCGAGGTGCCCGACGTGCACGCCGGCGCCGCCGTAGACGTCCGGGGGGTACTCGCGGGTGAGCAGGCCGATGCGCACGCGCGAACGGTAGGGCATCGCGCCCGCCGCCGCGCGGGGCGGCGGATCACAGGCCCAACCGGGCGTTCCGCTGGCCCGGCACCGTTGCCGCGCACTAGGGTCAGGGCTGTGACGACGCTGCCGGTAGGGGCCCGGGTCGGGGCGACGCCATGACGGGGGCGCGGATGTCCTCCGCCACACCACTGGCACTGGGGGCCAACGTCCTGGGGATGGTCCTCGCCGGTGGCGAGGGCAAGCGGTTGTGGCCGCTCACGGCCGACCGCGCCAAACCCGCGGTGCCGTTCGGCGGCAACTACCGCCTCATCGACTTCGTGCTGTCCAACCTGGTCAACGCGGGCATGCACCGGGTGTGCGTGCTCACCCAGTACAAGTCCCACTCGCTCGACCGCCACATCTCCACCACCTGGCGGCTCTCGAGCGTGCTCGGGCAGTACATCACCACGGTGCCCGCCCAGCAGCGGCTCGGCAGGCGCTGGTACACCGGCAGCGCCGACGCGATCTTCCAGAGCCTCAACCTGGTCTACGACGAGCGCCCCGACTACATCGCGGTGTTCGGCGCCGACCACGTCTACCGCATGGACCCTGGTCAGATGCTGGCGCGTCACATCGAGAGCGGCGCGGGCGTCACCGTCGCGGGCATCCGGGTGCCGCGGGCCGAGGCCAAGGCGTTCGGCGTGATCAACTCCGAGCCCGGCGGCAAGATCACCGACTTCCTGGAGAAGCCCTCCGACCCGCCCTCGGTGCCCGACGACCCGGACGTCACGTTCGCCTCGATGGGCAACTACATCTTCACCACAGAGGTGCTGCTCGAGGCCCTGCGGGCCGACGCCGAGGACGGCGACTCCGACCACGACATGGGCGGCGACATCATCCCGCGGCTGGTCGCGCAGGGCGACGCCGCCGTCTACGACTTCGCCGACAACGTGGTGCCCGGCGCCACCGACCGCGACGCGGGCTACTGGCGCGACGTCGGCACCATCGACGCGTACTACGAGGCCCACACCGACCTGGTGTCGGTGCACCCGATCTTCAACCTGTACAACCAGCGCTGGCCCATCCGCACGGCGATGGCCCCGCTGCCGCCCGCCAAGTTCGTGGAGGGCGGCATCGCGCAGGACTCGATCGTCGGCGCGGGCACGATCATCTCCGGTGCCATCGTGCGCCGCTCGGTGATCAGCCCGAACGTCCGCGTCGAGGCCGGGGCCGAGGTGTCCGACTCGGTCGTGCTGCCCGGCGTCAGCGTCGGGCGCGGCGCGATCGTGCGCGGCGCCATCCTCGACAAGAACGTGGTGATCCCCGACGGCGCGCTGGTGGGCGTCGACCTGGGCCTGGACCGCGCGCGCTACACCGTGAGCCAGGGCGGCGTGGTGGTGCTGGGCAAGGGCGCCACGGCCCTCTGAGGGGGCGTGCCGGGCCTCTCAGGAAGTAGGGGCCTTCAGGGCGGCCAGGAGGCCGTCACCCAGGGGGAGCAGCACCGGCACCAGGCGGTCGTCGTCGCGGACCAGCCGGCCCACCTCGCGCAGGCCCACGGTGCCCGGGTCGGTGGCCTCCGGGTCCACGATCCCGGCGCCGAGCGCCCCGGCGAAGACCACGATCCCGCCGTCGCGCAGCAGGCGCACGGCCTCCTCGAGGTAGCGCGGGTACTGGGCCGGCCCGGCGTCGACGAACACCAGGTCGTAGCCGGCGTCGGTGAGCCTCGGCAGCACCTCGAGCGCCAGGCCGTTGATCAGCCGGAGGTTGGCGGGGCCGTACCCCGCGGCGAGGAACGCGGCCCGGGCGGCCCGCTGGTGCTCGGGATCGATGTCGATGGAGGTGAGGGTGCCGTCGGACGCCATGCCCCGCAGCAGCCACAGCCCGCTCACCCCGGTGCCGGTGCCGATCTCCACCACGGCGCGCGCCCCGATGGTGGCCGCGAGGAAGCGCAGGCCGGCGCCCGCATCCGGCCCGAGGGGGACGCAGCCGGAACGCTCTGCCTCCGCCCGTGCGGACAGGAGCACGTCGTCCTCGGAGAGGTAGGATCCGACGTGGTCGCGCAGCGCCCACAGATCGGTGGCGGCGTCCGGCACCCACATGGGGGAGAGGCTACTTGGCCGGTTCTATCAGGCTCCTCTCAGCCGGTTCTCACCACTAATTCACGGGTATCGGGCACCGTAGGTGCCATCGGCCGGGGTCGTCGGCCGTGGGAGTGCCGGGAACAACGAGCACCGGTGTTCCGTTGGCCAGGGGGCACGACCCGCCGCAGGAGGTGCGACCCGACGATGAGCGAAGGCTCAGCCACACTGCCGAGCAGCACGTTGCTGCCCGGTGAGGAGGCCGGCTGGACCCCACCGAGCTGGGACGACGTGGTGCGTGAGCACGCCGACCGCGTCTACCGCCTCGCGTACCGCCTGACCGGCAACCCGCATGACGCAGAGGACCTCACCCAGGAGACGTTCGTCCGGGTGTTCCGCTCCCTCGCCTCCTACAAGCCGGGCACGTTCGAGGGCTGGCTGCACCGCATCACCACGAACCTGTTCCTGGACATGGTGCGCCGCCGTTCCCGCATCCGGATGGAGGCGCTGCCCGAGGACACCGACCGGCTGCCCGGCAGCGGGCCGCAGCCCGAGCAGGTGTTCTCCGACACCCACCTCGACCCCAAGCTGCAGGCCGCGCTCGACGAGCTGCCGCCGGAGTTCCGCGCGGCGGTCGTGCTGTGCGACGTCGAAGGCCTGTCGTACGAGGAGATCGGCGCGACTCTCGGCGTGAAGCTCGGTACGGTGAGAAGCAGGATCCACCGCGGCCGGGCCGCCCTGCGCAGCGCTCTCGAGCGCCGCCGGGCCGCGGAGGACCGTGTGGGCGAGCTCGAGGAGGTACACGGGTGAGTTCTGGGCGTTGGCGCATCTCGGTGACCACACCCGACTGGGGTCAGGCTCACCTGTCGTCCGACGCCATCGTCGCGTACGTCGACGAGGAACTCGCCCCCGGTCCGCACCTGCGGGCCACCCAGCACCTCGCCCAGTGCCCCGAGTGCGCCGCCCAGGTCGTCGCGCAGGGCCAGGCGCGTGCCGCCCTGCGCACCGCAGACTGTCCGAGCCTTCCCTCCTCCCTGCTGTCGAGCCTGCGCTCGATCCCGCAGGACACCGACCTCCCCGCGCCGCCCGCCGGGCTCGCGGTCACCCCTGAGGGGCAGTTCGTCTCGGTGCTGCGTCCCGAGCACCCCGCCGCCCCGCGCACCGATGTCGACACCACCGCCCGGCGACACGACCGCCATCGCAGGCTCCGGCTCGGGGCCGGGGTCGCCGTGTCCGGCCTCGCGGTCGGCGCCATCGCCTTCGCCGTCCCCACCGTCGTGAGCGGCGCCGCGGCGCCCGCGCCCCCCGGTGAGTTCGAACAGCCGGTGCTCGGCGGCACCCCCGCCAGCCCGGTCGACGCGCGGCTGCAGCTCGCGCCCACGCCCACCACCGCGCCCACGTCGACGTCGCCGTCCACCCCGTCGCGCCGGCCCGCCGAGGGCGGCAACCGCTGAGCTACGCGGACTTCACCGCCGCTGAGGCAGTCTGGTGGGGTCAGGTCCGCCCAGTTCAGGAGTCCGCCGAGGGATGAGCGATCCCAACAGCCCCGCCGAGGGGAGCGCTGCCGACGGCACCGAGGGCGCTGGCGAGGACCACACGGTGGAGCTCTCGACGCCGGTGGAGCTCTCGAAGTCCGATGCCACACCCCCGCGTCTCGGGCCGCGCCCGCTGGAGCGGCCCGAGGTCGACCCCGAGACGGCCGCGGTGTTCGGCCGCCCGGGAGGCGTCGAGGGCGGTTTCGCCGCCCAGCGCAACGGCACCCCGCAGCGCACCACTCTCGTCGCCCCGCCGCCCGCCGCGCTGGCCAGCGCGTTCGGCCGTCCCGACGCGGCCACGCCGTCGCTGCAGCGCCCGGGCGACAACGGGTCCTCCAACGGCGCGGCGCACCCCGATCCGTTCTGGACCGAGGGCGCCGAGCGCGACCCGTGGCGCGACCCGGAGAGCCCGGTCGCGCTGGGCCCGCCGGCCGTGGCCGGCTCCACCCCCGCCGAGCCCGTGCGCGGCGAAGGGGCCCGCCTGAGCCTGCGTGAGCTGCTGTTCGGCCGCCGGGTCGAGCCGCGGGCGCTCGCCGTGCTCGCCGCCGTCGCGCTGCTCGTCGGTGCCGCGGGCGGGCTGGTCGGCCGCTACACCGCCGAGGGGGCGGCGGGGCTCACCGACCCCGATCCCATGATCAGCCAGACCGTCCCGGCCCGGGAACGTCCGCCCGGCTCGGTGGCCGACATCGCGGCCCGCACGGTGCCCGCGGTGGTCTCGTTCGAGGTCCGGGTGGGCGACGAGGGCGGCACCGGCTCCGGCGTGATGATCGACCCCTCGGGCTACGTGCTCACGAACAACCACGTGGTGGCACCCGCGGCCGAGGTCACCGGCGCCCAGATCGAGGCGATCTTCCACGACGGCACGCGTGCCGCCGCCCAGATCGTGGGGCGCGACCCGAAGACCGACCTCGCGGTGGTGAAGGTGGAGGTCGCCAACCCGGTGGTGGCCACGTTCGGCTCGTCGGCCGGCCTGGTCGTCGGCGACGGCGTGATCGCGATCGGGTCGCCGCTGGGCCTGGTCGGCACCGTCACCGAGGGCATCGTCAGCGCGCTCGACCGGCCGGTGCGCCTCGACGGGTCCGGCACCGACACCAACGCGGTCATCGACGCGATCCAGACCGACGCCGCGATCAACCCCGGCAACTCGGGCGGTCCGCTCGTCGACTCCACGGGCGCCGTGGTGGGCATCAACACGGCCATCCGCAGCATCGGGATGGGGGAGGGCGGCTCCATCGGCCTGGGCTTCGCCATCCCGATCGACGACGCCCGCGGCATCGCCGAGGAGCTGATCCGCACCGGGGCGGTCACCCATGCGGAGATCGGCATCAACGCGCGGTCGGTCAGCGACGGCACCACCGACGGCGCGCAGGTGCAGAACGTGCAGCAGGGAGGCGCCGCCGAGGCCGCCGGGATCCTGGAGGGCGACGTGATCGTCCGCCTGGGCGGCAGGCCGATCGCGGGTGCCGACGAGCTGGTCGTCGCGGTGCGGGAACGCAACCCCGGCGACACCGTGGACGTCGAGCTGGTGCGCGAGGGTCGCCCGCTGACGGTGTCCGTCGTCCTGGCCTCGGACTAAGGTGGTCCCGTGTTCGAGAGCGTGGGCTGGGGCGAGATCCTCGTGTTGATCGTGGCCGGCCTGTTCATCCTCGGGCCGGAGCGGTTGCCATCGGCCGCGGCCTGGGCGGGCAAAGCCATCCGGCAGGTCCGCGAGTACGCCACGGGCGCGCGCGAGCAGCTGCGCGGCGAGCTCGGCCCGGAGTTCGACGAGCTGCGCAAGCCGCTCGAGGAGCTGCGGGGCCTGCGCAACTTCAACCCGCGCACGGCCGTCACACGCACGCTCTTCGACGACGACCCGCCCAAGCCCAACGGCTACACCCCGCCGAAGCCGAACCTCACGAAGAGCCCGCCGCCCGCGCCCGCGCCCGCGCCGGACCGGCTGGCGAAGAACGAGGTGCCGCCGGTCGACCCGGACGCCACCTGATCGGCTCGTCCGCCCGGGTCAGGGCCTGCGGGTGTGCCAGTCCGTGGCCTGCTGGAACGCGTGGGCCGCGGCGAGCACCGCGTTGTCGGCGTGGCGCGGGCCGACGATCTGCAGCCCCGCCGGCAGGCCCTCGGCGAACCCGCACGGCACGCTCGCCGCAGGCTGCTGGGTCATGTTGAACGGGTAGGTGAACGGCGTCCACGTCGTCCACCGCTCGTGCGGCCACCCCGGGGGCACCTCGACGCCCGCCTCGAAGGCGGGCAGCGGGAGGGTCGGCGTGAGCAGCAGGTCGTAGCGGTTGTGGAACTCGCCCATGAGCGTGCCGAGCTCGTTGCGCACGGCCATCGCGGTGAGGTAGTCCAGCGCCGAGGCCCGTGCCCCCTGCTCGCTGACCGCCACGAGGCCCGGGTCCATCTGCGCGCGCTGCTCGGGCCCGAGGTTCTCGATCGACTTCGCGGCCCCGCTGAACCACAGCGTCTCGAAGGCCTCGATCGGGTCGGCGAAGCCGGGATCGGCCTCCTCCAGGTGGGCACCGAGCTCGGCGAACACCTCCACCGCCGCCGTGAACGCCGCGGCGACCTCAGGGTGCACGTCGACGTACCCGAGCGTGGGGCTGACGGCGATCCGCAGGCCCGCCACGCCCTGGTCGAGCGCCGCCGCCGCCGAGCCGGCCGGGGCGAGCGCCCACGGGTCGCGGCTGTCGCGGCCGGACACCACGTCGAGCAGCAGCGCGGCATCGGCGGCGGTGCGGGTCATCGGCCCGACGTGGGCGAGGGTGCCGAACGGGCTCGGCGGGAAGTGCGGCACCCGGCCGTACGTGGGCTTGAGCGCCGTGGTGCCGGTGAAGGCGGCCGGGATCCGCACGGAGCCGCCGCCGTCGGTGCCGAGGGACAGCGGGCCCATCCCGAGCAGCACGGCCGCCGCGCTGCCTCCGGACGAGCCGCCCGCCGTGCGGGAGATGTCCCACGGGTTGCGGGTGACCCCGGTCAGCGGGTTGTCGGTGACGCCCTTCCAGCCCAGCTCCGGGGTGGTGGTCTTGCCGAGCAGCACAGCGCCGTGCTCGCGCACGCGCGCGACGTGCGGGCCGTCGACCTCCCACGGGCCGGTCGGGTCGACGGTGCGCGACCCGCGCAGCGTGGGCCAGCCGCGGGTGAGCAGGATGTCCTTGATCGAGGTCGGCACGCCGTCCAGCGCTCCGAGCGGCTCACCGCGGCGCCAGCGCTCCTCCGACTCCTTCGCCGCCCCGAGCGCGGCATCGGCGTCGACCAGGCAGAACGCGTTGACCTGCGGGTCGTACCGCCGGATCCGTTGCAGGGCCGCCTCGGTGGCCTCGACGGGGGAGAGCTCGCCCGAGCGGTAGGCCGCGAGCAGCTCGGTGGCGGTCAGGTCGGCGCTCACGTGCCACCTCCGGTCGTGACGTATCCCAGCGTCTTGTCCACGACGTTGCGCAGCGTCGCGCCCGTGCGGTAGCGGTCGAGGTTGTCGCGGAACACCTCCACCAGCTGCTCCCGCCAGCCGATCAGGTCGCCGGACATGTGCGGCGAGACGATCACGCCCGGGTGGGTCCACAGCGGCGAGTCGGGCGGGAGCGGTTCGCGGGCGAAGACGTCGAGGGCGGCACCCCCGAGCCGGCCCCCCTGCAGCGCGTCGACGAGGTCCGGCTCGACGACGAGCGCCCCCCGGCCCACGTTGATCACGCGCGCGGTGGGGCGCAGCCGCGCCAGCGCGGCGGCGTCGAGCATGCCGCGGGTGGCGTCGGTGAGCGGGGCGGCGAGCACGAGCCAGTCGGCGCGGGGCAGCAGCCCGGGGAGACCGTCGAAGTCCTTCCGCCCGACCAGCTCCACGTCCATCCCCACGGCGCCGAGCAGCGCGGCGATCGCGCGCCCGATCGGGCCGCCGCCGACCACCACGGCGCAGCGCCCGGCGATCGGCTCGGTCTCGCGGTGGTGCCACTCGCGGCGCGCCTGCGCTGCCAGCGTGCCGGGGAGATCCTTCGCCATCGCGAGGACCAGGCCGAGCACGTACTCCGCCATGGGCCGGTCGAACACGCCGCGCGAGTTGGTGAGCGTGACGTCGGACTCGAGCAGGCCGGGGAAGGTGAGCCGGTCGACGCCCGCGCTCGCGGTGTGCACCCAGCGCAGCGCGTCGGCGGCGGGCCACGCGTCGCGCACGGCGTCGGAGAGGAAGTCCCACACGAGCAGCACCTCTGCGCCGGGCAGGACCTCGGCGAGCGAGGACGCGTCGGAGGCGAAGCGCATGCCGGGGAGCTCGAGGCCCGGCGGTCGATCGTCGCCGTGCAGCACCGCGATCGTCGGGCGAGCTCGCTGACCAGCGGAAACGGGCAATTCGGCGGGACCTTCCCGAGCGGGGGGCGAGGATTGACACGCTAGGAAGCCCTCGTACTATTGTCAACAATCCGCGGCGCCGCGGTGTACACCTTCTCTGGACGCCGGGAGCGGCCCTATGTCGAAGTTCCTCCGCATCAGCCTCGCCCGCCGTGGTGTGTCCTGCGTGGCTGAGCTGCTGGAGAAGGAGGCGCCGCGCACCACCGCCGCGGTGTGGCGAGCCCTCGAGAACGGCCCGCTGGCCGGTGAGGCGCAGCATGCCAAGTACGCGCGCAACGAGGTCTACACGATCGTGCCGCGCTTCGCCGATGTCGGCCGGGAGAACCCGACCGTTACCCCGATCCCCGGCGACGTCGTGCTCTTCGACTTCGCGGGCGGCATGCTCGACTCCGCGTTCAAGGCCGACCAGGGCATCGACGCGGACGCGGGCGGGATCGACCTCGCGATCTTCTACGGCCGCAACAACCTGCTGATCAACGGGGACGTCGGCTGGGTCCCGGGCAACGTCTACGCCTCGATCACCGAGGGGCTCGACGCGATGGCCGAGGCCTGCCACGACGTCTGGCGGTCCGGCAGCCTCGGCGAGCGCCTGGTGTACGAGCGGCTCGGGTAGCCGGCCGTGCCCACGGAGCTCTCGGTCGGCCTCGCCGAGCCCGACCGCCAGCAGGGGATCGGTGTCGTCGCCCCGTTCGACTTCGCCCTCGACCGCGAGCTGTGGCGCTGGGCGCCCGAGGACGTGTCGCTCTACCTCACCCGCCTGCCGTTCTTCACCACCCCGGTCACCGTGGAGATGGCGGTGGCCTGCGGCGATCGCCGTGCCGTGCGGCGGGCCACCCGCGACGTGCTCACCCCCGAACCGGGGGTGGTGATCTACGCGTGCACGTCGGGCAGCTTCGTGGAGGGCGCGGCGGGCGAGGAGGTGCTCCGCCGCACGATGGAGGACGCGGGCGCGCCCGTCGCACGCACCACGTCGGGTGCCCTGATCGGCGCGCTGCGCGCCCTCGGGGTCTCCCGGCTGGCCATCGCCACCCCGTACGTCGAGCCGGTCACCCGCCGCCTCGTCGCCTACCTCGCCGAGCACGGCGTGAGCACCGTGTCGAGCGAGGGCCTCGGCCTGCTCGGCAACATCTGGCGGGTCAGCTACTCGGAGGTCGTCGAGGTCGTGCGCGCCGCCGACAACCCGGCGGCCGAGGCCTTGTTCATCAGCTGCACCAACGTGCCCACCTACGACCTCATCGAGCCCCTCGAGCAGGCGCTCGGCAAGCCCGTCCTCACCGCCAACCAGGTCACCATGTGGGCAGCGCTGCGCGCCATGGGCCGCGAGGCGGTGGGCGGGGGCAGCCTGCTCGCCACCCACGACCACCTCACACCAGGAGTCGCATGAGCGCCCCCACCGTCGGCATCCTCTACCCCGGCTACTCCGCCGAGGACGACTACCCGCTCGCCGAGTCGCTGCTGGACGGCCCGCGGCTCCCGCTGGTGCACACCCTCATGCGCGAGGACGCCCACCGCGTCGACGCGCTGCTCGACATCGGCGGCGACGACGTGCTGGCCGACGGCGTGCGCACGCTGGGCGGGTCCCTCGACTCCGTCGTCTGGGCGTGCACGAGCGGGAGCTTCGTATTCGGCTGGGACGGCGCGAGCGCCCAGGTCGAGGCGCTCGGGAAGGTCTCGGGTGTGCCGGCGTCGAGCACGTCGTTCGCGTTCGTGGACGCGTGCGCGCGGCTGGGCGTCTCCCGGGTCGCGATCGGGGCCACCTACCCCGACGACGTCGCGGAGCGGTTCGTCGCCTTCCTCGGCGTCGCGGGCATCGAGGTGCTCTCGCTCTCGGCCAAGGGCATCATCACGGCCGCCGAGGTCGGCACCCTGCCGCCGGAGACCGTGCTGGAGTTCGCCGCGGCGGCCGACCACCCGGACGCCCAGGCCGTGCTGCTGCCCGACACCGCACTGCACACCGTCGGCCTGCTCGACGCGCTGGACGCCCGCGTCGGCAAGCCGGTGCTCACGGCCAACCAGGTGAGCATCTGGCAGGGGTTGCGCCTCGCCGGGGCCGACACCCCGCGCACCGGCCTCGGTGCGCTGTTCGCCGGCTGACGGACGGGCGGGCGAACTCCGGAGGGGGAGCGGAACCGAATGAGCACTGTGGACCTGAGTGAACTGGAGCCGGTGGAGCGGCGGTCCACGGCCGCGATCGTCGCCGACCGGCTCCGCACCGCGATCATGCGCGGCACCTTTCCGCCCGGCACCCAGCTCGGGGAGGTCGAGCTCGCCGCGCGGCTCGGCGTGAGCCGGGGGCCGCTGCGGGAGGCGATGCAACGGCTCGTGGCCGAGGGGCTGCTGCGCAGCGAGCGCCACCGCGGCCTGTTCGTGCGCGAGCTGGGTGCCGAGGACGTCCGCGACGTCTACACCGCGCGCACCGCGATCGAGCGGGCCGCCGGACTGCTCCTGCTCGCGGGTGACCGCGCGGCCGCCGCCGAGCGGCTCACGGCCGCGCTGTCGCGGATGGAAGCCGCTGCCGCCGACCCCGTGGCCCTCGCCGACGCCGACCACGCCTTCCACGCCGAGTTCGTGGCGGCGTCGGGCAGCCCGCGCCTGCGCCGGATGGCCGAGACGCTGCTCGTCGAGACCCGGATGTGCCTCGCCGCGCTGCAGGAGACCCTGCCCCCGGCCGCCGCGCTGATCGCCGAGCACCGCGAGCTGTGCGACGCCGTGCGCGACGGCGACGCCGAGCGGATGGCCGCCGTGCTGGAGGCGCACATGGCCGACGCCGTCGCGCGGATCCTCGCGCCCGACGCGCCGGTTCCCGCCGTGCCGGCCTGACACCCACCCGAGGCTTGCCCGCGAGCCACCTCGCGTGCTTCCATCGGAGAGGATTGTCAACAATCAGACAAGATTGAGGAGTGGGCATGGCCCGTTTGTCCCCCGCGCTCAAGCAGGCGACGCCCGTGCAGGTCGCCCGCGGCGAGGGCGTGCACGTGTACGACCTCGAGGGCCGCCGCTACCTCGACTTCACCGCCGGGATCGGGGTCACCAGCACCGGGCACTGCCACCCGCGGGTGGTCGCCGCCGCCCAGGAGCAGGTCGCCACCCTCATCCACGGCCAGTACACGACCGTCATGCACCAGCCGCTGCAGCGGCTCGCCGAGCGGCTGGGCGACGTGCTGCCCGCCGGCCTGGACAGCGTGTTCTTCATGAACTCCGGCAGCGAGGCCGTCGAGGCGTCGGTTCGGCTCGCCCGGCAGGCCACCGGACGGCCGCTCGTGGTCGCGTTCGAGGGCGGGTTCCACGGCCGCACGATGGGCGCCGCCGCGCTCACCACGTCGGGCGCGAAGATCCGGGCCGGGATCGGCCCGCTCATGGGCGGCGTCGCGTTCGCGCCGTTCCCCTACGCGTTCCGGTACGGGTGGAGCGAGGACGAGGCAGTCGCGTTCTGCCTCCGCGAGCTCGACCGGCTCCTCATCACCGCCGCGCCCGCGTCGGACGTCGCCGCGTTCGTCATCGAGCCGGTGCTCGGCGAGGGCGGGTACGTGCCCACGCCGCCCGCGTTCCTCGCCGGGCTGCGCGAGCGGGCCGACGCGCACGGCATCCTGCTGATCGCCGACGAAGTGCAGACCGGGTTCGGACGCACCGGGAAGTTCTGGGGCCACCAGCACGCCGAAGGCATCACCCCGGACGTCCTGATCACCGCGAAGGGCCTCGCGAGCGGGTTCCCGCTGTCGGGCATCGCGGCGAGCGAGGAGCTGATGGCCAAGGCCTGGCCGGGCTCGCAGGGCGGCACCTACGGCGGCAACGCGGTGGCCTGCGCCGCGGCGCTCGCCACGCTCGACGTCATCGAGTCCGAGGGGCTCGTCGCCAACGCCGCCGAACAGGGCCTGCGCCTGCGCGACGGTCTGCAGAAGGTGGCGGCCGACCACCCGGGCATCGCCGACGTCCGCGGGCTCGGGCTCATGGTCGGCAACGAGTTCTGCACGCCCGACGGCGCCCCGGACACCGTGGCCGCCACCCGCGCCCACGCCGCCGCGGCGGACAAGGGCCTGCTGCTGCTCACCTGCGGGCCGCACGGCAACGTGGTCCGGATGATCCCGCCGCTGATCGTCACCGCCGAGCAGGTGGACGAGGCCGTGGGGCTCTGGGCGGAGGCGGTCCGCGCCTGACCGAAGGGGGTCGTGAGTGGATACGAGTGCCCGAGCACTCGTATCCACTCACGGGCTCGGGTGGGCAGCGGCTAGCGTGGTCGCCATGTGTGATGGCGGCCAGGCGGGCGAGGCGCAGGCAAGCGCCCCGCGGCCCGCGGAGGGCACCGCGCTCGACCCGATCGCGCTGCAACCCGTCGACGAGGTGCGGATCACCACGCTCGTCGACAACGTCTACGACGGCCTGCTCACCGGCGACGACCGCGTCACCAGGGCGGAGTTCGGCAGCGGGCGGGTCACCGCGGCGCAGTTCGAGGAGGGCGGCACCGACGCGGGCATGCGGGCGGAGCACGGTTTCGCCGCGCTCGTCGCGGTCCACCGGGGCGCGACCACCACCACGCTCCTGTTCGACACCGGCCTGTCGCCCGACGCCGTGGTCGTCAACTCCGACCGGCTGGGCGTCGACCTGTCCGCGGCGCAGGGGATCGTGCTCAGCCACGGCCACTTCGACCACGCCGGTGGACTTGCCGGCCTCTCCGGGCGGCTCCGGCGCGGCATGCCGATGGTGGTGCACCCCGCCGCGTGGACGCGCAGGCGACTGGCCCCGCCGAACCGGGAGATCTTCGACCTGCCCACGCTGAGCAGGCGCGCCCTGGGGGGCGAGGGCTTCGAGGTGGTCGAGCGCCGCGAGCCGTCCCTGCTGGTGGACGGCAGCGTGCTGATCACCGGGGAGGTCGACCGCACCACGGAGTTCGAGCGCGGGATGCCCCCGGCCCACCAGGCCTGGACCGGCGCCGGGTGGGAGCACGACCCGCTCGTGCTCGACGACCAGGCGCTCGTCGTACACGTCCGCGACCGCGGGCTCGTGGTGCTCACCGGCTGCGGTCACGCGGGAGCGGTCAACATCGTCCGGCACGCCCGGCGGCTCACCGGCGTCGACCGGCTGTACGCGCTGCTGGGCGGTCTGCACCTGTCCGGTCCCGCGTTCGAGCCGGTGATCCCGCCGACGATCGACGCGCTCACCGAGCTCGCCCCGGCGATGGTGGTGCCGGCGCACTGCACCGGCTGGCGCGCGCAGCACGCCCTGGCCACCGCGCTGCCGGACGCGTGGTTGCCCGGCAGCAGCGGCAGCACCTACCGCATCGCGGCGTGACGGAACGCTCTACTTGCGCACGGGGGAGATGTTCAGGCTCATCCCGGCGAGGCCGCGGGAGCGCACCGTGAGCTTCTCCGCCACCGCGCGCAGGGCCTGCGCCGACGCGCTCTCCGGCTCCGCGAGCACGATCGGGGTGCCGGAGTCGCCGCACTCGCGCAGCCGCGGCTCCAGCGGCACCTGCCCGAGCAGCGGCACCGGGGCGCCGAGCGCCCGGGTGAGGGAGTCGGACACCGTCTGACCGCCGCCCGAGCCGAACACGTCCATGCGGGTGCCGTCCGGCAGCTCCATCCAGGACATGTTCTCGACCACACCGGCCAGCCGCTGGCGCGTCTGCAGCGCGATCGAACCCGCGCGCTCGGCCACCTCGGCGGCCGCCATCTGCGGGGTGGTGACCACCAGCAGCTCGGCGTTGGGCACGAGCTGCGCCGTGGAGATCGCGATGTCGCCGGTGCCCGGCGGCAGGTCGAGCAGCAGGACGTCCAGGTCGCCCCAGAACACGTCGGCGAGGAACTGCTGCAGCGCGCGGTGCAGCATCGGGCCACGCCACACGACGGCGTCGTTGCCCGGGGTGAACATGCCGATCGAGATCACCTTCACGCCGTGCGCCTGCGGCGGCATGATCATGTCGTCGACCTTGGTGGGCCGGTCGGCCGTGCCGAGCATCCGCGGCACCGAGTGGCCGTAGATGTCGGCGTCCACCACCCCGACCTTCAGACCCTTCGCCGCCATCGCCGCGGCCAGGTTGACCGTGACCGACGACTTGCCGACCCCGCCCTTGCCCGACGCCACGCAGTACACGCGGGTGAGCGAGCCCGGCTGCGCGAACGGGATCACCGGATCGGCCGCGTCGCCCCGCAGGCTGCGGCGCAGCTCGTGGCGCTGCTCGTCGCTCATCACGTCGAGCTCGACCTCGACCCCGCTGACACCGGCGACCTTCGAGACCGCCGCGGTGACGCGCGACGTGATCGTCTCGCGCATCGGGCAGCCGGCGACCGTGAGGTAGACGCCGACGCGCGCGCGGCCGTCCGGGGCGATGTCGACGCCCTTCACCATGCCGAGGTCCGTGATCGGCTTGTGGATCTCGGGGTCCTCGACGGTGGCGAGCGCGGCCCGCACGGCCTGCTCGACGGTGCTGGTGCTCTCGGTGGTGGACATCAGGGGATCCGCTGGACCTTCCATCGACGGCGCGACGCTGCCGGGTGCGGCTGCCCGCACCCACTGTCCACTGTACGTCGGGGCCCGCCGGGAACCTCCCCGCGGACGGGGTCTGCGCAGGGCCGGGAAGCACGCCGGAGCGCAGCAGAGGCGGATGAACGTAGCATCTTCGCCCGTGACGGACTCGGGGGGCACGGTGGTGGAGGACGACGTCTCGGTGAAGCGGAGGCGCACGGGGCCGACATCAGCGCAGATGGCGGCGTGGCGGGCGTTCCTGCGCGCCCACGCGGCGCTCACCAGGGCGCTCGAGGCGGAGCTGCTCGCCGAGCAGGACCTCCCGCTCGCCTCCTACGACGTGCTCGTCCAGCTGGCCGAGGCGCCGGGGAGGCGGCTGCGGATGACCGAGCTCGCCGACGCCGTCCTGCTGTCGCGATCGGGGGTCACCCGACTCGTCGACCGGCTCGAGAAGGGCGGGCTCGTGGCCCGCTGCCCGGTGGAGACCGACGGGCGCGGCGTCGCCGCCCGGCTCACCGACGCCGGGCTCGACCGCCTGCGCACGGCGTCGCGCACCCACCTGCGCGGCGTCGCCACCTACTTCGGCGACCGGCTCGACGACGCCGACCTGGGCGTGCTCGAACGGATCAGCCGCCGCCTCGCCGACCAGCGCCCTTGACCCGCTCGGGCGCGGGGGGCGCCCCGAGCCGGTCGCAGAGCTTGTCCAGCTCGCTGCGCAGGTAGTCGCGCGTCGCCACCTCGCCCACCGCGATCCGCAGCGCCGCCAGCTCGCGTGCCAGGTACTCCGTGTCGGCCTTCGTGCGCTCCGCGCGGGCGCGGTCCTCCTCCAGCGAGATGCGGTCGCGGTCGTCCTGCCGGTTCTGCGCGAGGAGGATCAGCGGCGCCGCGTAGGCGGCCTGCGTGGAGAAGGCCAGGTTGAGCAGGATGAACGGGTAGGGGTCCCAGCTGCCGATCCACGCGGTGAGGTTCAGCACGATCCACACGGCGACCACCACCGTCTGGATCGCGAGGAACCGCCCCGTGCCGAGGAACCGGGCCACCTTCTCCGACAGCCGGGCGAACCACTCCGGGTCGACCTCGAACCGGGTGCGGCCCAGCACCGGCTGGTCGAGCCTGCGGTGGGTGGTGATCTCAGGCATTGTCGGGTTGCCTCCGCTCCGCCCCGGCGGGCTCGGTGCTGTCGTCGGGATCGGTCAGCCGGTCGCGCCAGTCCGGCGGGAGCAGGTGGTCGAGCACGTCGTCCACCGTCACGGCGCCGAGCAGGTGCTCCTCCGCGTCCACCACCGGGCCAGCCACCAGGTTGTAGGCCGCGAAGTAGCGGGTGACCTCGCCGAGCGTCGCGTCGGGCGACAACCGGGCGAGCTCCGTGTCGACGACCCCCGCCACCAGCTCGAACGGCGCCGCCCGCAGCAGCCGCTGGGCGTGCGCGCAGCCCAGGTAGCGCCCGGTCGGGGTCTCCGTGGGCGGCCGGCACACGAACACCATGCTGGCCAGCGCGGGCGGGATGTCCGGGTTGCGGATGCGGGCCAGCGCCTCGGCCACCGTGGCGTCCGGGCGCAGGATCACCGGCTCCGGGGTCATGAGCCCACCAGCCGTGTCCGACGAGTAGCTCATCAGCCTGCGCACCGGCTCCGAGTCCTCCGGGTGCATCAGGGCGAGCAGCGCGTCGGACTCGGTGTCGGGGAGCTCGTGCAGCAGGTCGGCCGCGTCGTCGGGGGACATCGCCTCGAGCACGTCGGCGGCGCGCTCCGGGGAAAGGTGCGCGAGCAGCGCGCGCTGGTCGGACTCGGACAGCTCCTCGAACACGTCGGCGAGCCGCTCGTCGTCCAGCCCGTCCACGACCTCGTGCTGGCGCTTCTCCGGCAGCTCCGACAACGCGGCCGCGACGTCAGCGGGCCGCATCGACTCGAACACCGCCAGCAGGCCCTCGGTGCCCTGCCGGTCGGTCAGCGAGAGCCCGGTGACGGCGCGCCACGGCACCACCTGCACCGGCTCGCGCCGCCCGAGCCGGTGGCGCCGCACGCGCACCGCGAGCCGTCCGACCACCCAGTCGCGGGAGCGGGTCGGCTCGATCGCGGCGTCGACCACAACGGCTTCCGAGCCGTCCTCCACCAGCCGCACCCGCGCGTCGAGCATCTGGCCCACCAGCAACGCCTCGTTGGGGCGCTGCGCGAACCCCCGCAGGCTGACCGAGCCCGTGGCGAGCGTGACGGCGCCGGGGTCGATCGCGGTGACCCGCAGCATCGGCACGAAGATGCGCCTGCGCGTGGCGAGCTCCACCACCATGCCGAGCACCCGCGGCGGGTTCGAGTCGACGCGCAGGGCGGCCACGAGGTCGCGCACCTTGCCGATGCGTTCCCCGTCCGGGCCGAACACGGCGAGACCGACCAGGCGTGCGACGAAGACCCGGTCGATGCCCATGGGCGGAGCCTAAGGTGCATCCACCCAGGTCTGAGAGCCCAGTCACCTCGGAGTCGCAGATGCAGTCGGTCGTGTCAGCATCGCGCCATCCGCGCCGCACTCGACGAGGAGTAGTCCCGTGACCACGTCCCAGCTCCGCGCCCGCCGGTCCTGCCTCGCCGTTCCGGGGTCCAGCCAGAAGTTCATCGACAAGGCCCGGACCCTGAACGCCGACCAGGTCTTCCTCGACCTGGAGGACGCCTGCGCCCCGCTGGCCAAGCCGGGTGCCCGCAAGACGATCGTCGAAGCGCTGAACGAGGGCGGCTGGGGCGAGAAGATCCGCGTGGTCCGCGTGAACGACTGGACCACCGAGTGGACCTACCGCGACGTCACCGAGGTCGTGGAGGGCGCCGGCGCCAACCTCGACGCGATCATGCTGCCGAAGGTGCAGACGGCCGAGCAGGTCGTCGCCCTCGACCTCCTGCTCACGCAGATCGAGAAGGCCATGGGCTACGAGGTCGGCCGGATCGGCATCGAGGCCCAGATCGAGAACGCGCTGGGCCTCACCAACGTCAACGCGATCGCCACGGCCTCCCCGCGCGTCGAGACGATCATCTTCGGCCCGGCCGACTTCATGGCCTCGATCAACATGAAGTCGCTGGTGGTGGGCGAGCAGCCCCCCGGGTACGACGTGGGCGACGCCTACCACCACATCCTCATGAGCATCCTCATGGCCGCCCGGGCACACGACAAGCAGGCCATCGACGGGCCCTACCTGCAGATCAAGGACGTCGACGGCTTCCGCAGGGTGGCCGGCCGCTCCGCCGCACTCGGCTTCGACGGCAAGTGGGTGCTGCACCCCGGCCAGATCGACGCGGCCAACGAGACCTTCTCCCCGCGCCAGGAGGACTACGACCACGCCGAGAACATCCTCGACGCGTACGAGTGGTACACGTCCGAGGCCGGCGGCAAGCGCGGCGCCGCGATGATCGGCGACGAGATGATCGACGAGGCCAGCCGCAAGATGGCGCTGGTCATCGCCGGCAAGGGCCGCGCTGCGGGCATGCAGCGCACGGACCGCTGGACGCCGCCGGAGGCCTGACCGGCCTCGGCCGCCCGGTGGCCTCGCACAGCGGTTGCAGTCGGTGTGTGGGCGCCGGTGATGGTGTGAGCGCGGGCCTGTCGGGCCCTCCTCGGATGCTGGCACACCGGTTGTGGTGCTGGCACATCGGTTGCAGTCGGTGTGTGAGCGCTCGTCGCGGTGTGTGAGCCCCGCCGGGTGCTCATCGGAGCGCTCGCACATCGATGGTGGGGCCTGCTCGGTGGGCGCGCGGTGCGGAGGCCGGTCCGACGGGCATGATCGCGGCTCTGGCGCGTTCGCGGGCGTTTTCGACCCGGGAATGCACCAACTCTCTGATCATGGGCCTGGAGAGGGCCGATATCCGGTTCCGGGTCATCGATCAAGGGGAGATGGTCGTTGGACGATCTTCGGGAGCGACCATTTCGCCTTGATCGCCACGAGAGTTCGCTTTCGGCCCGTCGTCCCGGGGCGACCGCCTCCTGGTGGCGCCGCGCGCCAACACGGCAGGCCCTGGCCTGCCCGCGAAGCCTGCTGGAGGGGCGGCCCCCGCAGACTGCGCGGCGCCACCATGAGGCCTCGCGCCATCGTTGCGGGGCCTCAGCGAGGGGGCTCAGGGCACATCGGTTGCAGGCGGTGTGTCGACACCGACACCCGTGGTGGTGTGTGAGCGTCGCGGAGGGCTCGTCCGGGCCGCTGGCACATCGGTTGTGGTGCTCGCACATCGGCTGCAGTCGGTGTGTGGGTGCCAGTGGTTGTGTGTGAGCGCTCGCATGCCGGGGTGTGTCGCGGCTCTCGTGGCCGATGGCGGTGCGTGTGCGGGCGTTCACAGCGAAATGCCGGATCCGCGGGTGATACTGCCCGGTAACTCGCCCAGCGTCGGGAGGACGTTCGATGGCCAAGCTCGCCCAGACCGCCGGTCTCACCGAGATCCAGCAGGAGATCCTGGCGACCGTCCGCACCTTCGTGGACAAGGAGATCCTCCCGCACGCCACCGCGCTGGAGCACGCCGACGCCTACCCGCAGGACATCGTCGACGGGATGAAGGAGATGGGCCTGTTCGGGCTCACCATCCCGGAGGAGTTCGGCGGGCTGGGGGAGTCGCTGCTGACGTACGCGCTGGTCGTGGAGCAGATCGCCCGCGGGTGGATGAGCGTCTCCGGGGTGATCAACACCCACTTCATCGTGGCGTACATGATCAACCAGCACGGCACGCCGGAGCAGAAGCAGCGCTACCTGCCGCGGATGGCCACCGGTGACGTGCGCGGCTCGTTCTCGATGTCCGAGCCCGACCTCGGCTCCGACGTCGCGGCCATCAAGACGAAGGCCGTGCAGGACGGGGACGACTTCGTCGTCGACGGCGCGAAGATGTGGCTCACCAACGGCGGCACGTCGAACCTGACGGCCGTGCTGGTGCGCACCGACGAGGGCGCGCCCAAGCCGCACCAGAACCTCACGACGTTCCTGGTGGAGAAGCCCACCGGGTTCGGCGAGGTCGCGCCCGGGCTGATCGTGCCGGGCAAGATCGACAAGATGGGCTACAAGGGCGTGGACACCACGGAGCTGGTGTTCAAGGGCTTTCGCGTGCCGGGTGAGCAGATCCTCGGCGGCAAGCGGGGCGGCGGCTTCGCCCAGATGATGGACGGCGTCGAGGTCGGACGGGTCAACGTGGCGGCGCGCGGGTGCGGCATCGCGATCCGCGCCTTCGAGCTCGCCGTCGAGTACGCCCAGCAGCGCTCGGCGTTCGGCAAGCCGATCGCCGAGCACCAGGCCATCGCGTTCAAGCTCGCGGAGATGGCCACCAAGGTGGAGGCCGCCCACCTGATGATGGTCAACGCGGCGCGCCTCAAGGACGCGGGCACCCGCAACGACGTCGAGGCAGGCATGGCGAAGCTGATGGCCAGCGAGTACGCCGCCGAGGTCACGCAGGAGTCGTTCCGCATCCACGGCGGCTACGGCTACTCGAAGGAGTACGAGATCGAGCGTCTCATGCGCGAGGCGCCGTTCCTGCTCATCGGCGAGGGCACGTCCGAGATCCAGAAGACGATCATCAGCCGGGGTCTGCTGCGGGAGTACAAGCTGCGGTAGGGGCGGCTGACCCGTCTCCTGTTCCTCTGCCGGGCGCGCGGTGTTCCGTCCTCCATGTGATGATCGTCGGAATGGGCACTTCGTCGCTGGTCCGCGCGTTGACATGATGTGGGCTCGAGAGTTCGAGGGAGCCCAGACTTCGAGGAATGAGGAGGCCCCGTGACTACTCCGTTCGGCGGCCCCGCGCGCACCGCGCCCGGACTGCCCAACCTGCCGACCCCGCCCACCGGGTGGCCGGTCGGTTCCTACGCCACGTACGAGGAGGCGCAGCGGGCCGTCGACCACCTCGCAGACTCCGACTTCCCGGTGCGGGACGTCACGATCGTCGGTGTCGACCTGATGTTGGTCGAGCGCGTGATCGGCCGGCTCACCTGGGGCCGGGTTCTCGCCTCGGGTGCGGCGTCGGGCGCGTGGTTCGGTCTGTTCGTCGGTCTGCTGCTGAGCCTGGTGAGCCAGGGCGGCACGTCGTTCGGGCCGATCCTGCTGGGCCTCGGCTTCGGTCTCGTGTTCGGGCTGATCTTCGCGGCGGTCACCTACGGCCTGTCCCGAGGGCGCCGCGACTTCCAGTCGGTGAGCCAGCTCGTCGCGGGTCGCTACGACGTCCTCTGCCAGCCGCGCAACGCCGAGAAGGCCCGTGAACTGCTGGCCAAGCTGGCCATGAGCGGGGGCCCGGCCTAAATCCACCTTGTGGTTCCCCTAACCCTCCCCCTAGCGATTGCGGCTGCCCCCTCGCCCGCATAAGTTCTGATCACCGGCCACTGGCCGTGATCAGTGTCACACTTGCGGGCGACGACGCCTGGTCGTCCGCGCTCTCGGGACGGAGAAACGCATGGGGGAGCCGGTCAATTCGACGCTCCGGCGGTCACGCGGGCGACCGCTCGCCGTGGCGACCTGCGGGCTCCTGGTCGCCGCCGCGGTGGCCGGGTGCAGCTCGGGCCCGGCCGGGCCACCGGTGCTCAACTTCTACACGCCCGCCGACAACGCCACCGGGTACGCGGCGGGGGCCGAGGCGTGCACCGAGGCGGCGAACGGCCGCTACGTCGTGACGCAGCAGACCTTGCCGAAGGCCGCCGACGACCAGCGGCTGCAGCTCGCCCGCCGCCTCGTCGCCGGTGACTCCGAGGTCGACCTCGTGGCCATGGACGTCACCTGGACCGCGGAGTTCGCCGAGGCGGGGTGGATCGAACCCTGGCCGGAGCAGGCCGCGGCGGCCATCGAGCAGGGCACGCTCGAGGGACCGCTCGAGACGGCGCGCTACCAGGGACAGCTGTGGGCGGCGCCGCTGAACACCAACACACAGCTGCTCTGGTACCGCACGGACCTGGCTCCGCAGCCCCCGCAGACCTGGGACGAGATGATCCAGATGTCCGAGGCGCTGCACGACCAGGGCCTGCCCTCCTACATCGAGGTGCAGGCGGCGCAGTACGAGGGCATCTCGGTCTGGTTCAACACGCTGCTCACCAGCGCGGGTGGCCAGCTCGTCTCCGAGAACGGCGACGTGCTCGTCGACGACGGCGACGCCGCCCGCAAGGCCACGTCGATCATGCAGCGCGTGGGGAGCTCGCCCGCGGGCGACCCGTCGCTGTCGGTGGCCCAGGAGAACGACGGGCGCCTGCAGATGGAGGCCGGACTCGCGGCGTTCCAGGTCAACTACCCGTTCGTGAACGCCTCGATCAACACCCCGCCGCCGGACGGCGGTGGCGGCGGCACGTTCATCGACGAGCAGGGGCGGCCGACCGCGGAGGACACGGGCCGGCGCGTCGTGGACGTCTTCGCGTGGGCGCCCTACCCGCGGGTCGACCCGGACAAGCCCGCCACGGTGACGATCGGTGGCCTGAACATCGGTGTGAGCACCACCGGCGGCAACCAGGACCTGGCGTTCGAGGCCGCGCAGTGCCTGCGCAACCGGGAGAACCAGCTCACCAACGCCACCGAGGGCGGCGTGCCCCCGACGCTGTCTGAGCTGTACGACGACCCGGCGTTCCAGGCCGAGTACCCGGCGTGGGAGGCCATCCGCGACTCGCTGGAGAGCGCGAGCGTGCGGCCGAAGACCCCGGCCTACACGAGCATCTCGATCGTGCTCGCCGACCTGCTCAACCCGCCCGCGCAGATCGATCCGGACACGATCGTCCCGCGGATGGCGACCGAGGTCGAGCGGGCCGTGAACTCGGAAGGACTGGTGCCCTGATGACTGCTGCGAGCACGGCGCCGGCCGCAGAGGTCGAGACCTCGCCCCGCGGGCCGAAACACCGGGGCAAGCCTCCCCTGTCCGAGGGGGCCCGCGCCGAGCGGAAGCTGGCATTCCTGCTCTGCGCCCCGGCCGTGATCATCATGGTGGCGGTCACCGCGTACCCGATCGCGTACGCGATCTGGCTGTCCCTGCAGCGCTACGACCTGCGCTTCCCCGCCGACCGCGCGTTCGCCGGGCTCTCCAACTACGTCGCGGTGCTCACCTCGGGGTACTGGTGGAGCGCGTTCGGCATCACGCTGCTGATCACCGTGATCTCGGTGGCGATCGAGTTCGTGCTCGGTCTCGCGCTCGCGCTGGTGATGCACCGCACGATCCTCGGGCGCGGCCTCACCCGCACCGTGGTGCTGATCCCGTACGGCATCGTCACCGTCGTCGCGGCGTTCAGCTGGCAGTTCGCGTGGACGCCGGACATCGGGTACCTGGCGAACATGCTGGCGGAGGGCAGCGCGCCGCTCACCGGGCAGGCGTCGGCGATCGTGCTGATCATCATCGCCGAGGTCTGGAAGACCACGCCGTTCATGGCGCTGCTCCTGCTCGCCGGGCTCGCGCTCGTGCCGGACGACCTGCTGAAGGCCGCTCAGGTCGACGGCGCGGGGCCGTGGCAGCGGCTCACCCAGATCATGCTGCCGATGATGAAGCCCGCGATCCTCGTGGCGCTGCTCTTCCGCACGCTGGACGCGTTCCGCATCTTCGACAACATCTACATCCTCACCGGCGGCTCGAACGGCACCGGCTCGGTGTCGATGCTGGGCTACAACAACCTGTTCCGCGCGTTCAACCTCGGCATCGGGTCGGCGATCAGCGTGCTGATCTTCATCTCGGTAGGGCTGATCGCGTTCATCTTCATCAAGCTGTTCGGCGCCGCGGCGCCGGGCTCGGAGACCGAGGGGAGGCGCTGACATGGCCGTCGCGACCACCGGATCGGCGAAGAGCAAGTGGGCCGTGGCCAACACGCTGGTGCTGATCTACGCGCTCGTCCCGGTGCTCTGGATCGTCAGCCTGTCGTTCAAGCCGGCGAGCACCATCACCGACGGGAACTTCATCCCGCGCGAGTGGACGCTCGAGAACTACACCCAGGTGTTCGGCGTCTCCCTGTTCACCAGCGCGCTGATCAACTCGATCGGCATCGCGATCATCGCCACCGTGCTGTCCGTGGTGATCGGCACGATGGCGGCGTACGCGATCGCCCGATTGCGGTTCCCCGGCAAGGGCCTGCTCGTGGGCATCTCGCTGCTGATCGCGATGTTCCCGCCGATCTCGCTGGTGAGCCCGCTGTTCGACATCGAGCGGGCCCTCGGGCTGTTCGACACGTGGCCGGGCCTGATCCTGCCCTACATCACGTTCTCGCTGCCGCTGGCGATCTACACGCTCTCGGCGTTCTTCCGCGAGATCCCGTGGGAGCTGGAGAAGGCCGCCAAGATGGACGGGGCCACCCCGCTGCAGGCGTTCCGGTCGGTGATCGTGCCGCTGGCGGCGCCGGGCGTGTTCACCACCGCCATCCTGGTGTTCATCTTCTGCTGGAACGACTTCCTGTTCGCGCTCTCGCTCACGTCCACGGAGCGCTCGCAGACGGCCACCGTCGCGATCGCGAACTTCACGGGCGCGAGCGAATTCGCCGAGCCGACGGGATCGATCGCGGCAGCGGCCGTGCTGCTCACGATCCCGATCATCATCTTCGTGTTCTTCTTCCAGCGGCGCATCGTCGCCGGCCTGACCTCCGGTGCAGTGAAGGGCTGAGAAAGTGGCTGACATCGTCCTGGACCACATCACCAAGCGGTACCCCGACGGCACCATCGGCGTCGACGACGCGAACTTCGAGATCGCCGACGGCGAGTTCATCATCCTGGTCGGCCCGTCCGGCTGCGGGAAGTCGACCACTCTCAACATGATCGCCGGGCTCGAGGACATCTCCGACGGCGAGCTGCGCATCGGCGGCGAGCGCGTGAACGAGAAGGCGCCCAAGGACCGCGACATCGCGATGGTGTTCCAGTCCTACGCGCTCTACCCGCACATGACCGTGCGGGAGAACATGGGCTTCCCGCTCAAGCTCGCCAAGGTCGACAAGGCGGAGATCAACCGCAAGGTCGAGGAGGCCGCGAAGATCCTCGACCTCACCCAGCACCTTGACCGCAAGCCCGCCAACATGTCCGGCGGGCAGCGGCAGCGCGTGGCCATGGGCCGCGCGATCGTCCGCAGCCCGAAGGCGTTCCTGATGGACGAGCCGCTGTCCAACCTCGACGCCAAGCTGCGCGTCCAGATGCGCACGATGGTGTCGAAGCTGCAGCAGCGGCTCCAGACCACCACCGTCTACGTCACCCACGACCAGACCGAGGCGATGACGCTCGGCGACCGGATCGTCGTGATGCGTGGCGGCAAGATCCAGCAGATCGGCTCGCCGCAGCACCTCTACGAGGAGCCGGCCAACCTGTTCGTCGCCGGGTTCATCGGCTCGCCCGCGATGAACTTCCTGCCCGCCACGCTCGAGGACGGCCGGTTCCGCACCGGCCTCGGCGACATCCCGCTCGCCGACGAGCTGCGCCGCTCCCTCGAGGCGCGCGACGCACCCCGCCAGGTGATCGTCGGCATCCGGCCCGAGCACTTCGAGGACGCCGCGCTGCTGGAGGAGCACCAGCGGGCCCACGGCACGGTGTTCAACGCCGAGGTGGACGTGCTCGAGTCGATGGGATCGGACAAGTTCGCCTACTTCTCGGTGGAGGGCGAGCAGGCGATGTCGGACGACCTCGCCGACCTCGCCGCGGACGCGGGCACCGCCGACGTGCCGGGTGGTGACGCGGGCACCCTGGTCACGCGGCTGTCCGCCACGTCGCGCGCCACCGAGGGCCAGAAGGTCGACGTCTGGGTGGACACGAGCAAGATCCAGGTCTTCGACCCGGGCAGCGGCCGCAACCTCACCACGGCCGAGGCGGCCCCCGTGGCCGCGGGCTGATCCCACGCGCTCGACCGAGGAGGCTCCACCGGCACCACACCGGTGGAGCCTCCTCGGCGTTCCGGGCGGCGCGTCAGGTGCCGGGAGCCGAGCGCAGGCGCTCGATCACCTCGTCGTCCCAGCGGTGCGTGCGCATCAGGCGGTAGCGCTGGCAGGACAGCTGCAGGTAGGCCTCCGCCTCGGTGCGGTCGCCGATCAGGTCGGCCTGCTGCATCATCCGCACCACCGGCCGGTACTCCTCGGCGTACCAGCGCCGGGCCACCGTCTCCCGGTCGAGGAACCGGCCCTCCTGCTGCATCAGCCGGAACCCCCACGCCTCCACGGTCTCGCTCAGCTCGGCGTAGGACCACGGCGTGGTGACGAGGATGGTGGCGAGCGCCGGCCCGGGCAGCGGCACCCGGTCGAGGAACACGCGGCGCAGGTCCTTGCTGATGAGGTCGCCGCGGCGCGAGATGCCGGTGGCGTCGATCCGCGTGGTGACCTCGGTGACGTAGGCCTCGATCGTGCGCAGGCCCAGCGCGTGCGCCACCGAGACGCGGTGGTGCCCGTCCTTGACGAAGTGAAGCTCGCCCACGCGGTAGACGTCGATCGGCGGGATCGGCTCGCCGCGGCGCTGCGCCCGCGCGAGCCGTTCCCAGCGTTCCCGGCTGCGACCCGACCGCGGACGGAACCGGCGGTCGAAGTCGCGGGTGCGGTCGACGCTGCCCACGATCGAGTCCAGGTCGATGACCTGCAACCCCAGCTTGCGCTCGCCCGTGCGCCCGAGCGCGGCCACGACCTCGTCGAACGGCAGCACCTCCGAGACGTCGTCCGGCTCGCGGCGCAACCACGCCGCCAGCCGCGAGAGCACCTGCCTGCGGCGCGCGCGCAGGAAGTCGTGCTCCGCGTCGACGGTGGGGAACCCGGTGTCGGCCATGCGGTCTACAGCTCCAGGATCCGTCGTCCCACGACGTTCACCACGCGGGTGTTCCCGATCACCCGGTCCGGAACACGCTCACCGTACGGATGGATGTGCCCGTGCACCAGCAGGCGCGGCTGCAGTGCGCACACCACGTCGTGCAGGCACTCGAAGCCGTGGTGGGGCGGGTCGGAGCGGTCGCCGCAGCCCCGCGGCGGGGCGTGGGTGAGCAGCACGTCCACCGGCCTGCCGTCGGCCCGGGTGCACCGCTGCGCGGCCCGCACGAGCCGTCGGGCCCGCCGGGCCTGCTGGGCCTGCGTCCACTGGTTCGGCCCGGGCCGGTAGCGCACGCACCCGCCGAGGCCTGCCACGCGCACGCCGGCCACGTCGACCACCCGGCCGTCGGCGTCGACGTACCCGGCCGGGCCGGGCCAGCGCGCCGGCATCCCGGCCCGCGTCCACAGCCCGGCGCGCTGCGAATAGCCCGAGATGTCGGGGTCGTGGTTGCCGGGCACGAGCACGCCGGGCCGGTCGACCTCGTCGCAGATCTCGGCCAGGTAGTCGAAGGGCAGGTCGCCGGCCGCGACGACCAGGTCGACACCGAGTCGCCGGGCCCGGCCGGCGCAGAGCCCGGCCTCGATCTCGTCGCTGACGGCAAGTGCGCGCACCACCCCGTTCAGGCTACGGAACCCGCGACGTGCCGCCGGAAATGAGACAGGATGCGAGGCGTGACTCCGAAGCCAGGGCCGATCGAGCGGGGCGGGGTGGCACGCTCGTTCGACACGCACGCACGGACCTACGACAAGCTCGTCGGCTCGAATCCCGGCTACCACGAGCACCTGAGACTCACGACCAAGCGCATGGGCCTGCCCGACCGCGGCGCAGGCCTGCGACTGCTCGACGTCGGCTGCGGAACGGGTGCCTCCACCGCCGCCCTGCTCGACGCCGCACCGGAGGCCGAGATCACGGCGGTGGACGCGTCCCACGAGATGCTCGCGCAGGCCCAGCGCAAGACGTGGCCGCGCACCGTCCGGTTCGTGCACGGCAACGCCGAGAACCTCGCGATGAGCGGGATCGTCGGGCCCTTCGACGGGATCCTCGCCGCCTACCTGCTGCGCAACCTGGTGCACCGCGACGCGGCGCTGCGCCAGTTCCACCGCCTCCTGCGCCCCGGGGCGCCGATCGCGCTCCACGAGTACTCCGTGCGGGACTCGCTGCGCAGCCGCGTCGTCTGGACCACCGTCTGCTGGGGCGTGATCATCCCGATGGCGCGCGTCCGCGCCGGCTCCACCGACCTCTACCGTTACCTGTGGCGCAGCGCGCTGCAGTTCGACGGCGTCGCGGAGCTCAAGAAACGGCTCGCCTCCGCAGGCTTCGAGGACATCCGCGTGCAGACGGTGCCCGGCTGGCAGCAGCACATCGTGCACACCTTCCTCGGGCGCCGGCCCGCTGACCCCGCCGGCGTCGCCCCCTCCGTGGCCGAGGTGACCGTCGACCCCGATGCCCCGACACCCGCCGAGGGCATCGACGTGACGAGGCCACCCAGCTGAGCGCGCATTTCGGCCCACCGAACGCGAGACTCGCGCACCGGTGGGGGACTCGGCCGCCAGGGTGGGGGACTCGCCACCCTGGGCGCGAGTCTCGCGTTTCGTGGCCTGAGATGCGCATTTCGTGGCCTGAGTTGCCCGTCTCGGTGGGGGAAATCTGCATTGCGGGCGGCTAGTACCGTGGCTCTCGTGCACCGGATGTACCCGATCACCCCGCCGCCCCGCTCCTAGCGGGGCCGTCTCCGTCGCCGCCCGTGCACCGGGCGGATCGTTCCGGGCCTGATCGGCCCCGCTCAGCGACCATTCCCCTTCGTCGCAGGAGCGCCTACACCCGTGTCCACCGTTCGCACCACCCCGTCCTCCGGGGTGTCCTCCCTCGTCCTCGCCGGTGTCCTGTGGGGCACCGGCGGTCTGCTCGGCAGCCTCTTCGGCCAGGTGGCAGGCCTCTCGTCGCCCGCCGTCGCGGCCTACCGGCTCGCCGTCGGTGGCCTGATCCTGCTCTGCTGCCTGTTCGCCACCGGGGGGCGCCTGCCGCGCACCCGGGCGGCCTGGGCCCGCATCGTGGCCACGGGCCTGCTCGCCGCGCTGTTCCAGGCCGCCTACTTCACGGCCGTCTCCCTCACGTCCGTGAGCGTGGCGACGCTGGTGACGATCGGCTCGTCGCCGGTGCTCGTCCTGCTGGCCCGCCCGCGCAGTGCCACCCGGCGCGGGGTACTCGCCGTCGGGCTGGCGGTGCTCGGCCTCGTCCTGCTCGTGGGCGTTCCCGCCGACGGCGGACCGTCCGCCGGTGCCGCGCTCGCCGGGGCGGCGTGCGCCCTCGTGGCCGCGGCCGGGTTCACGGCGATGTCGCTGCTCGGGGCCCGCCCCGTGCCCGGTCTCGACGCCATGAAAACGACCGGCGCGGGCTTCACCGTGGGCGGTGCGGTGCTGCTGCCGGTGGCCGCCGCGGTGTCGGGGGCGGGGTTCGCGCCGACACCGGCGTCGGTGGGGCTGCTGCTCGCGTTCGGCCTGGTCCCGACCGCGATCGCCTACACGCTCTACTTCCGCGGCCTGCGCACCGCGCCCGTGGGCGTGGGTGTGCTGATGGCGTTGCTCGAACCCCTGACGGCCGCGGCGCTGGCGGCGGTGCTCCTCGGCGACCGGCTCGGGTTCTCCGGGGTCGCGGGCGGGGTGCTGCTCGCGGTGGCGCTCGTGCTGACCGCCCGCGGTCAGGCCCGCGCCCGGAGGGCGTAGCGGCGCTCCGCGTACGCGATGTCGTCGCGCCACAGGCGCCGGGCCGCCACGCCCATCAGCGGCCGCAACGCCGCGGCGACGCGCCGCGCGTGCACGAAGCCCGGACGGTCGGAGTGCGCCACCACCGCCTCGATCACGGCGGTGCGGGGCAGGCCGTCCGGGCCCGGCCGCAGCGGCGTGGCGTGGGTCTCGACCACCGACCCGCTGCCCTCGCCGTCGACGATCTCCATCGTGATCGTGCGCGCGTCGGGGCAGCTGAACTCGGCGCGGACGGGCACGCCGAGGCGGCGCCCCACCGTGAACGTCACCTCGACGAGAAAGCGGTCCTCTGCGGGCGGGCAGTCCGGCGGCGGCGCGCTGAGCACGCGCAGCGCGGTGAACGAGTACGGGTGGAACCAGGCGCCGTGCCACGGGTCGAGGCGGTTGGCGATGACGTCCTCCGGCTCGCACCGCCCGATCACGGTGGCCACGGCAGGCACGCTGCGGTCGGCGGGCGGGCGCGGGCCCAGCACCGGTGCCCCGGACGGCTCCACGCCGGGCTCGTCGAGACGCACCCACGCGAGCACGCCGTCGTCGTGCGCGGGCAGGGTGCGCCAGCCCGGCCGCCCCTCCGCACCGAGCGCGAGCCCGTGCCAGCGGCACACCAGCTGCCCGCGGTGCACCGGAGCGTCGCAGAGCGCGGCACCGAGGTGCGGGCACGCGCCCGGGCCGACGTGCAGCGCACCGGCATCGTCCCGCCAGGCCACGAGCTCGCGCCCGGCGACGACGCAGCCGAACGCGCGCCCGGGGCGTACCTCGCGGCTGCCGGCGAGCACGTACCAGCCGCCGGCGGAGCGGGCCTGTGCCCGCCCCAGCGCGGCGCGGATGAGACCCGGCTTGGCATCGGCCCACGTCGGCACCTGGTCGGCCCAGCGCGGGCGCTGCAGCAGCCGCAGCGGGTTGAGCGGTCGGCGCTCGGTCACCCCCGTGAGGTTAACCACCCGGTCGTGATCCGGCCCGCTCGACGAGTGCGCCTCTCACGTCTTCCTGCGGCGCCGGAGGACGAAAGGCGCGCCGCCGATCACCACCAGCGCGGTGACGCCGCCCCCCGGATGAGCCCGCCACGCCGGACCCATCCGAGCACACGGACGCGCTCAGAGCCACTGGTTGCGTCGGAACACCCGGAAGAGCGTGAGACAACTGGCGATGATCATGACCCACACCATCGGGTAGCCGTACGTCCAGTGGGTCTCGGGCATGAAGTCGAAGTTCATCCCGTAGATGCCCGCGATCATCGTGGGCACCGAGATGATGGCGACGTACGCGGTGATCTTGCGCATGTCGGTGTTCTGCCGCAGCGTGATCTTGGCGAGCGCGGCGTCGATCAGCGTGGTGAGCAGCTCGTTGAACCCGGCGATCCGCTCGGTGACGGTGACGAGGTGGTCGTCGACGTCGCGGAAGTAGGAGCGGACGTCGTGCGGCACGAGCGAGCTGTAGCCCTCGGTGAGCTTGCGGACGGGCTGTGCGAGCGGCACCACCGCGCGCCGCAGCTCCAGCACCTCGCGCTTGAGGACGTAGATCTGCTCGGAGTCGACCGTGGAGCGCGGGGCGAAGACCCGGGTCTCCATCTCCTCGATGTCGTCCTCGATGGCGGCCGTGACCTCGAGGTAGCTGTCGACGACGTGGTCGGCGATGGCGTGCAGCACGGCGGCGGGCCCGAGCGCGAGCTGCTCGGGGTCGTCCTCGAGCGCGCGGCGCACGTCGCGCAGCGAGGAGTGGTCGCCGTGGCGGACGGTGATGACGAAGTCGGGGCCGAGGAAGACCATCACCTCGCCCGTCTCGACGATCTCGTGCTCGGCGCCCTCGGCGGGCCGCCCGCGGTAGCAGACGGTCTTGAGCACCATGAAGAGCATGTCGTCGTAGCGCTCCAGCTTGGGGCGCTGGTGGGCGTGCACGGCGTCCTCGACGGCGAGCTCGTGCAGGCCGAACACGTCGGCGATGCCGGTGATCTGCTCCTCGTCCGGCTCGTGCAGGCCGATCCAGACGAAGGTGTCGCCGCCACGCTCACGGACCTCGGCGAAGGCGCGCTCGTGCGTCCATCGCCCGGGCAGGCGCTTGCCGTCGGCGTACACGGCGCAGTCGACGACGTACGCCGAGATCGGGACGCGCAGCTTGTTCGACAGCACGGTGTCGCGCCGGACCTGGCGCTGGGCGCGGATGGCGGGGCGAAGGGCAGACAGGGGCGGCACGACGTACCTCCTGGACTCGATCGGGAACGCCACGAGCAGAGCTCGGGGCGGCGCGCGTGGAACTTCGCGCCCCCGACCGGGGAGACCGTCAGCCGATCACCGTGCCGGGAGCGCGGCGACTACTGCATCCGGGTGCCGTCGGCACCGCGCTCACCTCCTTCAACGGTGTGTGCAGGGCCATGTCCGTGAACAGCGGACACAGCCGGTCCACCGACTAGATTACCCCTACTGTCCTGTGCATCGGCGATGGAGGCGGCAGCGTTGCAGTTCGGCCGGTATTACGAGGAGTTCGAGGTCGGCGCGGTCTACAAGCACTGGCCGGGCAAAACGGTCACCGAGTACGACGACCACCTGTTCTGCCTCCTCACCATGAACCACCACCCGCTGCACCTGGACGCCCACTACGCGGGTGAGACCACCGACTTCGGCCGAAACGTGGTGGTGGGCAACTACATCTACTCGTTGCTGCTCGGCATGTCCGTGCCCGACGTCTCCGGCAAGGCGATCGCCAACCTCGAGATCGAGTCGCTCAAGCACGTCAAGCCGACGTTCCACGGCGACACGATCTACGGCGAGACCGAGGTGCTCGGCAAGACCGAGTCGAAGTCCAAGGACGACCGCGGCGTGGTGCACGTCGAGACCCGCGGGTACAAGCAGGACGGCACCGTGGTGTGCACGTTCCGGCGCAAGGTCATGGTGCCCAAGCGCTCGTACGGCGAGGCCCGCGGCGGGGAGCAGCCGGCCCGCCCGGAACCGAAGGCCCAGTAGGCGTCAGCGGGGGAGGGCGTCCCACTCGCGCAGCGTCTCGTACAGCAGCGGCACCAGCGGGAGCGCGAGCAGCGCGGCCTCGTCGCACCACCGCGCGTCGAGCGCGTCGTCCCCCGCCCGGAGGGTGCCGCCCACCACCCGGCACCGGTAGTCCGCGATCTCGAACGGGCCCCGGCGCACGCGGCCGACAAGATCACCCGGTTGGACCACGAGGCCGGTCTCCTCCTCCATCTCCCGGACCAGCGCGGCTGCGTCGTCCTCCCCCTCCTCGACGCGGCCGCCAGGGAGCGACCACAGCCCCCTGCCTGGGGCGTTGGCCCGCCGGACGAGCAGCAGCCTGCCCTCGTCGTCGTACGCGACTGCCCCCACACAGGGGATGATCTCCTCACCCAATGTCATCAACGGCGACGATAGAGGCCCGCACGCCGGATACCCTGGACACGATCGGTGCGGTACAAATCATCAGCAGTGGTCTCCGTCCAGTCAGAACGGTGGTTGTGGTGAACGTCAAGAAGATCGTCGGGTTGCTCGCGATCGCGCTTCTCCTCTTCTTCGTCTTCACTCAGCCGGACAACGCGGCCGGGTCCGTCACGAGCATCGGCACCACGCTCAGGGACGGCGCGGAGTCCGTCATTCGATTCGTCACCCAACTCGTCTAGCGCCATGCTCGCCCCTCGCGAGATCGACGAGTACCTGCTCCCCACGGAGCGCAGGGTCATCCGCGTGCGGCAGCACTGGGCGGTGATGATGAACCACGTCAGCTCCACCGCCCTGTTCCTGCTCGCGCTCGTGATCGGCGAGCGGCTGCTGCCCGACAGCGTGCTGTTCGACAACCTCGCCTGGTACCTGGCGCTCGTGGCGGTGCTGCGCTTCACCGTGCTCACCATCCTGTGGTGGATCGAGCGCATCGTCATCACCGACAAGCGGGTGATGCTGGCCCAGGGCATCATCACCCACAACGTCGGCATGATGCCGCTCGGCAAGGTCACCGACCTCACCTTCCAGCGCACGCTCGGCGGGCGCATGTTCGGCTACGGCACGATCGTCGTGGAGTCGGCGGGCCAGATCCAGGCGCTCAACCGCATCGACTACCTGCCCCGCCCGGAGGAGATCTACGAGGCGCTGTCCGAGCTCGTCTTCGGCGAGAAGGGCAAGACGCGCGCCACGGGCATGCTCGCCCGTCCGCGCTGGCGCCGCTGACGTCGCAGATCGGGGGCGGGTTAGCCTCAGGCGTGCCCCGCCCCCGCATCGACCTGCACACCCACTCCACCGCATCCGACGGCACCGATCGCCCGGCCGAGCTCGTCGCGGCCGCGGCGGCCGCGGGCGTCGACGTGCTGGCGATCACCGACCACGACACCACGGCGGGGTGGGCGGAGGCCGCGGCCGCGTTGCCGCCCGGCATGCGGCTGCTGCGCGGGGCCGAGTTCTCGTGCAAGAGCCCCACCGGGCGCGGGGACCGGGACGTCGCGGTGCACCTGCTCGGCTACCAGTTCGACCCGGAGCACCCGGCGATCGTGGCCGAGCAGTCGCGGCTGCGTGCCGAGCGCGTGGAGCGGTTGCGCCGGATGACCGAGAAGATGGCCGCCGACGGTTACCCGGTCGATCCCGATGCGGTGTTCGCGCTGCTGCCGGAAGGGGCCAGCGCGGGGCGCCCGCACCTCGCGCAGGCGCTGGTGGCCGCGGGTGTGGTCGAGTCGGTCAACGAGGCGTTCGCGACGCTGCTCTACAACGGCAGCCCCTACTTCGTGCCGAAGACCGACACCCCCGTGCGCACGGCCATCGGGATGGTGCGCGCCGCGGGCGGGTTCACGGTGTTCGCCCACCCGCTCGCGCGCAGGCGCGGACGCGTGGTGGAGCCGTCGATGATCGCGGAGCTGGCAGGCGCCGGGCTCGTGGGCGTGGAGGTCGACCACCCCGACCACGCGCCGGAGGACCGCGCGCTGCTGCGCCGGCTCGTCGCCGACACCGGGCTCGTCGGCACCGGGTCGAGCGACTACCACGGCACCAACAAGACCACCCCGATCGCGCTGGAGACCACCGCCCCGGAGTCGCTGGAGCAGCTGCTCGACTCCACGGCCGGGCTGCCCGGCGGCGTCGAGGTGCTCACCGGCTGAGGCCGGGGGATCGGCCGCGCGGAGGGCGACTACCGTCACAGCCGTGGACGGCGTGCAGCTCGGGTTCGACTTCGCCACCACTCGCCTGGTGCGCGTCACGCCGGCCAGGCTCGGCACCTGGAACGACTGCCCGCGCCGGTACCGGATGACCTACCTGGACCGGCCGGCCCCGGCGCGCGGGGGAGCCCGCGCGGGCAACACCCTCGGCGCCGTCGTGCACCTCGCCCTGCGCGCCCTGTTCGACCTGCCGCCCGCCGAGCGCACCCCGCGGGCAGCGGCCCGGCTCGTCGACCGCTACTGGACCAGCGAGGGGTTCCGCGACGCAGACCAGGCCGCCGACTACCGCGAGCGGGCCCGCGGCTGGATCTCCGAGTACGTCGCCGAGCTCGACCCCGACACCGAACCCGTCGGCCTGGAGCGGTGGGTGTCCGCGGCCACCGACCGGATCGTGGCCGAGGGGCGCGTCGACCGGATCGACCGGCGGGGCGCCGAGCTCGTGGTGATCGACTACAAGACCGGCCGGCGGGCCCCCACCCCGGACGACGCGGCGGCGTCCCAGGCGCTCGCGCTGTACGCGGTGGGCGTGGAACGCACGCTGCGCCGCCGCTGCACGCAGGTGGAACTGCACCACCTGCCCTCCGGCACGGTGGCGGCGTGGCAGCACGACGCGGAGTCGCTGCGCGCGCACGTCACGCGGGCCGAGACCGCCGCGGCGGCGCTCGACGGGGCCGCGGGTGAGCTCGCCGCAGGGGGCGACCCCGACGAGCTGTTCCCACCGCGCCCCGCCCCCCGCTGCGGGAGCTGCGACGTGCGCAGGCACTGCCCCGAGGGCCGCGCCGCGGCCCCCGAGGAGGCGTCGTGGGCCGGGCTGGCGCCCTGAACCGCGGGTCGGAACCGCGGGCCCTGCGGCTGCTCCGCGGGTTCGCCGGGGTGCTGGCGGGCGGGCTCGTGGCGTTGGCCGTGGTGCTCCTCGTGGCCGGGATCGTGGCCCGGGTGCGCGGCGTGCCCGGGCCCGGGGCGCTGATGATCGTCGCGCACTTCGTGGTGGCGGTCGTGGCGGTCCTCGTTCAACGGCGGGCCGACCGCACGCGCGGGCCGGGAGCGGCCGGCGCGGCGCTCGCCGTGGTGGCGCTCACCGCGGGGGTGTTGGCCGCCCAGTGGCTCGTCTGAAGGTCAGGAGCGCCGCCCGCAGCGTGGCCAGGCCGGCCGTGGTGGCGGCGTCCGAACCGGGGAGGCGGGGAATCCCGTAGAGCTGCTTCGCCCAGTCCGGGAGCAGCCCGACGGCCACCGCGGCCACGGCCGTCCACACCGGCCGCGCCGGGGTGAGCGCGAGCCGCCACGGCAACGGGGCGATGATCAGCCGCGCAGCGGCGCGGCACGCCACCGGGCTCGCCACCAGCTCCGGGCGCACCGCCGCGAAGTAGGCCTCCACCGCGGCCCGGTCTGCCGGCAGGTCCGTGGCGCCCAGCAACGTGCCCGCCCGCACCTGCTCGGCCAGGAACCGGTCCTCCTCCGCCGCATCGATCAGCCCCAGCCGCCGCACGGCGGAGGCGAACGAGCTGACCTCGCTCACGTGCACCCAGCGCAGCAGGTCGGGGTCGTCAGCCGCGTACGGCAGGCCCGTCACCGGGTCGGTGCCGCGCACGTGGCGGTGGATCGCCCGCACCCGCGCCGCGGCCTGCTCGGCCGTGGCGCGGTCGGCGAACGCGAGCGTGGTGACGTAGCCCGCGGTGCGCTGCAGCCGGGGCCAGAAGTCCGACGGGAACGACGAGTGCTGCTCGACGCCCGCCATCGCCCGCGGGTGCAGGGCCTGCAGGAACAGGGCGCTGATGCCGCCGATGAGGGCGGCCGGGTCGCCGATGACCCGCCGGGTGGCGCTGCCCGGCGGGAAGAGCCCCTCGGCCGGGGCGGGAGCGGGGGTCGCGGTGCTCACCCCTCCAGCATCACCCCATCGGGGCGGATCGGCGAACCAGGGCTACACGGGGCGCAGCGCCACCACGTCGCCCGCCCGCTGCTCCAGCAGCACCTCACCCAGCGCGGCGAGCCGCACCGGGCCGGGCGGCCGGTCGACGGGGAGCGTGCCCAGATCTGCGCCGCTCCCGGGGTGGAGCACCCGCAGCCCGCCCGGGACGGGCACGACCAGGGCGTCCGCATAGGCGACGGCCGGGCCGAGCGCGTCCGGCACCGTCCAGCGCGGGGCGAGTTCCCGGCCGTCCAGGACGATCGTGCGCGACCCCGTCCACCAGGTGACCTGCTGGTCGGGAGCGGTGGTGGTGGGCAGCCCGCCCGGGGGGTCGGTGAGGTCGGCGTCCGGCACGTCCAGGGGGTGTTCCGCGACCTGCCGGCCCGCGTGGTCGTACACCAGCAGCCGGGGCGGGCCGGGCAGCGCCACGGCCACCCGCTCCGCGGACACCGCGACGACCACCGCGGAACCACCGGGCAGCGGAGTGGAGAAGTCGACCTCCGGTGACTCGGCGTCGTCGCCGTCGGCTGCCACCAGCGTGAGCCGGTCGCTCCCCTCGCCGGGGCAGCGCTCGACGATGCCGAGCCGGTCACCCCCGATCGCCGTGGACGCGTGCGTGCAGTGCGGACGCGGCTGCTGCCCGACCTGAACCGGGGCGGGGACGTCGCCGTACTCCAGCGTCTTGACGAGGTCGCTGCGCATGACCTCCAGGTATGCGGCACCGGTCGCCACCACCGAGGAGCCGGCCGCCGCGAACCGGGTGCCCGGGCGCACGTCCGGGTTGCTGGCGCCCACCCGTTCGCCCGTGTCCGGGCGCAGGGACGTGAGCTCGCTGCACCACTCGGCGTCCCCGGCGTACAGCGCGAGGACCCGGCCCCGGCCGCTGTCGGCACGGGGGAACCCGGCCGCCACCGTGCACAACGGCCGGTCGCGCTCGTAGCTCCAGCGCTCCTCGCCGGTGGCGGCGTCGCGGCCCACCACGCGGCCGCCGTCGGCGGTGACGACGGCGGGACCCGCCACCACCGGCGCCACCGTGGCACCGCTCGGTGCGCGCCAGGCCTCCGTGACGAGTGCCGGCACGCCGGTGACGCCCGGCGGGGGTGTGATCGGCTCGGCGGCCGGGCGCGACGACGTGTGCGCGGCGTCGCTCGTGACCCAGAGCACGACGCCGACGCCGATCAGCACAACCGTGAGCGCCACCGCAACGACCACGTCGCTGCGGCGGCGCCGTTCCGGCCGCACCCGCGGGGGGCGCGGCCGCTGGGGCTCGACGGGCGTCAACCCGGTGGCCCCGTGCGTGGCGCTCAGCTGGCCGCCGCGTCCTGCGCCTCGCCGCCGACGGTGTCGACGGAGGCACCCTCGCGCCTGCGGGACCCGCCGCGGCGCCTGCGCCGCCTGCGGGCGCCCTCGGTGCCCGGCCCGGCGGAGTCGCGCCCAGCGGTGTCCTGCACGGACTCCGGCCCGTTCTGCGGCGCGCCGGCCTGCTCGCCGCTCGCGTCGTCGGCGCCGGTGGCGGTCGAGCCGCTCACCGTGACGCCCGCGCGGCTGCGGGTGCGGGCCCGCGTGCGGCGCGGCCGCGGTGCCACGACCTCGTCCCCACCGCGAGGCCCCTTGCGGCGGCGCTTGCCCCCGTGGTCGCCCTCGGTGTCGACGTACTCGGCGTCGAGCCCGGCCCGGGTGCGCTTCGAGCGCGGCAGGCGACCTGTGGCGCTGGTGGGGATGCCGAGGTCGTTGTAGAGGTGCTCGGACGTGGAGTACGTCTCGACCGGCTCCTCGATACCGAGGCCGAGGTCGTCGCTGATCAACTTCCAGCGGGGGATCTCGTCCCAGTCGACGAGGGTGACGGCCACGCCCTCCTTGCCGGCGCGGCCGGTGCGGCCGATCCGGTGGACGTAGGTCTTCGAGTCCTCGGGGCACTGGTAGTTGACGACGTGGGTGACGTCGCTGACGTCGATGCCGCGAGCCGCCACATCGGTGGCCACCAGCACGTCGATCTTGCCGGAGCGGAACGCGCGCAGCGCCTGCTCACGGGCGCCCTGGCCCAGGTCGCCGTGCACGGCTGCGGCCGCGAACCCGCGCTCGGCCAGGTCGTCGGCCACCCGCTGCACGGTGCGCTTGGTGCGCGCGAAGATCATCGTGAGACCGCGCTCCTCGGCCTGCAGGACGCGGGTGAGCAGCTCGACCTTGTCCATCGCGTGGGCGCGGTAGACCAGCTGGCGGGTGCGCTCGTGCACCGACCCCTGGTCGGCCTCCTCGGCCCGGATGTGGGTGGGCCGGTGCAGGAACGCGCGCGAGAGCGCGATGATCGGGCCGGGCATCGTGGCCGAGAACAGCATCGTGTGCCGCTTCTCGGGCAGCATGCGCATGATGCGCTCGACGTCGGGCAGGAAGCCCAGGTCGAGCATCTCGTCGGCCTCGTCCAGCACGAGGGCCTGCACGCGGCCGAGCACCAGGTGGCGCTGCTCGGCGAGGTCGAGCAGGCGGCCCGGCGTGCCGACGACCACGTCGACGCCCTTGCGCAGGGCGGCGAGCTGCGGCTCGTAGGCGCGGCCGCCGTAGATCGCGGTGACCCGGACGCCGAGGTGCTTGCCGGCGTCGGCGATGTCCTTGGCGACCTGCACGCACAGCTCGCGCGTGGGCACCACGACGAGGGCCTGCGGCACGTCCTTGGTGCGGTCGGCGGCCTCACCGTGGGCGTCGGCAGCGGGCTGCTCCGACGGCGGGACGACGCGCTGCAGCAGCGGGACGCCGAAACCGAGCGTCTTGCCCATGCCGGTGCGGGCCTGGCCGATCACGTCCTCGCCGGCGAGCGCCAGCGGCAGCGTGAGCTCCTGGATCGCGAACGTGCGCTCGATGCCGGCCTCGGCGAGCGCCTTGACGATCTCCGGCCGGACGCCGAGCTCGGCGAACGTGGGTGAGTCGTTGCGGACCGGCGCGCCGGCCTGCAGCGGGTGTGCCTCCACGACCTCGTCGGCCGGGTCGGCGGTGGGGGGGTTGTCGATTGAAGTGTCGCTCTCGACGGACAGGTTGATCGCCTCTCTCCGCGCACAGGAGCCCGAGGCCGGCTCGTCGACCACCGGCGCGGAAGCGCTCGGGTGGGAGAGCTGACGAGGCGCTGCACGCACCATGTCGTTGCGGAGCCGGCGCCCATGCACCGGCGACGCTCGTGTGCGCGCACCCGTCGTGGGCGCTGCGCTGCAGTACATCCTACCGGGTCGCGGGTCCTCGCGGGGCGACGCGGGCCACCGCGCGCCGCCGCGCCGCACCGGCCGGACCCGCCGTCCCGTGGCCGGGACCGGAACGAACCGATCTTCGTGACGTCGGTCACGGCGCCCCCGCGGGCATTAGGCTCGACCTCATGGTGACTGCACGGGCGGTGGACAAGGCCGTGGCGGATCGCGCCACCGTCGACCTGCTCGGCGTGCTGGCCTACGGGGAGCTGTCGGCGTTCGACCGCCTGGCCGAGGACGCGCGTCAGGCGCCCACCCTCGCCGGCCGGGCAGCGCTCTCGGCGATGGCCGCCGCCGAGATCGGGCACTTCCGGCTGCTCGAGAAACACCTGGAGGGCCTCGGCGTCGCCGTCGAGGACGCGATGCGCCCGTTCGTGGCGCAGTGGGACGCCTACCACGCGTCCACCGCGCCCCGCAGCTGGCTCGAGTCGCTCGTCAAGGCCTACCTCGGCGACGGGCTCGCCGCCGACTTCTACCGCGAGATCGCCACCTGGCTGCCCGGCCCCACGGGCGAGCTCGTGCAGCAGGTGCTGGCCGACACCGGCCACAGCGCGTTCGCCGAGCGTGAGGTCAAGGCCGCCTGCGCGAGCGGGCGGCAGGTGCACGACCGGCTCGCCCTCTGGGGGCGCCGCCTGCTCGGTGAGGCCGTCACACAGGCTCAGCACATCGTGGCGGAGCGCGACGAGCTCGCCGAATTCATCGTGTCCGGGTCCGGCGACCTGTCCGGGATCGCGGCCCTGTTCAAGCGCCTGCAGTCCAACCACGGCAAGCGGATGGCCAAGCTCGGCCTCACGTAGCGCCCGTTCGCCCAGGGCGGAGCGCCCACGGCCGCTCCCCGCCCGCCGCTCGGCTAGCCTGGGCCGCGCATTTCCCGCTCGAACGACGTGACCAGGAGGTCCACCGGTGGAGGTCAAGATCGGCATCGCGGAGAGCGCGCGCGAGCTCGTGGTGTCCAGCGACCAGACGCCGGACGAGGTGCAGGCCCTGGTCGACGACGCGCTCAAGGACGCGGACGGGCTGCTCCGCCTCGTCGACGACAAGGGCAGGCGCTACCTCGTCCGCGCCGCGCAGATCGCGTACGTGGAGATCGCGCCGGCGCCGACCGGCCGCGTGGGCTTCGCCATCAGCTGACGCTGTGCCCGGCCGACCCGTCTGATTGCGGATGTCGGCCATCCGTTCGTGGGGCTCGCCTGTCCGGACGGGAGACTCGCCCCATGGGGGCGCGAGTCCCCCGTTCCGGCGGGCGAGTCTCGCGTTTCGGGGGGCGAGTTCTCCCTGGTGACGGCCTGCGTCGTCAGTCGTCGTCGAGGTCCGGCTCGTCGATCCGGAACGGCGGGGTGCCGACGCCGGTGACGCGGTAGCGCCCCCAGGGGTCCACGTCGCCGATGCGACCCTCGGCGCTCCCGCTGTCGGTGCGCAGCCCGACGGTGCCGCTCGGGACGTCCGGATGCCCCTCGGCGATCCGGACCCGGCCGAACCAGTGGACCCGCCCGTCATGGGGTTCGTGGCGGGCGTCGAGCTGCGCGTGCACCGGCAGGTCGCGGCCCTCGACCGTGGTGAGGACGGCGGGGCCGGTGTAGCCCTCCTCGTGGTCGTCGTGCTCAGCCACGGTCCACCTCCGGGGACGGGCTGGGGAAGGGTTGGTCGGCCATGGCGATGACGCCCGAGATGCCGCCCCAGATCAGGGTGGTCAGGTATTCGGTGAGCGCGGCGCGGCTCATCGTGCGGCGCTCGAGCCACCAGTCGCCCGCGCTCTGCACCATGCCCACGAGGCCCTGCGCCCACGCCTCCGCGCCGCCGGAGTCGAGCCCCAGCGCACGCAGCCGCTCGCCGATGATCATGGCGAGCAGGCGCGCGATCTGCTGCCGGGCGTCCTCGACGATCTCGGCCCCGGCCTCGCGCTCGATCGGGTGGTGCACGACGAAGCGCCACAGCTGCGGTTCGGCCTCGATGCCCGCCAGGAACGCGTCGATGACGCCGTGGATGAGCTGCACGGGCTCCCGACCCGCATCCAGCTCGGGTGCCATCCGGTTCAGCAGCATCTCCGCGGCCTTCTCGCCGACCGCACGCTGCAGGTCGGCCCGGTCGGTGAAGTGCCGGTAGAGCACCGGCTTGGTGATGCCGGCGGCCGCTGCGAGCTCCGCGACGGAGACGCCCGGCCCGTGGGTGCGCACCGCCTCGATCGCGGCCTGCACCATCTCGGCGCGCCGTTCGGCACGTCGTTGCTGCCGTGCCGCCGGGGCGGTCGGCTTGACACGGGCGTCGTCGCGTTGCACGGTACTTGTGGTAACAGTTACCGCCGGTAACACGCAAGTCTCGTCTGGAGGCTGGTTCGATGGCAGGGACAGCGGCGTCCGCAGGCACGCCCGCCCGGGTGCTGGTCACCGGGGCCTCAGGCGGCTTCGGCGCGCCCACCGTGGCGCGGCTGCGGGAGCGGGGCGCCCGGGTGGTCGGGCTCGACGTCGCCGGTGACGCGGGCGACGACGTGCTCGCCTGTGACATCACCGACAGCTCGGCGGTCGAGGCGGCCGTCGCCGAGACCGTGCGGCGGCTGGGCGGCCTCGACGCCGTCGTGCACTTCGCGGGCATCGGCATCCCGAACGACGCGGGCGGCCCGCTCGAACCCGACGCGCTGCGCGTCATCGACGTCAACCTGCTCGGCGCGTGGCGCGTCACCGCGGCCGCCCTACCGGCGCTCCTGGCCGGTCGCGCCGAACGTGGGGGACAGCGCGGCCGCGCCGTGTTCGTGGCCAGCGAGCTCGCCTATCTGACGCTGCCGTTCGTATCCGCCTACAGCGTGGCGAAGCGGGGGATGAGCGCGTACGCCGACGCGCTGCGGCTGGAGTACGGCACGCAGCTGCACGTCAGCACCGTCTACCCGGGGTACGTGCGCACCGGGATCCACGCCGCGGGCCGCGAGGTCGGGTTGTCGCTGGAGGGGCAGGTGCGGCGCGAGGAGGTCGAGGATGTCGTCGGCACCGTGCTGCGCACGCTCACCGCCCGGCGCCCCCCGCGGGACACGGCCTGCACCCGCGCCGGGAACGTCGAGCTGTGGGCGGGCCGGCACCTCCCCGGTGTGGTCGGCGCGATCGCCGCCCGGCGGATCCGCACGCAGGCCGCCGCAGGGCGGTTCGACGGCTCGCCGCTGGCCGCAGGCCTCGTCGCACGGCTGACCGGTCGCGAAGTGCCCCTCGAGAGGAGCCCGCAGTGAACGCCAAGACCGTGAACGACCGCGAGGCGACCGCGGAGCGGTTGCTCCGATCCTCGCTCGACCACTCCTACGAGCCCAGCATCGACATCGAGTGGGACGCGCCGCTCGCCGAGGGCACCTGGGGGATGCCGCCGCACCGCGTGTCGCTCTACGGCACCGAGCTGTGGGACGGGCTCACCGAAGAGCAGCGGCGCACGCTGTCGGTGCACGAGGTGTGCAGCATCGCGCGGATCGGGCTGTGGTTCGAGATCATCCTCATGCAGATGCTGCTGCGCTACTCCTACGACCGCGACCCGCGCCGCCAGCACATCCAGTACGCCCTCACCGAGATCGCCGACGAGTGCCGGCACTCGATCATGTTCGCCAGGATGACCGAGCGCTACGGCGTGCCCGACTACGCGCCGCGTCGGCTCACGCACGAGCTCGGGCGCTTCTTCAAGACCGTCGCGACCGGTCCCGCGATGTTCGCCGCCACGCTGTTCGTCGAGGAGATCCTCGACCAGCTGCAGCGGGAGGCCATGCGCGACGAGACCGTGCAGCCGCTCACCCGGATGGTCAACCGGATCCACGTCACCGAGGAGGCCCGCCACGTCCGCTACGCCCGAGAGGAGCTGATGCGGATCATGCCGCGCACCAACCGCGCGGAGCGCGCGCTGGCCCGCTACCTCTCGGCGCGGGTCGCGTCCGTGGTGGCCCGCAACCTGGTGCACCGTGACGTCTACCGGTCCGTCGGCATCGATCCGGTGGTCGGGCAGAAGGCGGCGCTGCACAATCCCCATTACCAGGAGACGCTGGCCTGGACGGCGCGCAAGCTGGTGCCGTTCCTGCGGGAGCAGGGTCTCATCGGCGGGCCGAGCGAGCTCCTCTGGCGGAAGGCGCACCTCATCCGATGACGACGTCCCGCACCGTCCCGGCCGCCGACGGCGCGCCGCTGCACGTCGACCTCGACGGTCCCGGGGACGCCCCGGTCACGGTGGTGCTCCTGCACGGCTGGACGCTCGACCGGCGGGTCTGGGGCCCGGTGGCCCGCGCTCTCGCCGACGGACCCGATCCGGTGCGCGTGGTGCGCCCCGACCACCGCGGCCACGGCCGCTCCGCCGCCGTTCCGCCGGCCACGATGACGATCGACCAGCTCGCCGACGACCTGGCGGAGGTCGTCGCGGCCACGGCGCCGGCCGGTCCGCTCGTGCTTGTCGGGCACTCGATGGGTGGCATGACGCTCATGTCGCTCGCCGAGCGGCACCCCGGCGTCCTGGCGCGCGCCGGCGGCATCGCGCTCGTGGCCACCGCCAGTGGCGGGCTCGCCGAGCGCCCCTTCGGCATGCACCCGCGGGTGGCGGCGCTGTACCGCCGGGCGGAGCGGCGGGTGTCGGCCACGGGGTCCTGGTCGCGGCGCGAGCACTTCTGCGACCCTCGCCTCATCGCGCCCGCCATGCGCTGGCTCCTGCTCGGCGACCGGCCGAGCGCACAGGCCCGCCGCATCACCTGCGAGACGGTCGGTGGGTGCCGCCCGCTCACGGTGGCCGGGTTCCAGGCCACGCTCCAGGCCCACGAACGCGACGCCGCGCTGGCGGCGTTCGCCGACATCCCGACCGTCGTGCTGGTCGGCTCCCGCGACCGGCTCACGCCCGTGCGCGCGGCGCGGCGGATCGCCGACGCGCTCCCGTCGGCCGGGCTGACGATCTTCCCGGGCGCCGGGCACATGCTGCCGCTGGAGCGGGTGTCCGGCGTGGCGAGCCGGATCGCCGCCCTGGCCGCCGACGCCGCGGAGGCGGCCGAGCCGCTGTCACGCCGCGAGTCGGCGTGACCGTGCCGTCGCGGGGAGCGGGGCCGGGCGGCCGGGCAGCGTGATCAGCCGCGCGCCGGTCTCGCGGAGGCGGTCGCGGTGCTCCCGCGCGTGGTGGTTGCAGAAGTGCAGCTCGCCCGCCGGGAGCTCGGCGCGGACCCGTGCGCGGGCCGGGCAGCGGTCGCAGTAGGTGTTCACGTCACGCCGCCTCGATCAGTGCGCGGCCGCTGGCCGTCAGGTGGGCGGGGCCTGCGCCGGGCGCGATCAGCCCGGCAGCCGCCAGCCTGCGCCCGACGAACTGGTCGCAGCACCCGAGCCCGTCGACGGCCAGGACGCCGATCGTGGAGACGGTGCAGCGGCCCGCGGCGACGGCGCGCAGCACGGCGCGGTCCCGGTGGCTGAGGTCGGTGGTGGTGGTCATCGTCTCGCTCCCTTCCGGGCCGGCGCGCCCCGTGTGGCGCTGTCGTAGGTGAGACCGCGGCCACACGCGGAACTCATCGGCGGCAGCCGTCCGCTCTCGGCGAAAGCGGTTCGCCACCCGCGAAGGAGCAGGTCTGCGCAGGTCGGACGCCGTTAGCGTCCGCCGCATGCAGAGCGCGCAGGCCCGGTACGTCCTGCCGTCGTTCGTCGAACGGACGAGCTACGGGCACCAGGAGTCGAACCCCTACAGCAAGCTGTTCGAGGGCCGCATCGTCTTCCTCGGCACGCCGATCGACGACGCCGCGGCCAACGACGTGATGGCCCAGTTGATCTGCCTCGAGTCGGCCGAGCCGGACCGCCCGATCTCGCTGTACATCAACTCGCCCGGCGGCTCGCTCACCGCGATGACCGCGATCTACGACACCATGCGCTACATCCGCCCGGCGGTGCACACCTACTGCCTGGGGCAGGCCGCGTCGGCCGCCGCGGTGCTGCTCGCGGCCGGTGCGCCGGGCCACCGGTCGGTGGTGCCCCACGCGCGCGTGCTGATCCACCAGCCGAGCATCGACGTGGTCCGCGGCCAGACCTCGGACCTGGAGATCTACGCCGCCGAGGTCGCCCGGCTGCGCAGGCAGCTGGAGGAGGCCCTCGCGGAGGGCACCGGCCAGGCCGTGGAGCGCATCCACGCCGACATCGATCGCGACCTGATCCTCACCGCCGACGAGGCCGTGGCCTACGGGCTCGCCGACAACGTGATCGCCACCCGCAAGCTCCCCCGCTGAAGGAGACCGCCATGAGCGCACCCACCATCGACGACACCGTCTACGACCGCCTGCTGCGGGAACGCATCGTCGTGCTCGGCCAGGAGGTGGACGACGACGTCGCCACGAAGCTCGTCGCGCAGCTGCTCCTGCTCGCGGGCGAGGACTCCGGGTCCGACATCACCCTCTACATCAACTCACCCGGTGGTTCCGTGTTCGCCGGGATGGCGATCTACGACACGATGCACTCGATCGAGCCGGACGTGGCCACGGTGGCCACCGGGATGGCCGCGTCGATGGGCCAGTTCCTGCTCACGGGTGGCGCGCCGGGCAAGCGGTTCGCGCTGCCGCACGCCCGGGTGATGATGCACCAGCCATCGGGCGGTGCGGGCGGCTCGGAGTCGGACATCGTGATCCGCGCCGGCATGCTGGCCAAGCTGAAGAAGCGGATCGCCGAGCTCACGGCCCAGCACTCCGGCCAGGCCCTGGAGCGGATCGAGGCCGACTTCGACCGCGACCGCTGGTTCAGCGCCCAGGAGGCCGCCGACTACGGCCTGGTCGACGGGGTGCTGCGCACGCCGCCCCGCTGAGGCGGGCGCCCGTCAGTCGTGGATCAGGGGGAACCCGGCGAGGCCGCGCCACGCGAACCCGGACATGAGGGAGACGGCCTCGTCGCGGGGCACGGCCTGGTCGGAGTCGAGCCAGTACTGGGCGGCCACCTGGCTCAACCCGACGAGGCCGACCGCCAGCATCCGGGCGCGCGCGGTGTCGAGGCCCGCGTCGGCCGTGACCGCCGCGGCGACGGTGTCGATGCAGCGGGTGAGCGCGCCGTCGACCACGGCCGCCGCCTCCGGCTCGCCGCGCAGATCGGACTCGAACACCAGCCGGTAGGCCTGGCCCTCGCCCGCCACGAAGTCGAAGTACGCCGCGACCGCGGCGTGCACGCGCTGCTCGTTGTCGGTGGTGCCCTCGATCGCTGCCGTGACGCGTTCCACCAGCTCGTCCGCGTACGTGGTGAGCAGCGCCCGGTAGAGCTCCAGCTTGCCGGGGAAGTGCTGGTAGAGCACCGGCTTGCTCACGCCTGCCCGCTCGGCGATGTCGTCCATCGCGGCGGCGTGGTAGCCGTGGGCCGCGAAGACGTCGCGGGCGGCCACGAGCAGCTGGGCGCGGCGCGCGTCGCGGGACAGGCGGGTGCCGCGGCTCACCGGTGCCGGCGCCTCGGTCATGCGCTTGCCCTCCGTCCGTCCACCCGATCGGGTGCGTGAACACCTTACCCGTCGGTAGCGGTGCGCCGCTGTGGCCGCAGGCTGTTCACCGCGATCACGGCACCGCACGCCGCCGTCGCCGCGGCCGCGTGCACCGGGCCGAGCAGGCCGACCGTGGTGAGCGGGAGCAGTGCCGCGACCGAGGCCGTCCAGACGATCAGGTTCGCCCGGCCGACGGCCACGGTGTGCCGCGCGAGCCGGATGGTGCGCACCACGGCGGAGAGGTCGTCGTGCACCAGCGTCAGCGCAGGCCGCGGGGGACCGTGCCCTGCGGCCGGGTGCGGCGGGAGGCGGACGGCCAGGTCGGCGGCGTCGAGCGCGGCCCCGAACGGCTCGGGGGCGCCGATCACGGCGACGGGGGCCGGGAGCTCCCGGACGGCCGCGGCGGCGTCATCGGGATCGACGCCCGCCAGCACGGAGTCGGGCGGGATGCCGGCGCGCGCGGCCACGGCCCGCGACATGGCGGCGGACTCGGAGGTCACGAGCACCGGCTGCAGCCCGAGCGCGGTGAGCTCCTGGACGGCCGCGGCCGTCTCGGTCCGGACGGCGGGCCCGACCTCCAGCAGCCCGCGGGCCACCCCGTCCCAGGCGACCGCCACCGGCACGCACCCCGGCTCGGGTGACCGGGCAGGCGGTTCGATGTCGTGCACGGCCAGCAGGCCCGGGTCTCCCACGAGCACGGCGTGGGCGATCACCCGCTGCTCCTCGTCCGGGGCGCCCACGACCTCGGCCACCAGCCCGCGCAGCCCCAGGCCCGCGACGGTGTCGAACTCGCCCGCGTCGGGTGCCTGCTCCACGGCGGCGGCCACCGCCCGATCGAGCGGGTGGTCGGACTCCCGGGCCACGGAGCCGGCGAGCCGCAGCACCTCGGCGGGAGCGGCGCCGTCGACGGCGTGCACCGCGTGCACCGCGAGCCCGCCGCGGGTGAGCGTGCCGGTGCCCGCGAACACGACCGTGGCGACGCGCCGCGCGGTGTCGAACGCGGCGGTGGACACCAGCACGCCGAGGCGGCCTGCCCGGTCCGTGCCCACCAGCCGGGGCAGTCCGGTGGCGAGGCGCAGCGCGCCGGGCACCGCCACCACCAGCACCGCCGCTGCGGCAGCCACCGCAGAGGCGGCCGGTTCGCTGCTGCCCAGCCGGTAGCCGAGCACAGCGAGCGCCGCCACGGCGACCAGGAGCGTGGCCGCGCTCTCGACCTGACGTCCGGCGACGGCGGCGGTGGCCGGGTGGCTCATCATCGGTTTCCTCCCCCCGGTGTACAACGGCTCCGCGCCGAGCTGATGACGTCCCCCAACAGGCGCGAGACCGGTCACGGCGGGTGGCCACGGGCGCGTCCGCGGGTCATCCTCGGAGGGGTGAGTTCCGCGACGCTGCCGTTCGTCCGCCCGCTCGTGCGCGCCCGCAGAGCGCGGGTGGAGCCGGTCGGGGCGGCACCGATGGCGGATCCGGCCACGCTGCCGGACCTCGACCCGCGCCAGGAGGCCTGGCCTGGCGCCGAGGTCACCTCCGGTGGTGTGACGCTGCACGTGCGGGAGACCCCGGGGCCGCAGGACACCCCGGCCGTCTACGTCCACGGGCTGTCCGGGTCGGCCACGAACTGGACCGACCTCGCCGCGCTGCTCTCCACCCGCGCCGCGGGCACCGCGGTGGACCTGCCCGGGTTCGGGCTCTCGCGCCCGCTCGCGTCCCGCGACTACTCCCCGGCGGGCCACGCCGACGCGCTGCTCTGCTTCCTCGCGGGCCGCGGCCGCCCCGTGCACCTCCTGGGCAACTCCTTCGGTGGCGCCGTCGCGCTCTCCGTGGCCGCCCGCAGGCCCGAACTGGTGCGCACGCTCACGCTCGTGTCGCCCGCGATGCCCGACCTGCGGCCCGACCCGCGACGGGTGTCGGACCCGAGGCTGCTGCTCGCCCTGCTGCCGTTCGTCGGCAGGAGGGCCCGCGCCCAGCTGGCCGCGATGGACCCTCGCACCCGCGCCGAGCAGGTGGTGCGGCTCTGCTTCGGCGATCCGGACCTCGCACCCCGGCACCGGATGGAGCAGGCCGCCGCCGAGTTCGCCGCGCGGGCGCGCCTCGCATGGGCGCAGGAGGCCTCGGAGCGCACCGGGAAGGCGATGGTGGCGGGGTGGCTGCGCGGTGAGTCGCTCTGGTCGGTGGCCGCCCGGGTGCAGGCACCGACGCTGGTGGTGTGGGGCGAGCGCGACCGGCTCGTCGCGCCGCGGCTGGCGCGGCGCACCGCCGCCGCGCTGCAGCGCTCGCGCCTGCTCGTGCTGCCCGGTGTGGGACACGTCGCGCAGATCGAGGCGCCCCAGGTGGTGGCGCCCGCGGTCGCGGGCATGTGGGATGCGGTGGAGGCAGGGACCTGGGAAGAAGACGGGTGACCACGACGTTGTCACCCAGACCGTACGTCGATGCGAGGAGCATGATCATGGCGCTACCGCCGCTCGTGGAGCCGGCCGCCGAGCTGACGAAGGAGGAGGTCGAGCGCTACAGCCGCCACCTCATCATCCCCGACGTCGGCATGGCGGGGCAGAAGCGGCTGAAGAACGCGAAGGTGCTGGTGGTCGGCGCGGGCGGCCTCGGCAGCCCCGCGCTGCTCTACCTGGCCGCCGCGGGCGTGGGCACGCTCGGCATCGTCGAGTTCGACGTCGTGGACGAGTCCAACCTGCAGCGCCAGGTCATCCACGGGCAGTCCGACGTCGGGCGGCCGAAGGGCGAGTCGGCGCGCGACTCCATCAAGGAGATCAACCCGAACGTCGAGGTGCGGCTGCACAACACGCGGCTCGACTCGTCGAACGTGCTCGAGGTGTTCCGCGACTACGACCTCATCCTCGACGGCACCGACAACTTCGCCACGCGCTACCTGGTGAACGACGCCGCGGTGCTGCTGGGCAAGCCGTACGTGTGGGGCTCGATCTTCCGGTTCGAGGGCCAGGCGTCGGTGTTCTGGGAGGACGCCCCCAACGGCAAGGGCCTCAACTACCGCGACCTCTACCCCGAGCCGCCGCCCCCCGGAATGGTGCCCTCCTGCGCCGAGGGCGGCGTGCTGGGCGTGCTGTGCGCCTCGATCGGCTCGATCATGGTGAACGAGGCCATCAAGCTGATCACCGGTATCGGTGAGCCGCTGCTGGGCCGGCTCATGGTCTACGACGCCCTCGAGATGAGCTACCGCACGATCAAGATCCGCAAGGATCCGAACACGCCGAAGGTCACCGAGCTCATCGACTACGACGCGTTCTGCGGCGTGGTGTCCGACGACGCGCAGCAGGCCGCCGCCGGCAGTACCATCACCGCGCTCGAGCTCAAGGAGATGATCGACGCGGGCAAGGACTTCGAGCTGATCGACGTCCGGGAGCAGAACGAGTACGAGATCGTCAACATCCCGGGTGCGAAGCTGATCCCGAAGGACCGCATCCTGTCCGGCGAGGCCCTCTCGGAGATCCCGCAGGACAAGCCCGTCGTGCTGCACTGCAAGTCCGGCGCCCGCTCGGCCGAGGCGCTCGCGGTGCTGCACCGCGCGGGCTTCAAGGACGCCGTGCACGTCGGCGGCGGCGTGCTGGCGTGGGTCAAGCAGGTCGATCCCTCGCAGCCCGTGTACTGAGCGCAACACCGCGCCTCCGCGACGGCGCCCCCGGTCCGACACCTGGTCGGAGGGGGCGCCGTCGTGCGTTTCCGGACGTCCGTTCTGGACGGATGCAATGTCGTCTGGTCCGCGCACGGGAAGGCGCGCCCGAATGGCGCAATCGGACCATTCTCGATCACGCAAAGTGATCATCTCCGCGTCGTCGTGTTGGTCGAACGGAGCAGTGACACCCGGACGAGTGCCGAGTAGCGTTCCGGAGCCGGAAGATCAAGACCGATCAGCGGCACCGTGTTGTCGGGGTGCGCCGGCGGCGTACAACACGGGCCGTCCCGGTTCCGGCATTCCTTTCCGTCACCCGGCGATGGGGGGTCGCACACGGTGGACGACAACGCGAGACGCTGCGCCCTGCCCGGGTGCAACGAAGTGATCGAGGACATCCCCGGTCGTCCACCTCGCCGGTACTGCACCGCCGCCCACCGGGCGGCCGCACGGCAGGCGCGCCGGGCCGCCGCGCAGTCGGGCCAGGAGGCGCGCCTCGCCGCCGCCCTTCCCTGGCTCCTCGAGCCCTCGGAGGAGGAGCAGCAGCTCCCCGTCCCGCACGGTGTGCGCGAGCAGCGGGCCATCACCGAGGCGCAGCGCGCAGAGCGCAGGGCCCGGGCGGTGGCGTCCCGCTCGGTCGGGGCCACCAGCAGGACCACGGCCCGGCGGCGACGCACCGTGGCGGTGGTCGGCGCGGCGGGCGTGCTCGCCGCCAGCTACCTGTTCACCGCGTCCGAACCCGTCGCGCCACCACCGGCCGTCTCCACCCCACCCGGGGTCGACCCGCGTACCGAGTGGCTCGCGCACGCGCAGATCACCCTCGCCTCCCTGGACACCCAGCTCGACACGCTCACGCAGGCCGAACGGATGTGGGCGGGCCTCCCGCCGGAGCGGCGCGCGATCACCCCGCCCGCGCTCGAGGACCTGCAGGAGCGCAAGGCCCTGCTCGAACGGCGCAAGGCGACCCTCCGGTCGCAGATCGACACCTACCGCTCGCTCGACCGCGCCCGCTCCGAGCTGCAGAGCACCGAGCGCCACCTGCAGGCCGTCGAGGACGCGCTCGCCGACACCCCGCCCGACCGGCGGCGCAACCCCCGGGCGTCGTCCGAGATCGCCGCCCTCGACGAACAGCGCGACCTCCGCCTGCGCCAGCGGGGGGCCAAGCGCGAGGAGCTCGAGGACCTCGAACGCGGCGTCGACAGCGCCGTCCGCACCCCCTTGCCCGACGACGAGAAGGAGACCACCGAGGTCAGCGAGCGCGTCCGCGACGCGGTCGAGCGCCCACCCTCCCGCGACAAGTCGGACGGCGACCGCGACGACGAGGACCGTGACGACGAGGACCGCGACGAGGAGAGCGACGAGGGCGACGACGAGGGCGACGACGAGGATCGCGACGACGAGGATCGCGACGACGAAGATCGGGACGAGGGCGACTCCGACGGGTCGGACCGCGACCGGTCGGACGAGCGCGAGCCGCAGGGCAACCCGCTGCCCGACCTGCCCGACGTCACCGCACGCGACGAGCAGGAGGACCGGGAACGCGAGGACACGTCCAACGGTGCGCCGCCGGATCCCCGCGGGCCCGGCGACGAGGCTGCGGATCACGACGACCCCGACGACGAGGACCGCGACTCCGGGGACGACGAGGACCGCCCGGACGTCCGGGCCGACGGGCCCGGCCGCGGGCCGCTCGCCGACGCCCTCGGCCCGCTCGGTGAGTCGCTGCGCGACAGCGGCGACGGCGACGGGCCGGGGTCGAAGGGGGATGCCTCCCGCGAGGACGAGGGGCGGGCGAACCCGGGTCCCGGTGACAAGAGCGGCGGGCCCCGTGACCAGGCTCGTGGCGCCGATCCGGGTGATGAGCGCCCCGGTGGGCCGGCCGGGGACGCGCTGGACAAGCTGGGTGATGCACTCGGCGGCGAGTCCCGGGGTCGTCCCGACCGGGAGCAGGGCGAGCGCGGCCGCGACACCGGTCCCGGTGAAGAGGGCGGGGAGCGGGAGCGACCGGGCGGGCCTGCCGATGGCGAGAAGCGGGGCGACGCCGGTCCGGGCGACCAGGCCCGTGGCGCCGGTCCCGGTGACGAGGGCGGTGGGGAGCGGGAGCGTCCCGGTGGGCCGGTCGGGGACGCGCTGGACAAGCTGGGCGATGCGCTCGGCGGCGAGTCCCGAGGTGATGGCGACCGGGAACAGGACGAGCGCGGTCCCGGTGACGAGGGCGGCCGAGGCACGGTCGATCCGCCCGGTCAGCGGGGCGGCGCGGACGGTGGCGAGAAGGACGGCCCCAGCGCCGGGCAGCCCGGCGGGGACCAGGACCGGTCGGGTGGCCGGAACCCGCTGGGTGACGCCCTCGGATCCGTGGGCGACGCGCTCGGCGGCGGTTCGGACGGCGAGCACTCCGGCGGCCGGGAGCGGGGTGGCCCGAGCGAACGGGCCGGGGACGGCGGTTCGGACGGCGGCACGGACGGCGGCACGGACGGCGGCTCGGGGACCGGCCCCGGCTCAGGCGGTGGCCGCGGGCCGGGCGGGATCGCCGGATCCCTCGGTGGCCTCCTCGGCGGCGACTCGGCCGACCGCGGTGGGGACCGCAGTCGTTCGGACGGCGGGGGTTCGGACGACGGTGATTCCGACGACGGCGATTCCGACGACGGCGACTCGGACGAGGAGAACGACTCCGGTGGTCGTGGGCCGCTGCGCGGCCTGTTCGGCGGCGGTGACCGGGACGGCGACGACCGAGATGACGATGACGACGACAGCCGCGCCGACCGTGGCAGCGGGTCCGCAGGCAAGCCGAGCGCATCCGACCGCGACGGGGACGGCCGCGGCGACGGCCGCGGTGATGACGGGGACGACGACTCGGACTCGTCCGGGCGCGGCCGTGGCGTCACGGGAGTGGTCGAGTCCGTCGGCGGGGCTCTGACCGGGGACGACGACAAGAAGAAGGACGACGACCGTCGCGGCGGAGACGCCGACCGGACGAGCTCAGGGGAGCGGAAGCGGTCCGGCGACGACTCCGAGCGGGACCGGTCCGGCGGCTCCGACCGGGGCCGGGAGGACCGCTCCGGCGACGACCGCAAGGGGGACAGGTCGGACTCCGACGACTCGTCCCGCTCCGACGACGACGCCGAGCGGGCCGCCCGCGTGCTCGAGGCGTTGGGCGCCTCCGGGATCGGGTCCCTGCTGGCGGCCGCTTCCGAGTCGGACGACTCCGACGACGACCGGGACTCGGACCGCGATTCCGACCGGGACAGCTCCGACCGCGACTCGGACGGTGACGCTCCGGATCGGGATTCACGCGACGACGACTCGTCGGGTGAATCATCCGACCGCGACTCCGACTCGGACTCCGACTCCGACGCGCTCGACGGGTGGGACGAGGACGAGCTCGAGGCCGCGGTCTGGGCGGCGCTGGCCGACGACTCCGACCGCGACTCCGACCGCGACTCCGACCGGAATGATTCCGACCGCGACGACTCCGACCGGGACTCCGATGACCGGGACTCCGACGACCGGGACTCCGACGACCGGGACTCCGACGACCGGGACTCCGACGACCGGGACTCCGACGACCGGGACGACGACCGGGACTCGGACCGCGACGCGTCCGAGGAGTACTCGGACAGGGACTCGGAGAAGGACTCGGGCAGGGACCGGGAGTCGTCCGAGGAGCGGTCGGACCGTGATTCCGACAACCGTTCGGACGAGGAGTCGCGCGAGAAGGGCTCGGACCGCGAGAAGGACTCCGACCGCGAGAAGGGCTCCGACCGCGAGAAGGACTCGGACAGGGACAAAGACTCGGACCGGGACAAGGACTCGGACCGCGAGAAGGACTCGGACCGCGAGAAGGACTCGGACCGCGAGAAGGACTCGGACCGCGAGAAGGGCTCCGACCGGGACAAGGACTCGGACCGGGACAAGGACTCGGACAAGGACTCCGACCGGGACAAGGACTCCGACGACGACAAGCGCTCGCGGGACAAGGATTCCGACGACGACAAGCGGTCGCGGGACAAGGATTCCGATGACGACCGGGACTCGGACGACCGGGACGACGACAAGGACGACGACAAGGACGACGACAAGGACTCCGACGACGATGACGACGGCGGGGACGACGATGGCGGCGACGATGACGATGGCGGCGACGACGATGGCGGCGACGGAGGGGACGACGACTGACTCCCCCTGATCACCCGCGACCTGCGTGTACGAGCGGCACCTTCGTCCGATAGAGCGGTACGGGTGTGCCGTTCGTACGGTTCCGTGGCTGCGTCGGCTCGGCCGGAACGGGTGGTCATCCGTGTCCTGCGTGTACGAGCGGCACTTTGGTGCGATAGAGCGGTACGGGTGTGCCGTTCGTACGGCGGCATGGGCGCCGGGCTCGGCCGGGACGGGCCGTGTCACCTGATCAGGGACGGCAACACCGCGTGATCAACGAGCGCCGCACCGCCCGATCGCGGGGCACGGCGACGCGCCCCGCGTGGCACCCCGGAACGGCGGCGCGGCGCAGGTAGCGTGCGATGCCGTGACCGCTGCGCCCGTCCTGCCGCCCGCCGGGACCACCCTGCCCGCGCACGTCCGCACCGCGTTCGGCGTGAACGACGTCGAACCGCGTCCGGTCGTGTGGGCGGGCAGGCGTGCATGGCACTGCGGCGATGTGCTCGTCCGTCCCGTTCCGGACAACGTGGTGGCGGCCTGGTCCGCGGCCGTGCTCGACGGTCTCCAGGTCGAGGGGGTGCGCATCGCGCGCCCGTTGCGTTCGTCGGACGGGCGGTGGGTGGTCGGTGGCTGGGCGGCGTGCCGCTACATCCCCGGCTACGTCGAGCCGCGCTACGACGAGGTGATCGAGGCGTCGGTGCGGCTGCACGCCGCCACGGCGAGCGTGTCGCGGCCCCGGCTCCTCGACGACCGGGACGATCTGGTCACCCGGTCCGCGGCGGGGGCGTTCGGGGAGCGGCGGTTGACGCTCGACCCGGCCACCGGCGGTGAGCTGTACGCGCAGCTGGCCGAGTTCCGCAAGCCGGTGCAGATCACCCCGCAGCTGGTGCACCCGGAGCTGTTCGGCGCCGTCCTGTTCGACGAGCACGGTGTGCCTGCCGTGATCGACCTCGTGCCGTGCTGGCGGCCGCCGCAGTGGGCGGCCGCGGTCATCGTCGTCGACGCGCTGGCGTGGGGTGGCGGCGACGAGCAGCTGCCGCAGCGGTGGTCGCACCTCGAGGAGTGGCCGCAGATGCTGCTGCGTGCCCTGCTGCACCGCGTGGCCCTGCACGCGCAGCACCCGGACGGCTCGCCGCGCACGCTCGCCGGCCTGCAGCGGGCCGCGGGCGCCATCGGCCCGCTCCTGTAGCGGCAGCTCATCCGCGATCCACCTGCGCCGGACCTCACCTCCGGGGCAGGCTCGCCGTGAGCGCTGGTTTGCGTCCTCGTCACATCGAACCGACGGGTCGGTAACGGCCCGTGCATAGCGTCGCGCCGACCGACGAACCAGGAGGACGGGCGTGACGACCACGGCACCGGACGCACCCCCCGCACGCTCATCGCTGCGGCGCGGGCATTGGATCGACCACTGGGACCCGGAGGACGCCACCTTCTGGGAGCGCACCGGGGCCAAGGTGGCGAACCGCAATCTGTGGTACTCGATTCTGTCCGAGCACATCGGCTTCTCGATCTGGACGATGTGGTCGGTGCTCGTCCTGTTCATGGGCCCGGAGTACGGCATCGACGCAGCCGGGAAGTTCTTCCTCGTCGCGGTGCCGACGCTGGTGGGCTCGATCCTGCGGCTGCCCTACACGATGGCTCCGGCCCGCTTCGGCGGCCGCAACTGGACGGTCGTGAGCGCGGCGCTGTTGCTGATCCCGACCGTCCTCGCCGCGTTCGTCATGCAGCCGGGCACGCCGTACTGGGTGTTCGTCGTCGTCGCCGCCGTGGGCGGGCTCGGCGGGGGCAACTTCGCCTCGTCGATGGCGAACATCAACGCGTTCTACCCGGAGGCGAAGAAGGGCTGGGCGCTGGGGCTGAACGCGGGCGGCGGGAACATCGGCGTGCCGGTGATCCAGCTGGTCGGGTTGCTGATCATCGCGACGGCCGGTACGTCGGCGCCGGGGATCCTGCTCGGCATCTACATCCCGCTGATCGTGGTGGCCGCGACCTTCGCCGCCATCAAGATGGACAACATCACCTCGATGCGCAACGACACGGGCGCGTTCTCCGAGGCGGTGCGGGAGTCGCAGACCTGGGTGATGTCGTTCCTCTACATCGGCACGTTCGGGTCGTTCATCGGCTACAGCTTCGCGTTCGGGCTCGTGCTGCAGAACCAGTTCGGCCGCACCCCGCTGCAGGCGGCGGCCGTGACGTTCATCGGCCCGCTGCTCGGGTCGGTGATCCGTCCGGTCGGCGGGTGGCTCGCGGACCGGTACGGCGGCGCGAAGATCACGTTCTACAACTTCGTGGGCATGGGTGTGTCCACCCTCGTGGTGCTCGCGGCGTCGGCCGCCGACTCGCTGGCGCTGTTCACGGTCGGGTTCGTGCTGCTGTTCGCGCTCACCGGGGTGGGCAACGGCTCCACGTACAAGATGATCCCGGCGATCTTCCGGGGCCAGGCGCGGGTGGCGATCGAGAGCGACGGGGCCGACCCGGGGCAGGCGTACCTGCGTGCGCGGCGCCTGTCCGGCGCGGTGATCGGCATCGCGGGTGCGGTCGGCGCGCTGGGTGGCCTCTTCATCAACCTGGCCTTCCGGCAGTCGTTCATGACGGCGCAGTCCGGTGACCCCGCCTTCTGGTCGTTCCTCGCGTTCTACGTGGTGTGCATCGCGGTGACGTACGCGGTGTACCTGCGCCCGGCCCCGGCCCACGTGGCCCTCGCGGGCGTGTGACGGTCGCGGCCACCCCGCGCGTCGCCACCCACTGCCCGTACTGCGCGTTGCAGTGCGGGCAGTGGGTCGGTGCCGGCGGGGACGTCGACGGGCGCGATTTCCCGACCAACAGGGGCGGGCTGTGCCAGAAGGGCTGGACGTCGGGCAGCCTGCTGGCCCACCCCGAGCGGTTGACCGCGCCGCTGGTGCGCTCGGACCGCTCGGCCCCGTTCGGGGTCGCGAGCTGGGACGCGGCGCTGGGGCACGTGGCCGCCCGCGTCCGCGAGCTGCAGGCGGAGCACGGTCCCGATGCGGTCGCCGTGTTCGGCGCGGGTGGGCTGACCAACGAGAAGGCCTACCTGCTCGGCAAGTTCGCGCGGGTCGCGCTCGGCACGTCGCAGATCGACTACAACGGCCGGTTCTGCATGTCGTCGGCTGCGGCCGCCGGGAACCGGGCCTTCGGCGTGGACCGGGGCCTGCCCTTCCCGGTGTCCGATCTGGACGACGCCGAGGTGGTGCTGCTGGCCGGGGCGAACATCGCGGAGACGATGCCGCCGCTGATGGGGCACCTCACGGGCGCGCGGCTCGTGGTGGTGGACCCGCGGCGCACGCCGACGGCGGAACGGGCGCTCGCCTCGGGTGGGCTGCACCTGCAGCCGGTGCCCGGCACGGACCTGGCGATGGCGCTGGGCATGCTGCACATCGCCGTGATCGACGGGCACCTGGACGCCGACTACCTGGAGGAGCGCACCACCGGTTTCGAGGAGGCGTGGCGGATCGCCGCGCAGTGGTGGCCGGAGCGCGCCGAACGGGTGTGCGGGGTGCCGGTGGCCGACATGCGCGCCGCGGTGGGCCTGCTCGCCGGTGCGCGGCGGCGCTACGTGCTCACCGCGCGCGGTGCCGAGCAGCACGCCCACGGCGTCGACACCGTCTCCGCGTGGATCAACCTCGCGCTGGCGCTCGGGCTGCCCGGCCGCCCGGGGTCGGGCTTCGGCACGATCACGGGGCAGGGCAACGGCCAGGGCGGGCGCGAGCACGGGCAGAAGTCCGACCAGCTGCCCGGGTACCGCTCGATCAGCGACCCGGCCGCCCGGGCGCACGTCGCGGGCGTCTGGGGTGTCGACCCGGACCGGCTGCCCGGCCCCGGGCGCAGCGCCACCGAACTGCTCGCCGCGCTCGGGCGGCGCGGCGGCCCGAAGGCGTTGCTCGTCTTCGGCTCGAACGTGCTCGTGTCGGCGCCCCACGCGGGTGCCGTGGCCGAGCGGCTCGCGGCGCTGGACCTGCTCGTCGTGGCCGACGTCGTGCCCGGTGAGACGGCCATGGCCGCCGACGTCGTGCTTCCCGTCGCCCAGTGGGCGGAGGAGGAGGGCACGATGACCAACCTCGAGGGGCGGGTGCTGCGCAGGCGGCGCGCGATGCCGCCGCCGGACGGGGTGCGCACGGACCTGGAGGTGGTGTCGGGGCTGGCCTCGCGGCTCGGCGTGGCCGGGTTCCCGAGCGGACCCCGGGAGGTGTTCGACGAGCTGCGCGCGGCGTCCGCGGGCGGGATCGCCGACTACTCGGGGATCAGCTACGAGCGCCTCGACGCGGGCGAGGCGCTGCACTGGCCCTGCCCCGAGCCGGGCCACCCGGGCACGCCGCGGCTGTTCACCGAGCGGTTCGCCCACGCCGACGGCCGGGCCCGGCTCGTGCCGGTCGACCACACCCCGTCGGCCGAGCTGCCCGATGCCGACTACCCGTTGCGGGCCACCACGGGCCGCGTGCTCGTGCACTACCAGTCGGGCGCGCAGACCCGGCGGGTGGCGGAGCTCACCGGCGTGGTTCCGGAGTCGTTCGTGGAGGTCCACCCGGACACGGCGACCCGCTCCGGGCTGGCCGACGGGGACCTCGCGGTGGTGGTGTCGCGGCGGGGCACGGCGCAGGCGCGGGTGCGGTGCGTGCCCACCCTGCGGCCGGACACGGTGTTCCTGCCGTTCCACTTCGGCGCTGGTCAGGCGGCCAACCGCCTGACCAACCCGGCGTTGGACCCGATCAGCCGGATGCCGGAGTTCAAGGTGAGCGCCGTGCGGCTGGAGCCGGCGTAGGTGCCCGGGTCACACCGCGCGGCCGGCTCACGGGGGCGGGTGAGCGATGTGCGAGCCGCGTTACCTCGCCGTCACGAACCGCCCCACGCGCGTAACTCCCGCTACCTACCGTCGGTCGGCGTGAGCAGACGGGTCGTGGTCGTGGGACACGGGATGGTCGGGGCCCGGTTCGCCGAGGAGGTGCGGCGCCGGGACCCCGACGGCGCGCGCGTGCGCCTCACGGTGCTCGGGGCCGAGCCGCGACCGGCCTACAACCGGGTGCTGCTGTCCACCGTGCTCGGTGGCGGGCTCACGGCGCAGGCCGTGCAGCTGCACCCGCCGGGCTGGGCCGCGCGGCACCGGGTGGACCTGCGGGCGGGCGTCACGGTCACGGCGATCGACCGGGACGCCCGGCTGGTGCGGTGCTCCGACGGGTCGGCCGTGCGCTACGACGAGCTGGTGCTCGCCACGGGCAGCCGGGCCTGGCTGCCGCCGCTGGAGGGCCTCGACGACGACCGGGTCGTCACCTTCCGCGACCTCGACGACTGCGAACGCATCATCGCCATGGCGCGCCCGGGGGCCCGGTTCGCGGTGCTGGGCGGTGGGCTGCTCGGCTGCGAGGCCGCGCGCGGGCTCGCCGGTCGGGGCGTACGGGTCACGGTGGCGCACCCCGCCCCGCACCTCATGGAGCGCCAGCTGGACGCGGGCGCCGGGGAGGTGCTCGCCTCCACGATGGCGCGCCTCGGCGTGGACGTGCGGCTCGGGTTCTCCGCGGTGGCGTGGGACCCGGGTGCGGGGCTGCGTGGCGCGGGCGGTGAGCTGATCGACGCGGACGCGCTGGTGGTCGCCGCGGGCGTGCGCGCGGAGACGGGGCTGGCCGCCGACGCGCGCATCGCCGTCGACCGCGGGGTGCTCGTCGACGACCGCCTCGCCACCTCCGACGGGCGGGTGCACGCGATCGGCGACTGCGCCCAGCACCCCGGCACTCCCGCCGGGCTCGTGCAGCCGGGCTGGGAGCAGGCCGCGGTGCTCGCCGACCTGATCACCGGCACGGACCCCGCCGCCCGCTACCGCGGCACCCGCGCCGTCACGCGGCTCAAGGCGCGCGACGTCGACCTCGCCACGGTCGGTGACCCGGCCGTGCTCGGCGACGACGGCGCCGAGGTGCTGCGGTTCGCCGACCCGCACGGTGGCCGCTACGCCACCCTCGCGCTGCACGGCGACCGCGTGGTGAGCGGCGCGATGATCGGCCTGCCGGAGGCGGCGGCCTCGATGATCCAGTACTACGACACCGGGCAGCCCGCGCCCACCGACCGGCTGGGGCTGCTGTTCGGCCGCGCCCTGCCCGGGGCGCCGGAGACCGCAGACCCGGGACGGCTGCCGGCGTCCGCGGTGGTCTGCCGCTGCAACAGCGTCACGAAGGGAGCACTGGTCGCCGCGTGGCGCGCAGGCCACACCGACGTCCCGGCGCTCGCCCGGGCCACCCGCGCCACCACCGGATGTGGTGGCTGCGGCGACACCGTGCGCGGGATCTGCGACTGGCTCGGCAGCGCCGATCCGCTGAGCGACACCCCGACGCTGACCCCCGTCCCCGAGGAGGGAGCCGCGTGAAGGAACTCGTCGTCGTCGGCAACGGCATGGTGGGGCACCGCCTCGTGCAGGCGGTGCGTGACCGCGACACCGGTGGCACCTGGCGCGTCACCGTGCTCGGCGAGGAGACCCGCCCGGCGTACGACCGGGTGGCGCTCTCGTCCTACGTGGACGGCAAGAGCGCCGAGGAGCTGACGCTGCCGGTGGTCGACGACCCGCTGGTCGTGTCGCACCTCGGCGACCCGGCCGTGGCGCTCGACCGCGACGCCCGGGTCGTGCGCACCGCGTCCGGGCGGGAGCTGCCCTACGACGCGCTCGTGCTCGCCACCGGGTCGGTGCCGTTCGTGCCGCCCGTGCCAGGCCGCGACCTGCCCGGTTGCTTCGTCTACCGCACTCTCGACGACCTCGACGCGATCATGGCGGCCGCGGAGCGCGCGGTGGCGGCGCCCGGGCCGGGCAGGCGCTCGGCGGTGGTCGTCGGCGGTGGCCTGCTCGGGCTGGAGGCGGCGCGGGCGCTGCGGCTGCTCGGGCTGTCCCCGCAGGTCGTCGAGATCGCACCCCGGCTCATGCCCGTGCAGGTCGACGAGGGTGGCGGCGCCGTGCTGCGGCGGCTCGTGGAGTCCGAGGACCTGCAGGTGCGCTGCGGCGTGTCCGTCACCGGGATCGCCGAGGACCGCGGGCGGCTGCCAACGCGTGTCCGGCGGGGGAACGCCGCCGCGGAGCAAGGCGGATCCCCGCCGGTGAGATTGATCGCGTCGCTGTCCGACGGCATCGAGCTGGACGCGGACGTCGTGGTCTTCTCCGCGGGCATCCGGCCCGCCGACGGGCTCGCCCGCGAGGCCGGGCTGCCGCTCGGCGAGCGCGGCGGCGTGCTCGTCAACACCGCGTGCCGCACCCCGGACCCGCACGTGTGGGCCGTTGGCGAGGTGGCCGCGCTCGAGGGGCGCACGTACGGGCTGGTGGCGCCCGGGTACGCGATGGCCGAGGTGGTGGCCGACCGGCTGCTCGGCGGCTCCGCCACGATGACGCCCGCCGAGCTGGACATGTCGACGCAGCTGAAGATGCTCGGCGTCGACGTCGCGAGCTTCGGCGACGCGCTCGCCCGCACCCCGGGCGCGCTCGAGGTGGTCGTCAACGACCCGGTGGCGGGCACGTACGCCAAGCTCGTGGTGAGCGACGACGCGCAGACGCTGCTGGGCGGGGTGCTCGTCGGCGACGCGTCCAGGTACGCCACGCTGCGCCCGCTCGTCGGGTCTCCGCTGCCTGCCGACCCGGTGGCGATGATCGCCCCGGGCGGGGTGGAGCTCGGTGCCGACGCGCTGCCCGACTCGGCGCAGATCTGCTCGTGCAACGCCGTCACCAAGGGTGCGCTGCGCGAGGCGATCTGCGGCGGCGCGCACGACGTCCCGGCGCTGAAGGCCTGCACGCGGGCAGGCACCAGCTGCGGGTCGTGCGTCCCGATGCTCAAGAAGCTGCTCGTCCAGGAAGGCGTCGAGGTCTCGAAGGCGCTGTGCGAGCACTTCGCGGTGTCGCGCGCCGAGCTGTTCGAGATCGTCGCGGGCACCGGCATCCGCACGTTCTCCGAGCTGATCGCGCAGCACGGCACCGGGCGTGGCTGCGACATCTGCAAGCCCGCCGTGGCGTCCATCCTGGCCTCGCTCGGCACCGGGCACGTGCTGTCCGGCGAGCAGGCCGCGTTGCAGGACACCAACGACCACTTCCTCGCCAACCTGCAGCGCAACGGCACGTACTCGGTGGTGCCGCGGATCCCGGGCGGCGAGATCACCCCGGACGGCCTGATCACGATCGGCGAGGTGGCCCGGGACTTCGGCCTCTACACGAAGATCACCGGTGGCCAGCGGATCGACCTGTTCGGCGCCCGGGTCGAGCAGCTGCCCGCGATCTGGCGGCGCCTGGTCGACGCGGGCTTCGAGTCCGGGCACGCGTACGGCAAGGCGCTGCGCACGGTGAAGTCCTGCGTCGGCACCACGTGGTGCCGCTACGGCCAGCAGGACTCGGTCGGGCTCGCCGTGGCGCTGGAGCTGCGCTACCGCGGCCTGCGCGCCCCGCACAAGATCAAGTCGGGGGTGTCGGGGTGTGCCCGGGAGTGCGCGGAGGCCCGCTCCAAGGACTTCGGGGTGATCGCCACCGAGACCGGCTGGAACCTCTACGTCGGCGGCAACGGCGGGTTCACGCCCCGGCACGCCGAGCTGCTCGCCTCCGACGTCGACACCGACACCCTCATCAGGCTGATCGACCGGTTCCTCGTGTTCTACATCCGCACGGCCGACCGGTTGCAGCGCACCGCCTCCTGGATCGAGGGCATGGAGGGCGGGCTCGACCACCTGCGCGCCGTGATCGTCGACGACTCGCTCGGCATCTGCGCCGACCTGGAGGCGGCGATGGAGGCGCACATCGCCGGGTACGCCGACGAGTGGCGCGGCGTGCTGGAGGACCCCGAGAAACTGGAGCGGTTCGTGTCGTTCGTCAACGCCCCTGACACCCCCGATCCGACCATCTCGTTCGTGAGCGAGCGCGGGCAGCCGGTGCCCGTCACGCTCGGTCTGCCGGCGGTGCGCGCATGACCGCGGAGTTGATCGGTCTGCGCTGGGAGACCGTGTGCCCGCTGGAGCGGCTGTTCCCCGAGCGCGGGGCCGCGGCCCTGCTGTCGGCGGGCGGTGGCGAACCGATCCAGGTGGCGCTCTTCCGGCTGGCAGACGGCATGGGGGGTGGGCCCGAAGGGCAGGGGGGCGGGAAAGTCACCGTGCACGCGATCGGCAACGTCGACCCGTTCTCCGGGGCCGCGGTGCTGTCGCGCGGGATCGTCGGCGACCGCGGCGGGGTGCCGGTGGTGGTGTCGCCCGTCTACAAGCAGCCGTTCAGCCTCGCCACCGGCGAGTGCCTGGACGACCCCGGCGTCCGCGTGCCGGTGTACCCGGTCCGGGTGGTCGACGGGTGGCTGCAGGTCGGGTTGCCATGACGGCCGCCGCCGCCACCACCGCCGTGGCCGCGGTACCGCCGCTGGCCGGGTTCACCGTGGGAGTCACCGCCGCGCGGCGCGCCGAGGAGCTCGCCACGATGCTGGAGCGGCGCGGGGCGGTGGTGCAGCAGGGGCCCGCGCTGCGGATCGTCCCCGTCGCCGACGACACCGAGCTCGCCGACGCCACCCGCGCCCTCATCGCCCGCCCGCCGGACGTCACCGTGGCCACCACGGGCATCGGGTTCCGCGGCTGGGTCGAGGCCGCCGAGGGGTGGGGGATCGCCGAGGACCTGCTCACCGCGCTCGGCTCCGGCAGGCTGCTCGCCCGCGGCCCGAAGGCGCGCGGCGCGATCCGCGCCTCCGGGCTCGTGGACGCGTGGTCGCCGCCGTCCGAGTCGTCCGCCGAGGTGCTCGACCACCTGCTCGAGCTGGGGGTCGACGGGCTGCGCATCGCCGTGCAGCTGCACGGCGAGCCCCTGCCCGACGTCGTCGACGCCCTGTCGATGGCGGGCGCCGAGGTGATCGAGGTGCCGGTGTACCGGTGGGTGCCGCCCGCCGACCTCGGCCCGCTCGACCGGCTGATCGACGCCGTCCTCTGCGGCGGCGTCGACGTGCTCGCCTTCACGAGCGCACCCGCCGCGGCGAGCATCCTGGCCCGGGCCGACGAGCGCGGGGTGCGCGGTCCGCTGCTGGACGCGCTGCGCGGGCCGGTGCTCGCCCTGTGCGTCGGGCCCGTCACGGCCGCTCCCCTCGAAGCGCTGGACGTCCGCACCGTGCAGCCGCAGCGCTCCCGGCTCGGCGCGATGGTGCGCCAGCTGGAGGCCGAGCTGCCGGCTCGCGCGCGCCGCCTGCCGGTGGCCGGGCACGTGCTGGAGCTGCGCGGGCACGCCGTGCTCATCGACGGCGAGCTGCGCACCGTGCCGCCCGCGGGGATGGCCCTGCTGCGGGTGCTCGCCCGCAGGGCGGGCCGGGTGGTGTCGCGGGCCGAGCTGCTGCGGGCCCTCCCCGGCGGCAGCGGCGACGAGCACGCCGTCGAGACCGGGATGGCGCGGCTGCGCAGCGCGCTCGGGCGGCCCAAGCTCGTGCAGACCGTGGTGAAGCGCGGTTACCGCCTGTCCGTGGACGCCGGCGCCGACGGGCACTGCCTGTGAGCCGCTCGCACACGACCCGGGGGGAGCGGTGAACCTGCTCCTCGTCGCGCACGGCACACGCGACCCGGCAGGGGCCGTCGTCACCGAGCGGGTGGCCGCGCGGGCCGAACGGCTGCTGGACGTGCCGGTGCGCGCCTGCTTCGCCGACGTCCGCGGTCCCACGCCCGCCGAGGCGCTCGCGGACCTGCCCGGGCCCACCGTCGCCGTGCCCGCGTTCCTCGCCGCCGGCTACCACGTGCGGGCCGACGTGCCCGAGCAGCTGCGCGCCGGCGGGCGCCGCGACGTCGTGCTCGCGGGCGCGTTCGGCCCCGACCCCGCGCTGGTGGCGGCGGCCGCGCAGCGGCTGACCGAGGCCGGTGCCCGGCCCGGCGACGCCGTGGTGCTCGCCGTGGCCGCGTCGAGCGACCCGCACGCGCAGGCCGACGGCGCCCGCGCCGCCCGCCGGTTGGGGCGGCTGCTGCGCAGACCCGTCACCCCTGCCCCGATCGTGCTCGGCGCCGGGCCGGGCGTGGCCGGCGTGGTGGAGCGCCTGCGTGCCGACGGTGCGCAGCGGGTGGCCGTGGCGTCGTGGCTGCTCGCGCCGGGCCTCTTCCACCGAAACCTGCAGAACTGCGGCGCCGACGTGGTGGGCGCCCCGCTGGCCGACCACGACGCGGTGCTGGACGTGCTGGCGGCCCGCTACCGGTCCGCGGTGGCGTCGGTGTCCCTGCCCGCCTGACGGCGCGTGCCGGGGCGGGGGAGACGGCCGTTCACCATCAGCACCCCCTCGGCCCGCAGGCGGGCGCTCTGCTCCTGCGCGAGGTGGGGGGCGCAGGACCCGTCGGCGCGCAGCACCCGGTGCCAGGGCAGGTCGTGGCCGTCCTCGGCGAGGATCCGGCCCACCAGCCGGGGCGAGCGCAGCCCGCACCGGTCGGCGATCTCGCCGTAGCTCGCGGTCTCCCCGGGCGGGATCGCGCGGACGGCGGCCCGCACCCGCTCGACGGTCTCCTCGTCCACCTCGCCCCCGTCAGCTCGTGAGGAACGCGCGCATCAGCGCCGCGACCTCGGCCGTCTTCTCCAGGTACAGCATGTGGCCTGCGTCGACCTCGGTGACGGTGAGCGCGTCGCCCAGCTCCGCACGGCACGCCTCCACCCAGGCGGGATCGACGAAGTCGGCGCTGGTGGCCGGCAGGAGCAGCGTGCGGGTGCCCGCGGGTGGTGTCAGCGCGGGCCGGGCCATCTCGCTCCACGCGACGACCACGGCCGACTGGCAGTAGCGGTAGAGCAGCCGGTCGCCGTCGGTGACGAGGTGCTCGGCGAGCTCGGCCTCGACGCGGTCGCCGGGGACGCCCTCCCAGCGCTGTGCGCGGTCGGCCCGGGCGGCGGCGAGGTCGGGGTACGACTCGTCGGCCCGCGCGGCCTCGGCCTGCTCCAGCATGCGCTCGGTGCCGAGCCCGAGTGCCGGGTCGAGCAGCACGAGTCGCTCCACGCGCTCCGGCGCGCTGCGGGCGAGGTGCACGGCGATCGCGCCGCCGAACGAGTGCCCGACCACCGGGACGCGGTCCAGACCGAGCGCGTTCAGCACGCCGACGACGTCGGCCACGTGGTCCTCGATCCGCCAGGGCGGGGTCCACGGGGAGCGGCCGTGGCCGCGCAGGTCGACGGCGTGCAGCCGGATGCCGGGCAGCTCCTCGGTGAGCACCCGGTAGCGGGCCCCGTGCCCGGTGACGCCGTGCAGCGCGAGCACGGGCCGCCCGTCGGCGGGCCCGAACGTGTGGACGTGCAGGGGGAGCTCGGTCACGCCGACCGATCCTGCCAGCCGGGCGGTGCGCTGTCGGGGGCGCGTGGTTGCATCGTGGCGTGCTCCGCTCGGACGTCCGCCCCGACCGCGCCGCGCTCGCCCCGGGGCTGGTGCGGCGCCCGCGGGCGGCGGCCGTGGAGCCCGAGTGGTCCGCGCAGGCGCGCCGGGTGCTCGAGCACAGTGCCGGGCCGCTGCGCGTGGTCGGCGGGCCGGGCACCGGCAAGACCACGGTGTTGCTGTCCGCGGTCGCGCGGCGCATCCGGGCGGGTGAGCACCCGGAGCGCACGCTGGTGCTGGTCGGCAGCAGGCGGGCGGCCGCGGAGCTGCGGGAGCGGATCGTCGACCTCGCCCACGACCCGCACGCGGAGCGCACCACCCGCGAGCCGCTGGTGCGCACGGTCCACTCCTACGCGTTCGGCGTGCTGCGGCTGCACGCCGCGCGCCACGGCGACCCGCCGCCGCGCCTGCTCGCGAGCGCCGAGCAGGACGCCGTGGTGCGCGACCTGCTCGGCGGGGAGCTCGCCGGGCCCGAGCAAGGTGGGGTGCCCGACTCGGGGTGGGGCGATCGGCTGCGCCCGGCGATCGGGCTGCCGGGGTTCGCCGCCGAGCTGCGCGAGCTGCTGCTGCGCGCCGCCGAGCGCGGGCTTGGCCCCGACGAGCTGGTGGAGCTGGGTCGTCGCCACGACGTGCCGGAATGGGTGGCGTCGGGCCGGTTCTTCCGCAGCTACGAGCACGTCATCCTGCTGCGCGGCGCCGCGGGCCGCGGGGCGCCGCAGGCCACCGCCCCCGCGCTGGACGCCGCCGAGCTCGTGGCCGCCGCGCTCGACGCGCTGGCCGCCGACCCGGATCTGCTCGCCGCCGAGCGCGAGCGGGTGCGCCATCTCGTCGTCGACGACGCCCAGGACCTCGACCCCCAGCAGATGGAGCTGGTCCGCGTGCTCGGGGCCACCGCGCAGACGGTGCTGCTCGCGGGCGACCCCGACCAGGCCGTCCTCAACTTCCGCGGCGCCGACCCGGAGGGCCTGCGTGCCGTCGAGGCCCCCACGGTGGTGCTGCCGGTCGACCACCGCGGGGCGCCCGCGGTGCGCGCGGCCGTAGGCCGCCTCGCCGCCCGGCTGCCGGGCAGCGGGCCGGGCCGGGAGCGCGCCGCGCCGCCCGGGGAGCCGGACGCGCCCGGCGAGGTGCAGGTGAAGGTGTTCGCCTCGGCGGCGCAGGAGGCCGGGTGGATCGCCGACCAGCTGCGGCGCGCCCACCTCGTGCGCGGTGTGCCCTGGTCGCGGATGGCGGTGCTGGCGCGCTCCACCCGCCGCACCCTGCCCACGTTGCGCCGCGCGTTGCTGGCGGCGGGCGTGCCGATCGCGGCGCCGCCCGAGGAGCTGCCGCTCGCCCGCCAGCCCGCCGTCGTGCCGCTGCTGCTGGTGCTGCGCTGCGCCACCCGGCCCGACGAGATCGACGCCGACGCGGCCCACGCCCTGCTCACGTCCCCGCTCGGGTCGGCCGACCCGATGCGGATGCGGCGGTTGCGCCGCGGGCTCCTGCGGCTGCACGTGGGCGGTGCGCCCGAGCCGGAGCAGGCCGAACGCGTGGGCAGCGACCCGCTGCTGGTGGAGGTGCTGCGCTCGGCGGCGCTCGGCAGGCCCGACCTGCTCGTCGCGCTGCCCCCGCAGGAGGCCGCCCCGCTGCGGCGGGTGAGCACGCTGCTCGCTATCGCGGGCGACGCCGCCCGCGACGGCGAGAGCGCCGAGGAGGTGCTGTGGCGGGTGTGGCAGGCCAGTGGGCTCGGCCCGCGGCTGCGCGACGCGAGCGGGCGCGGCGGCCCGGTGGGGGCGGCCGCCGACCGCGACCTCGACGCGGTGCTCGCGCTCTTCGACGCGGCCGCGCGCCACGCCGACCGGCTGCCCGGCGCGGCCGTCGCGAGCTTCGTGGAGTACCTCGCCGACCAGCAGCTGCCCGGCGACTCGCTCGCGCCGCGCGCCCCGCAGGGCGACGCCGTCTCGCTGCTCACGGCCCACGCGGCCCGCGGCCGCGAGTGGGACGTGGTGGCCGTGCCGTCCGTGCAGGAGGGCAGCTGGCCCGACCTGCGGCTGCGCGGCAGCCTGCTGGGCAACGAGCGGCTCGTCGACCTGGTGGCCGGGGTGGCGGAGCCCACGGTCTCGCGGGTGGCGCCGCTGCTGGCCGAGGAACGGCGCCTGTTCTACGTGGCGTGCTCGCGGGCGCGGCACACGTTGCTCGTGAGCGCGGTGCAGGGCGAGGACGAGCAGCCCTCGCGCTTCCTCGACGAGCTCGACCCGGTGCCGGCCACCAACGCCGACCGCCCGGTCCACCGGCCCGCCCGCTCGCTCGTGCTCGCGGAGCTGGTGGGGGAGCTGCGGCGGGCGGTGTGCGCCCCCGCCCACGACGCGGCGGGGGAGGAGCGCAGGCGCCGCGCCGCCGTGCAGCTGGCGCGGCTGGCCGAGGCGGGTGTGCCGGGCGCCCACCCCGACGACTGGTACGGCCTCGCGCCCGTGAGCAGCCAGACCCCGCTGCGTGCGCCGGGTGAGGTCGTGCCGGTTTCGCCCTCGGACGTGGAGAAGATCGTCCGCTGTCCGCTGCGCTGGGTGCTGGAGCGCCACGGCGGCTCGGAGGTGGGCGCGCTGGCGGCCGTCACCGGGTCGTTGGTGCACGCGCTCGTGCAGGCCAGCGCAGCCGGGGCCGCGCAGGAGGAGCTGGAGGGTGCGCTGCGCTCGGCGTGGGCAAGGCTCGACGCGGGCGCCCCGTGGTTCGGCCGGCGCGAACTCCAGCGGGTGCGGGGCATGCTGGCCGCGTTCGAGGAGTGGGTGCGCACCAGCCGGGCCGAGGGCATGCGGCTGGTGGCTGTCGAGCAGCCCGTCCAGCTCGACCTCGCGGGCGACGAGCCGGGTGAGCTGGGCGAACGGGCGGGCCGCACGGCCGGCCCGTGGCTGCGCGTACGCGGGCGCGTCGACCGGCTGGAGGTCGACGCCGAAGGCCGGCCCGTCGTGATCGACGTCAAGACCGGCAAGACCGCGATCAGCGCCCGGGCAGCGGCCGAGCACCCGCAGCTGGCCGTCTACCAGCTGGCGGCCGCGCTCGGGGCGTTCGGCAGGTTGCTCGAGCCCGGCGTCAAGCCCGGCGGCGCGCGGCTGGTGTACGTGGCCGACCAGAAGGCGGGCGGCCAGGCGAAGGCTCCCACCCAGCCCCCGCTCGACGACGAGCAGCTGGCCGCGTGGGAGGAGGTCGTGCGGCGCTGTGCCGAGGACACCTCCGAGGCGCACTTCATCGCGCGCCTCGGGCCCGACTGCGACCGCTGCCCCGTGCGCACCAGCTGTCCGCTCAACGCGTCCGGCCGACCGGTCCCCGATGCATAGCCCCGCACGTCGCACAGCACCACGCGCGGTGTTCGGCCGATCGCCGGATCGGGCGAGCTCAACCACGGGGTAGGTCGTTCTGTCCGGTTCCGCGTACGCGGTACCGTGATCCCGTACGCCGGCGCTCCCCGAAAGCTCCCCCACCGGTGTACAGGTCGAGGAGGCGAGCATGTCCCGGAGTCCGGGGCGGCTGCGATCGTTTCTGGTCTGCGCCGCGATGTTGCTGGCCGCGGGCTGTGCCGGAGCCACCGGTTCGACCGAACCGGATCTCCTGCAGGCGTTGCCCGCACCGGCGCCCCCACCCACCTCGGTGCCCGAGCCGCCCAGCGGCGTGTCGGGCGTCGGCACGGGCCGTGACGTCACGGGCGTCGACTGGCGGCCGGTCCACAGCTTCGACTTCGACGGTTCGAGCCTCGATCCGAAGGTGTGGAACCGCTACAACAGCGTCGGCGGCTTCGGCAACGGGTTCCGCAGGCCCTCGGCCATCACCGTGCGGGACGGGCTGCTGCGGATCACCGCCCGTGGCAACGTGTCCGGCGGCATGGGGCACGAGCGCGACCAGCTGTACGGGCGCTGGGAGTTCCGGGCCCGCACCGAGAAGGGGCGCGGCCGCGGGGCGGCCATCCTGCTCTGGCCGCAGACCGAGAACAAGGACGACGGCGAGCTGGACATGATGGAGGTGCCGAAGGAGGACCGCAGTCAGGCCCACTTCGTCATCCACTTCTCGCCGCAGAACAAGCAGGCGGGCAACAAGGTCAGCGGCGACTTCAGCCAGTGGCACACGTTCGCCATGGAGTGGCTGCCCAACCGGATCACCTGGTTCGTCGACGGCGTCAAGCAGTTCGAGACCTTCGACAAGAACGTGATCCCGAAGGTGCCCATGCACATGACGATGCAGCTCGACATGGGCCCGTACCGGGAGTGGATCCCCGCCCCGGACGCCACCACGCCCGAAGAGGTCAGCCTCGAGATCGACTGGGTCAAGATCTTCGCCGCGCCCCGCGACGCGCGGCGCTGACACCGCCGCGGCGCGGGTCGGGTAGAACAGCCGGGTGGAGCTGACCCCCGGGGCGCTGGCCCACGCGCTCGGCCTGCCGCCGCCCACCGACGAGCAGGCCGCGGTGATCGCCGCTCCGCCGGGGCCGGCGCTCGTCGTGGCGGGGGCGGGTGCGGGCAAGACCGAGACGATGGCCGCCCGCGTGGTGTGGCTCGTCGCCACCGGCCAGGTGCTGCCCGAGCAGGTGCTGGGGCTGACGTTCACCCGCAAGGCCGCGCAGCAGCTCGGGGCCCGGGTGCGGGCGCGGCTGCGCCGCCTGGCAGGCACCCCGCTGCTCGACGAGCTGGACCCGAGCGGCCGCCGTCGCGTCGAGGTACTCGCGGGCGAGCCGACTATCGCCACCTACCACGCCTACGCGGGACGCCTGGTCGGCGAGCACGCGCTGCGGCTGCCCGCCGAGCCCGCGGCGCGTCTGCTGGGCCCCACGGCGTCGTGGCAGCTCGCCCACCGCGTCGTCACGACGTGGGCCGAGGACCTGGACGTCGACCTCGTCCCCGCCACGGTCACCGAGCGGCTGCTCGCGCTGGCGGGCGAGCTCGGCGAGCACCTCGTGGACCCGGAGGCGGTGCGCCGCCACGCCGACGCGCTGGTCGCCGTGCTCGCCGCGGCCCCGCCCGGCAAGAGGCAGCGGGCCGAGCCGTCGCAGACCTACAAGCGCTGGATGGAGGCCCAGCGCCAGCGGCGGGCGCTGCTGCCACTCGTCGAGGCGTTCGCGGCGCGCAAGCGGGCGGAACGGGCCGTCGACTTCGGCGACCAGCTGACGATCGCGGCCCGGGTGGCCGCCGAGCACCCCGAGGTGGGCGCCACCGAACGAGCGACGTACCGGGCGGTGCTGCTCGACGAGTACCAGGACACCGGGCACGCACAGCGGGTGCTGCTGCGCTCGCTCTTCGGCACCCCGCCCGGCGAACCGGTGCGGGCGGACGACCCGACCGTCACCGCGGTGGGCGACCCGAACCAGTCGATCTACGGCTGGCGCGGGGCCAGCGCCGGGAACCTGGCCCGGTTCCGCACCGACTTCCCCGGCCCCGACGGTGGCCCCGCCCCCGAGTACGGGCTGCTCACGAGCTTCCGCAACCCGCCGGAGGTGCTGGCACTCGCCAACGCCGCCTCCGCCCCGCTGCGCGCCGCGCCGGGGGCGGTGGGCGTCGGCGAGCTGAAAGCCGGGCCCGGCACCAGCAGCGGCGACGTGCGGGTGGCGCTGCTCCCCGACGTCGCCGCGGAGATCGCGTGGATGGCCGACGCGATCGCGCAGCGGTGGCACGAGGCGGACGAGCCGCCCACGTCGGCCGTGCTCGTGCGCCGCCGCGCCGACATGGCCCCGATCGCCACCGCGCTGCGCGAGCGCGGGCTGCCGGTGGAGGTCGTCGGGATCGGCGGCCTGCTCGACACCCCTGAGGTGCGCGACCTGGTGAGCGCGCTGCGGCTCGTGGCCGACCCCCTGGCCGGGCCGGCGGCCGTCCGGCTGCTCACCGGGGCCCGATGGCGGCTCGGGGTGGCCGACCTCGCCGCCCTGTGGCAGCGCGCCCGCGAGCTCGTGCCCGAGCTGCCCACCCGCCCCGGCCCGCCCACCCCGGAGTCCCTCGCCCACGGGGCGCTGCCCGGCGAGCAGGCCGAGCAGGCCGGGCTCGTCGACGCCCTCGACGACCCCGGCGAGCCGGAGCGCTACTCGGCGCAGGGCTACGCGCGCATCACGCGGCTCGCCCGGGAGCTGGGGTGGCTGCGCTCGCGCGCGTCGGCGCCCCTCACCGACCTGGTGGCCGACGCGGAGCGCGTGCTGCTGCTGGACGCGGAGACCGTCTCCCGGCCGGGGCCGGTCGGGCGGGCCCACCTGGACGCGTTCGCCGACGTCGTGGCCGACTTCGCGGCGGGTGCCGAGGTGGCCACGCTCCCCGCGCTGCTCGACTTCCTCGAGACGGCCGAGCGCGCCGAGGACGGGCTCACCCCCGGCGAGGTCGAGGTGGCGCCCGACCGCGTGCAGGTGCTCACCGTGCACGCCGCGAAGGGCCTCGAGTGGGAGGTCGTGGCCGTGCCGCACCTGGTGTCCCAGGTCTTCCCCGGCCGCAAGCTCAGCGGCACCTGGCTCACCAACCCGGCCGAGCTGCCCGTGGCGCTGCGCGGCGACGCCGACGACCTGCCCGCGCTGGACCTGCCCGGCGACTCCCCCGACCGCAAGCAGCTCGAGGACGCGATCAAGGCCCACTCCGAGGCCCTCGACGAGCGGCGGCTCGCCGAGGAACGCCGGCTGTTCTACGTGGCCCTCACCCGCGCCGAGCGCGTCCTGCTCGTCTCCGGGCACCGGTGGGGGGCCGCGGCGGAGCGGCCCAAGCAGCCGTCGGACTTCCTGGTGGAGATCGCGGCCGTGCACGGCGCCGAGCACTGGGCGGAGGAACCCGCGCCCGACGACGTCAACCCCGCCACCCTGGAGCACCCCACCGCGCTGTGGCCGGCGGACCCGCTGGGCGCGCGGTCGGAGCACGTGCACGCCGGGGCGGCGCTCGTGCGCGCCGCGCTGCGCGACCTGTCGGAGCGGCGCGCCGCCCACGCGGAGGCCGCGGCTGAGCCGGGCGACCAGATCCGGCTGCCGGGGGCCCAGCCGCCGGACGAGCCGGCGGAGCCGGAGGTGGACGACCCGGAGGGGTGGGCCGCCGACGTCGACGTGCTGCTCGCCGAGCGGGCCGCGGCCCGGGCCCGGCCGGCCGTGGCGCTGCCCGCGCAGCTGTCGGTGAGCAGGCTCGTGGAGCTCGCGGCCGACCCGGCGGAGCTGGCCACCCGGCTGCGCCGACCCCTGCCCCTGCCGCCGAACCCGCACGCCCGCCGCGGCACGGCCTTCCACGCCTGGCTGGAGCAGCGCTTCGGCGCGGCCCAGCTGCTCGACATCGACGAGCTGCCCGGCGCAGCCGACGAGGGCGCGGCCTCCGACGACGCGCTCGAGGAGCTGCAGGAGGCGTTCCTCGCCAGCGCGTGGGCCGACCGGCGGCCCGTCGAGGTGGAGGTGCCGTTCGAGACCGTGATCGCCGGGATCGGCGTGCGCGGGCGGATGGACGCCGTCTTCGCCGACCCGGACGGCGGCTGGACGGTGGTCGACTGGAAGACCGGCGCCCTGCCCGAGGACGAGCGGGTCCCCGCGCTCGCGGTGCAGCTCGCGGCCTACCGGCTCGCCTGGGCGGCGCTCGCCGGTTGCCCGCCCGAGCGGGTGCGCGCGGCGTTCCACTACGTGCGCCAGGACGTCACGCTGCGTCCCGCCGACCTGCTCGACGCCGACGGCCTGCGCGCCCTGCTGGCATCTGTTCCCGTCGCCGAAGTGTCTGGAGCGATGCAGTAACCCTGCGCCTTGCGATCGCTTAACCTACAGTGCACGATAGAGATATCCCCGCTGTCGGCTTCAGATCCGAGGAGAGCGACGTGAGCCTTGCGAACGTGTGGCTGCAGCTGTTCGACCGCAGCCTGGTCCGTGCCGACCAGGTCACCGAGATCACGCTGCACCAGACACCCGAGATCGCCGGCAAACCGTCGCGGTGGTTGCTCGACGTCGCCGTCGCCGTTCCCGTCGGGAGCGGGGACCCGGACGGCTGGCACACGGGGCCGCTGCACCGCACCCTCACGCAGACCGACCGCTGCCCGAGCGAGGCCCCGGTCACCCTCGCCCGGCTGCTCGCCCAGCTCGACGCGGTCGACGCCGCGGGCGTCGTGCGCGCAGATTCCTCCCGCGTCCACGCCGCCCCGCACCCGGAGCGCACCGCGGCCGCCGGGGAGATCCACTTCGGGTTCACCGCCTTCACCGGCACCGGCGCACCGTCGGCCCCCACCTCGATCGACGGCGCCGGACCGGGTGAGGTGCGGCAGCTGAGCGCGAGGGAGCCCGCCTCCAGCTCCGCGCGCTGATCGGCCCGCCGACCGGCTTCACCGATACCGGCCGACCGGTCCGCCCCGGAGGCACCGGGAGGCCGACGACCACGCAGTACGCAGCACGACCGCAGGAGGCAGGTGAGGAGGACCGCCGGATCGACGTGAACGGATGAGACCAGTGAAGAACAAGCTCGCCAGGCTGGACGACGAGGACTACCCCGCGGTCGCCATGGGGCAGGCCGCGGAGCTGCTCGGCGTCCAGCCGGCCTTCCTGCGCAGCCTCGACAACGCCGGCATCCTGAAGCCCCACCGCACCCGCGGCGGCCACCGCCGCTACTCGCGTCGCCAGCTCGCCATCGCGGCCCGGCTGCGGGAATTGCTCGACGCCGGTCACCCGCTCGCCTCGGCCTGCGCCATCTGCGGGCTCGAGGACCGCCTCCGCGCGAGCGACGCCCGCCGCCAGGCCGCCGACGAAGCGCTCGAGGACGCCCGCGCGGAACTGCACGACGCCCGGCGGCAGCTCAGGGACCTGCGCGAGCAGCGTGCGGAGCCGGCTAGAGAAGAGCCGCGAGCTTCGTGATCGTGTTCCAGTTCCGCGCGGTGACGTCCGCGCGCAGGTGGTCCCGGATGTAGGGCGACAGGTCCGGCGCCGCCATCAGCCCGTCCGGGCACCACTGGTAGACGGCCCGGTCGCCGACGCGGGCGCGATCCGGGTCCTGCGGCACCGGTGGATGCCCCGCCACCAGCGCCGGGTCGACCGGCCGCACGTAGACGAACGCCATCATCCGCGAGCCGTTGTCGGCCACGTCGGCGAACGGGTGGCCCGCGACCACCGCCTGCAGCTCCGCGGCGGTCAGCACGGCGCACCGCACGTCCATGCCGAAGCGCTCCCGGATGGCCTCCTCGATCCGCCCGGCGTGCTCGGCCGGGTCGGCCTCCTCGCCGGTGAGCACCACGTTTCCGCTGTTCAGCAGCGTGCGCACGTCCGTGTAGCCGACGTCCTGCAGGACGGCGCGCAGGTCGGCCATCGCCACGCGCTTCGCGCGGCCGACGTTGATCCCGCGCAGGAGCACGGCGTACCGGGGCATGCCGGGAGCCTACGAAACGCGCACCTCGGCCGCCGCCACGGGAGACACGCCCCCCGGTACCGGGACTCGCGCCCCCATGGGGCGAGTCTCCCGTTTCACCGGGCGATTCCCGCGTTTGCCCGGCCGAGTCCCGCATCTGCCCCGCGAGTCTCCGGTTTGCCCGGGCGAGTCTCGCGCCCGGAGGGGTGAGCTGCGCGTTCGTGCGGGCCGCCGGCCGCACGGCGTGGCTACTGTGGCCGCCATGGGCGCGCGGGTCGTCGTGTTCGGGGCCACCGGGTACACCGGGGCCCGCACCGCGGAGGCCATGGTGCGCCGGGGCCTGCGGCCGGTGCTCGCGGGCCGGGACCCGCGGAAGCTCACGGCGCTCGCGCAGCGGCTGGGCGGGCTGGAGACCGAGATCGCGCACGTCACCGACGAGACGTCGGTCGCCCGGCTCGTCGGCCGCGGTGAGGTGCTGGTCAGCACCGTCGGGCCGTTCACCGAGCTCGGGACGCCCGCGGTGGCCGCCGCGGTCGACGCCGGCGCGGTGTACCTCGACTCCACGGGGGAGCCGCCGTTCATCCGCGCGGTGCACGAGCGCTGGGGTCCTGTCGCGGAGCGGTCCGGCGCCGCGCTGCTCACCGCGTTCGGCAACGACTACGTGCCCGGGGTGCTCGCCGGGGCGCTCGCCCTGCGTGCGGCGGGCGGGGGCGCCGACCGCGTGGACGTCGGCTACTTCCTCACCGGGCTCGGTCGGGGGCAGCCGTTCTCCCGGGGCACCCTGCGGTCGCTCGCCGGGATCGCCACCCAGCCCCTCTACGCCTGGCGCGACGGTGCGCTGCGCACCGAGGCGGCCGGTGCCCGCATGCGCACGTTCGACGTGGCGGGGCGCCCGCGCCCGGGCGTCACGATCGGGGCGAGCGAGCAGTTCGCACTTCCGCGCCTCGCGCCCGGGCTGCGCACGGTGGACGTCTACCTGGGCTGGTTCGGCCGGGCGAGCGGGGCGGTGCACGCGGGTGCCCGGGTCGCGCCGCTGCTGTCGCGCCTGCCTGGCCGTGTCGTGGCCACCGCGGCCGACCTGCTGACCCGCCCCGTGCCGGCCGCGCCGTCGGGGAGCGCGCTCGCGGGCGCCCGGTCGCACTTCGTCGCCGAGGTGTTCGACCGCACCGGCACGCTGCTCGCGCGCACCCGGCTCACCGCCCCCGAGCCGTACGCGATCACGGCCGACCTGCTCGCGTGGGGCGCCTGGCGGGCCGCCGAGCACGGCGTGGCCGGAACCGGGGCGGTGGACGCGGTCACGGCGTTCGGCCTCGACGAGCTCGTGGCAGGCGCGGCCGAGGCCGGCATCGTCGAGGAACCGCGGTGATCTTCGCCGGGGACGGCCCGGTCGGTGCGCGCGCTCCCCGCCCGGCGGCTACTCTCCGCGCGTGGTGACGGATCTGCGCCGGACGAATCAGCGTCGGCCGCTCGCCGACCCGTCGCTGGTCGGCCTCATCCGCATGCCCGACACGGGCGCGAGTCCCGCGGTGGCGCTGCTGCGCCGCGTCCTGATCGCGCTGAGCGCGCTCGTGGCCGCCGCGCTCGTCGTCTGGTTCGGCGGCGACGGCTACGTCGACAACAACAGCGACACCCCGATCTCGCTGGGCGACGCGTTCTACTACGCCACGGTCTCGCTCTCCACCACCGGGTACGGGGACATCGTGCCCGTCACGCCCGAGGCGCGGCTGCTCACCACCGTCGTCATCACGCCGCTGCGGTTGCTGTTCCTGATCGTGCTGGTCGGCACCACGGTGGAGCTGCTCACGGAGCGCTCCCGGCAGGCGGTCCGCATCGAGCGCTGGAGGTCCCGCGTGCGCAACCACACCGTCGTCGTCGGCTACGGCACCAAGGGCCGTGCCGCCGTCGAGACGCTGCTCGGCGACGGTGCCGACCCCACCGAGATCGTGGTCGTCGACACCGACCGCGCGCAGCTGGACGCCGCCTCCGCGCTCGGCCTGGTGACGGTCACGGGCAACGCCACCCGGTCGAGCGTGCTGCGGATCGCCGGTCTGCAGCAGGCGTCGGCGATCGTGGTGGCCACCAACCGCGACGACACGGCGGTGCTCGTCACCCTCACCGCCCGCGAGCTGGCTCCGGACGTGCGGATCGTCGCGTCGGTGCGGGAGTCGGAGAACGTGCACCTGCTGCGCCAGTCGGGCGCGAACTCGGTGATCGTCTCGGCGGAGACGGCGGGGCGCCTGCTCGGCATGGCCACCACCACCCCGAGCGTCGTGGAGGTGGTGGAGGACCTGCTCACCCCCGACGCCGGCTTCGCGATCAGCGAGCGGCCGGTGGAGGAGGCCGAGGTGGGTGGCTCCCCCCGGCACCTGGCCGACATCGTGCTGGGCGTGGTGCGCGGCGACGACCTGTACCGCGTGGACGCCTCCGCCGTGGACGCGCTGGAGCGCGGCGACCGGCTGCTCTACATCAAGAAGGTCACGCTGCCCGACGAGGACTGAGCCGCCTCCGGCGGTCGTGAGTGGATACGAGTGCTCCAGCACTCGTATCCACTCACGGGGCCCGGAGGGCCAGTTCGAAGGCCGCGCCGCGGCCGGACGGCGGGTCGACGTAGCGCAGGTCACCGCCGTGGGCGCGCGCGATCCCGCGGGCGATCGCGAGGCCCAGCCCGGCGCCGCCGTCCTCGCCGCGGGCCTCGTCCAGGCGCACCAGCCGGTCGAAGATCCGTTCGCGGTCGGCGGGCGGGACGCCCGGCCCGTCGTCGGTGACCAGCACGGTGGCGGGGTCCCCGCCCGACACGGTGACGACGACCGTGCCCGGCCCGGCGTGGCGCCGCGCGTTGTCGAGCAGGTTGCCCAGCACCTGCGCCAGCCGGGAGGCGTCGCCGGGCACGGTGACGTGCTCGCCGCGCACCTCCACCTGCTGGTCGGGGGCCACCAGCTGCGCGCGTTCGGCCTCGGCCCGGGCGAGCTCCAGCAGGTCGACCGGTTCGCGGCGCAGCTCCAGCCCCGCGTCCAGCCGGGCGAGCACCAGCAGGTCGTCGACGAGCCGGCCGGCCCGCCTGCTCTCGCGCAGCAGCAGCAGGTGCAGCCGCTCGCGCTCCTCGGGCGCCATCCCGGGCGCGATCGCCGCCTCGGCGACGGCCTGCACGCCGGCGATGGGGGTGCGCAGCTCGTGGGCGGCGTCGGCGACGAACTGCCGGGTCCTGGCCTCCGACGCCCGGGCCGCGGCTTCGGCGCCCTCCAGCTCGTCGAGCATCGCGTCGAAGGCGGCGGCCGTGCGGCCCAGCTCGGTGTCGGTGCGGGTGGGGGCGAGCCGCCTGCCGCGGTTGCCGCTGGTGATCGAGCGGGCCAGCGCCGTCATCGCGTCGAGCGGCGCGAGCGCCACCCGGGTGGTGAGCAGCATGACGATGCCGGCGACGGCCAGCGCGGCGAGGCCCAGCACGGTGAGGATGCGCCGCAGCGCCTGCTGGGCACCGCTCACCGGCCCGCCGCTCGCCACGAGCGTGAGCTGCGAGCCGTCGGCCAGCGGCCGTTCGAGGACCTGGCGCGCGGCGCGGTCGTCCTCTTCGTCGTCCCACCAGCGTTCGCCGGCGCCCGGCGGCCGGTCACGCCACGGCGGGCCCCACATGGGGTGGTCGTCGTCGGGGTCGCCCGCGTAGACGCGGCCGTCGGGCGCGCGGACCTCGGCGCGGATGCCCGGGGCCTCCACCCGGCGGGCCACCTCGTCGGCCGCCACGCCCTGGGCCACGAGCTGGCCGGCGAGGGTGGCGCGCACGTCCAGCTGCTGGCGCAGCTCGGAGCGGATCTGGTTGCTGAAGAAGAAGTCGGTGAGGACGCCGACGACCAGCAGCACGGCGGCGAGCACGGTGAGGCTGAGCACCGTGACCCGGCGCCGCAGCGACACCGTGCGCAGGCGGGGCGCCGGGCCGCCGGTCACGTCTCCGCCTCGCCCTCGGCGCGCAGGACGTAGCCGAGCCCGCGCACGGTGTGCACGAGGCGCGGCTCGCCGAGCTTGCGCCGCAGCGCGGAGACGTGCACCTCGACCAGGTTGGGGTCGTAGTCGGTGTAGCCCCACACGCGGGTGAGGATCTGCCCCTTGCTGACCACGCGGCCGCGCTGCGTGGCGAGGTAGTCCAGGAGCCGCAACTCGGTGGCGGTGAGCTCGACCGGTGCGCCGCGGCGCAGCACCGTGCCCGCGGCGGCGTCGATGACGAGGTCGCCGACCTCGACGGTGGCCGGAGTGCGGCCCATCCGGCGCAGCACCGCCGTGACCCGCGCGACGAGCTCGGCGAGCGCGAACGGCTTCACGACGTAGTCGTCGGCGCCGCCGTGCAACCCGCGCAACCGGTCGTCGACGGCGTCGCGGGCGGTCAGCATCACCACCCCTGCGTCGCTGTGCCTGCGCACGACGTCGAGCAGCGCGAACCCGTCCCGTCCGGGCAGCATGACGTCGAGCACCACCAGGTCGGGCCGGAAGGTCGCGAGGTCGTCCTCGATGGTGCGCCCGTCCGGGCGCCCCGCGGCGCCGAACCCGGCTTCCCCGAGCCCGGAAACCACGGCGGTGCGGATCGCCTCGGCGTCCTCCACCACCAGCACGCGCGCGGTCACGGCTCCCATTCTCCCGCCGCGCGGGCGGGCCCGACTGAAGATCGGCTGAAGGTGTGGGCGCGCTTCAGGCCGGCTTCAGGAACGCGCGGCAGCGTCGGTGGGGAGTTCGCAAGACGTCCCGAGGGGAGCCTTCAGATGAGCAGCACCGAACCACCCACCACCTCGACCGAGGGGCCGCGCCGGCCCTGGCGGTCGCGGCTGCGCAGCCGCGGCGTCGTGATCACCGCCGTGGTGGCGGCGCTGGTCGTGATCGCCGGCGTGACCGCGGCGCTCCTGCTGCCCGATCACGACCGCGGCCGGTTCGGCCCGGGTTTCGACCGCGCAGGCTGGTCGGGTGCGCCGCCGTGGGTGCAGGAGCGCCACGGCGGGCCGATGGGGGAGCGCTGGGACGACGATGACGACGAGTTCGAGGGCCGGGGCCCGCGCGGGCAGGGCTTCGGCTTCGGCGGATTCGGCGACGAGCCGGTCGTTGCCGGCACGGTCGGGTCCGTGGCGAACGGGTCGATCGTCGTGAACGTCGACGGCGCGGCCCCGCGCACCATCCGCACCGACGGCGACACCCGGGTGCGCGGTGCCGGCAACAGCGGGCTGGGCGACCTGCAGGTCGGCGAGCGCGTGGTGATGGCGGTCGAGGGCACCGGCGAGGCCGCCACCGCGGAGGCGATCTGGGTGCCGCAGGCGCGCGTCATGGGCACCGTCACCGCGCTCAGCGGCGACACCGCCACCGTGACCTCCGTGGACGGGCTCCCCGTCTCCGCGGACGTCACGGCGCTGTCGCAGAAGCCCGTGGTCGGTGACGTCGTGGTGCTCACCGGCACCGCCGACGGCGCCACGATCCGCGCCGACGGGATCCGGGTGCTGCCCAAGGCCTCCTGAGTGTCAGGACGGTGAACCCGTCGCTCTGACACCGTTCCCGACGATCAACCGGCCCGGGTCGGCCAGCACGGCCTGCACCACCGCCGTGGCGGCCCCGCGCAGCGCGGCGTCGGGCCCGAGCGCGGAGAACCGCACGTCGACGCCGGCGCGGGAGAACACCCGGGCGGCGAGCTCGGCCCGCACGGCCTCCAGCAGCGGGGGACCGCAGCCCGGGTAGTCGCCGCCCAGCACCACGGCCGGCACGTCGAGCAGGTGCACCGCGCCGGTGAGCGCGATGCCGAGCGCGCGCCCGGCGGCGCGGACCGCGTCCGCGTCGCCCCCGGCGAGCGCCTCGAGCCCGGCGACGGTCTCGAGGCAACCCCGGCCGCCGCAGTGGCATGCCGGCCCGTCCGGGTCGACCACCACGTGGCCGATCTCGCCTGCCCGCCCACCGGCGCCGGGGAAGAGCGCGCCGCCCAGCAGGATCCCCGCGCCGACCCCGATCCCGCCGGAGACGACGATCGCGTCGGCCGGCCCGCCGGCCCACCGCTCGGCCAGCGCGGCGAGGTCGGCCTCGTTGCCCGCGCGGACCGGGAGTCCGCCCAGCCGCTCGCTCAGTGCGCTGCCGACGTCGACGTCGACCCAGCGCGGGAGGTTCGGCGCGCGTTCCAGCACCCCGTCCGGCCCGATGACCCCGGGGATGGCCACCGTCGCGCCCGCGATCGGCAGCGCCGCCTCGGCCATGACGTCGACCGCGAGTGAGGCGAGGCGGGCGAGCGCGGCGTCCGGTGCGTCGTCACGGTGGTCGGATGCGGTCGTGCGATGCGCGCGGACTGCGCCGCTGAGGTCGACGACGCAGGCGCCGACGGCCTCGACGCCGACCTCGAGCCCGAGCCCGGCCGGCCCGCTCGGATCCAGCCGCAGCGGGCTGGCCGGGCGTCCCGGGCCCCCGCGCTCGGCGGCGAGCTCCGCCACGAGCCCGGCCGCGATCAGCTCCTCGACCAGCGAGGACACGGTGCCGCGCGTGAGCCCGGTGCGCGCCGCCACCCCGGCCCGCGACAGCGGCTCCGGTCCGGCGACCTCCCGCAGCACGAGTGCCAGGTTGTGCCGCCGGACCGTGTGCTGTCCCGCAGGAACGCTCACGCGGTGCCCGTCATCCGGTGCGCGGTGCCGTCAGGTCGCGGACCTGGGCGTACCGCTCCCGGACGGCGGGTGTGGGTTCGGCCTCGAACGTCTCCGTGTCGGCGGCTTCCCACACCGGCGGGGACTCGCCCCCGGACAGCACCCACGCGGCCTGCCGGGCCGCGCCGTCGGCCACGTACTCGCCCGGTGTGGGTCGCAGCACGGGCCGCCCGAACACCGCGGGCGCGATCCGGGCGAGCGCCTCGGACCGGGCGCCACCGCCCACCAGGAACGCACGCTCGACCGGCACCCCGGCCGCGACCAGCGCGTCGAGGGCGTCGGCGAGCCCGCAGAGCAGGCCCTCGACGGCGGCGCGCGCCACGTGCCCCGGTGTGGAGCTCGCGAGCGTGAGCCCGTGCAGCGCGCCGGTGGAGTCCGGCCGGTTCGGCGTGCGCTCGCCCTCCAGATACGGCACGAGCACCAACCCGTCCGCGCCCGCCGGGGCGGAGAGCGCCAGCCGGGAGAGCCCGTCGTGGTCGACCCCGAGGATCCGCGCGGTGGCGTCGAGCACCCGCGCGGCGTTCAGGGTGACCACGATCGGCAGGTGCTCGCCCGTGGCGGACGAGAAGCCGGCGATGGTGCCGGACTCGTCGGCCGTGGGGGTGTGGCTCACCGCGGACACGACGCCGGACGTGCCGATCGACACCACCACGTCGCCCGGGCCGGCGCCGAGGCCGAGCGCTGCCGAGGCGTTGTCGCCCGCGCCCGGTCCGAGCAGCACCCCGTCCGGGGTGCGCCCGGCCTCCTCCGCCGGGCCGAGCACCCGGGGCAGCTGCACGTCCGACCGCCCGAAGGCCCGCTCCAGCAGGTCGAGCCGGTACTCCCCGGTGACGCCCGAGTAGTAGGCGGTGCCGCTGGCATCCGACCGGTCGGTGACCAGGTCGGCGAGCTCGCCCGTGCCGTGCAGCTTCCAGGTGAGCCAGTCGTGCGGCAGGCACACCGCCGCGGTGGCGGCGGCGTGGTCGGGCTCGTGCTCGGCCAGCCAGCGCAGTTTCGTGGCGGTGAACGAGGCCACCGGCACCAGCCCGGTGGCCTCGACCCAGGCCGTGGCACCCAGCTCGGCCACGAGGTCGGAGGCGGCCTGGGCGGAGCGGGTGTCGTTCCACAGGAGCGCGGGCCGCACCACCTCGCCCGCCGCGTCCAGGCACACCATCCCGTGCTGCTGCCCGGCCACGGCGATCGCCTCGACGCCATCGAGCCCACCCGCGTCGGCGACGGCGGCCTGCAGGGCGTCCCACCACGCGGCGGGGTCGACCTCCGTGCCGTCCGGGTGCTTGGCACGGCCGGACCGGACGAGCGCGCCGGTCTCGGCGTCGCGGATGACGACGGTGCACGACTGGGTCGACGAATCGACCCCCGCCACCAGTGTCATCGCGAGCCCAGCAGGTGTTCCACGGCCAGCTGCGCCAGCCGCACGAAGCCGTAGCCGCGCTCACCCGCCTTGACGGCGTCGTAGTCCTCGAACGCGGAGCGGTCGGCCTTGAGGTCGGCCACGGTCTCGCCCGGGTTCAGCGTGGGCTTGGCCAGGTCCGCCACACCGGACACGGCCATCGCCTCGGCCACTTCGGGGTCGGCGCGGAACGCCGCGGCCCGCTCCTTGAGGAGCAGGTAGGTGCTCATGTTGGCCGCCGCGGACGCCCAGACGCCGTCGACGTCCTCGGTGCGCAGCGGCTTGTAGTCGAAGTGCCGCGGCCCGTCGTAGCGCGGGCCGCCGCCGGGTGCGCCGTTCTCCAACAGGTCGACCGTGGAGAACGCGTTGAGCAGGTCGCCGTGACCGAAGATCAGGTCCTGGTCGTACTTGATGCCGCGCTGGCCGTTCAGGTCGATGTGGAAGAGCTTGCCCGCCCACAGGGCCTGCGCGATGCCCGCGGTGTAGTTGAGCCCGGCCATCTGCTCGTGGCCGACCTCGGGGTTGATGCCCACGATGTCGCCGTGCTCGAGCTCGGCGATGAACGCGAGCGCGTGGCCCGCGGTGGGCAGCAGGATGTCGCCGCGGGGCTCGTTCGGCTTCGGCTCGATCGCGAAGCGGATGCCGTAGCCCTGCTCCTTGACGTAGGCGGCGAGCAGGTCGATGCCCTCGCGGTAGCGGTCGAGCGCGGCGGCGATGTCCTTGGCGGAGTCGACCTCGGCACCCTCGCGGCCGCCCCAGAAGACGTAGGTCTTGGCGCCCAGCTCGGCGGCGAGGTCCAGGTTGCGGATGACCTTGCGTAGCGCGAACCGGCGCACGCCCCGGTCGTTGCTGGTGAACGCCCCGTCCTTGAACACGGGCTGGGTGAACAGGTTCGTGGTCATCATCGGCACGACCATGCCGGTCTCGTCCAGCGCCGCCTTGAACCGCGCGATGATCCGGTCGCGCTCGGCCGCGTCGGTGCCGAACGGGATGAGGTCGTCGTCGTGGAACGTGACGCCCCACGCGCCGAGCTCGGAGAGCCGGTGCACGGATTCGACCGGGTCGAGGGCGGGCCGGGTGGCCGTGCCGAACGGGTCGTTGGCGGGCCAGCCGACCGTCCAGAGCCCGAAGCTGAAGCGGTCCTCGCGGGTGGGCTGAGGCATGGGAGAAACCCCTTTGTTCGGCCATCGTACAAACTCCGGGCAACGGTAGCGTGCCGCACGTGCGTCTGGCTACGTGGAACGTGAACTCCGCCCTCACCCGCCTGCCCCGGCTGCTCCCGTGGCTGGACGAGCGCGCGCCGGACGTCGTGTGCCTGCAGGAGACCAAGCTGTCCGACGAGGCGTTCGCCGAGGCGCTCGACGCGCCGCTGGCCGAACGGGGCTACGCCGTCGCCCACTTCGGCGAGGGCCGCTGGAACGGGGTCGCCCTCCTGTCGCGCGTCGGCCTCGACGACGTGGTGCGGGGGCTGCCCGGTGAGCCGCGCTACCCCACCCCCGACTCGCCCGCCGAGGCGCGTGCCATCACCGCGACGTGCGGCGGGCTGCGGATCACCTCGGTGTACGTGCCGAACGGGCGCACCCCCGACGACCCGCACTACCTCTACAAGCTTGAGTGGCTCGCCGCGCTGCGGGAGTCGATCACCGACCCGGTCACGGCCGTCGTGGCCGGGGACGTGAACATCGCTCCCACCGACGACGACCTGTGGGACCCGGCGCTGTTCGTGAACTCCACGCACGTCACGCCGGCCGAACGCAAGGCCCTCACCGAGATCAAGGGCCTCGGCCTGCACGACGTCGTGCGCGACCGCTGGCCCACCGAGCGGGTCTTCACCTACTGGGACTACCGGGCCGGCCGGTTCCACAAGGACCTCGGCATGCGCATCGACCTCGTCCTCGCCGGGGACGACCCGGCCGGGCGCGTGCAGGCCGCGTGGGTGGACCGCAAGGCCCGCAAGGGGAGCGGGCCGAGCGACCACGCGCCCGTGATCGTCGACCTCGACACCGCGCCCGACGGCGACGCCGGTCCCGTCGTGCCGCCCCCGTCGACGCCCGCGAAGCTGCCGCACCGCAGCTAGAACCGTCCGAACGAGCCTGACTCCCACCCGTTCAGGCGGTTTTGTGTGGTTGTGCCTGCGGCCCGCCGCGGATGGCGCAAGGGTGTCCGGATCCGCCGATGAAGGAGGAACCGTGCGCACCCGTACTGTCCGGCAGGTCGTCATGAACGCGGTCGCCGTGGTCGCCGTCCTCGGCGTGGTCTTCGGCGCCGTCGGCGCGTGTTCCTCCGATCAGGCCCAGGAGCCTGCCCCGGCCGCTCCGGACGGGACCGGGGCACCCGGTGACGCGAGCGCAGGCGATGGCGCGGGCGGTGCCGGTGGTGTGGGCGTGCTCGGCGCCGCCGGGTCGGCCGGGGCGGCGATGGCCGCGCTCGGCGGCCTCGGTGAGGCCCAGGGCGCCGCCGGGAACGTCCGCGATCTCGGCGCCCAGTACGCCACCAACGGGCAGGCGCTGGTCGACAAGCTGCAGGAGAGTGCGGGCGGAGCGGTGCCCGCCGAGCCCACGCCCGAGCAGCAGGCCACCCTCGCCGACCTGCGCGCCCGCAGCGGCGACCAGTTCGACCAAGCCTGGCTGCGCACCGCGGGCCAGTTCCAGGAGCAGGCCCGGGACGCGGCGAACGCCGTGCTCGCCGACGAGAACGCCTCACCCGAGGCCAAGGCCGCCGCGCAGGAGGCGCTGAACAAGCTCGACGCCCTCGCCGAGGGCCTCCAGGACGCCTCGAGCTCGACGGGTGCCTCGGCGCCCACGGCCGTCGACGCGGGCAGCGGCGGGCAGGCCGCGGGTGACGTGACGTCCGCGGCGATCGGCCTGGTCGGGTTCGGGGCCCTGCTGCTCGCCGGCGCGCTGTGGTGGCGGCGCCGGGCGGCCTGAGGCCCGGCGGGACCTCCACGGTCGCCGGGCTCGCCGAGCACCGCGGCGCGGCACCGGAAAAGCACCGCGACGTGGCGCGCGACCCGGTCGCGGCCCGGCGCGCCGCACCCGGGCGCGTCTCGCGCGCGCTCGTGGCGGCGGGCGCGGTGTGCGTGCTGGCCGGGCTCACGATGCTCGCTCCCGGGCCGGGCGCGGTGGTGGCGCCGCTCGATGCGCCGGCGCCGGTCCGGCCGGGGCCGCCGCCGGATCCGCTGGCGCTGCACCCCGCGCCGGTCGTCGACGGGGAGCTCGCGCGGCTGCTCGCGGGCGAGGCACCGGTGCCGGAGCCGGTCCGGGCGGGCACCGTGCCCGTCGAGCTCGTGCTGCCCGCACGCGACGTGCGCGCCCCCGTCGTCGCCGTGACGACCGGTCCCGAGGGCGCGCTCGTCGTGCCCGAGCCGCCCTCCACGGTGGGGTGGTGGTCGCCGAGCGCGCTGCCCGGTGGCGCGGCGGGCACCACGGTGCTCGCCGGGCACGTCGACTCGGCCACGGGCGGGCTGGGCGCGCTGGCCGTGCTGCGCCACGTCGGGGAGGGTGAGGAGGTCGTCCTGACCGGGGCCGACGGCCGGTCCGTCGGCTACCGCGTGAGCGCCCGCCGCCAGTACGCGAAGGCGGAGCTGCCGCCGGAGGTGTTCGCCCCGGGCGGGCCACCGCGGCTGGTGCTGATCACGTGCGGTGGTGCGTTCGACCGCCGCACCAGGCACTACGCCGACAACGTCGTGGTGTTCGCCGAGCCGACCTGACCGGCCGTGCGCGGCGCGCCGAGCACCCCGACCACCCCGAGCGCCACCAGCACGGCGATCAGCACCGGCAGCGCCGCCGCAGGCGTGCCGAGCAGGGCGAGCGCCGCGCCACCCGCACCGATCAGGGCGGCGGTGCCGAGCTGGTCGGCGATCTGGGCCGCCGATGTGTGGAAGCCGGTCTCGTGGGACTCGGACTGCTGCAGCAGCAGGAACGACACCGACGAGAACCCCAGCCCCATCCCGAGGCCCGCGATCGCCCAGAACGGCAGGGCCAGCCACGGCACGCCCCACGCCGGGGCCACCAGCAGCATCCCGGCGGCCCCGATCGTGACCGCGCAGAACCCCACGCGCAGCAGCCGCTGGCGGGGCAGGTCGGGGTGGCGGCCCTGCCAGGCCGACGCCCCCGACCAGGCCAGAGCACCGACGATCAGCGGGATCCCGGCGGCGGCGAGCGACCAGCCGTGCGTGGCCTCGAGCATCAGCGGCAGGTACGAGTTGATCGTGAAGAACACGCCCGCGAGCAGCCCGCGGCACGCCACCACCGTGGGGATGCCGCGCCGGAGCCGGAACACACCCCGCGGGAAGAGGCGCACGAGCGCAGGCACGAGCACCGCCACCGACACCGCGGCCACCACGCCGCCGAGCGCCGACACGTGCTGCGATGCCCAGCTCAACGCGGCCACCCCCGCCGACGCGGCGAGCGCCGCGGCCACCAGCCCACGCCGGCCGCCGCCCGCCGGGCGCTCCGGAGCCGCCAGCGTGCGCACGGCGGGCACCACGAGCGCCGCGGCGAACAGCACGAGCGGCACCAGCCCCAGGAACACCCAGTGCCAGGACAGGGCCTCGGTGACCAGCCCCGACACCGGCGGCCCGAGCAGCGCCGGGAGCACCCACGCCGAGGACATCAGGCCGAACACGGCCGGCCGCGCCCGCTCCGGGTACACCGCGGCGATCAGCACGAAGATCGCCACGCTCGTCATGCCCGCCCCGGCGCCCTGGAGCACCCGGCCGGCGAGCAGCTGCGCCATGCTCGTCGCGGTGCCCGCGAGGAGCAGGCCCGCGCCGAAGAGCAGCGGCGAGACCAGCAGCGGCACCCGCGGGCCCGCCCGGTCGCACCAGCGGCCACCGAGCACCGTGGCGAACACCGACGCGGCCATGAACGTCACGAACGGCCACGCGTAGAGCGCCACGCCGCCGAGGTCGGCCACCAACGCGGGCATCGCCGTGTTCACCCCCATCGCCTCGAACGCGATGAGGCTGATCAGGAGCACGATGCCGATCGTCGTGGCACGCCGGCTCGGTCCGAACAGCTCGTCGCGGACGGCGGTGGGGGGTGGGGCTGCGGTCACGAGACGATCGTGCAACTTGAACCGGGGTGCAGGTCAACTCGGTTCGGTGGCCGGGCGCCCCCGTGGTTCAGGAAAGCCACATTCCGGGCCGGAGCGGCCCTGAATGTGGCTTTCCTGAACCTCCGGGCGCCGGCCCCGCGCGGCGTGGCAACCTTTCCCCGTGAGCACCAGCACCACCGCCGTCACCGAGAGCCCCGAAGCCGCCGCCGTGCGGGAGGCCGCGCAGCGTGCGGCGGCCGCCGCGCCGGGAGTGCGGGCCGCGGGCGGCGCCGCCGTCGACGCGGCGCTGCGCACCGCCGCCGCGCTGTTGCGGGAGCGGGAGGCCGAGCTGCTGGACGCCAACGCCGCCGACGTGGCCGCCGCCGAAGCGGCCGGGATGGCGCCGGGCCTGCTCGACCGGCTGCGGCTCACCCCGGAGCGGCTGGCCGACATGGCCACGCAGCTCGAGGTGCTCGCCGACACCCCGGAACCGCCCGCGCAGCGCGAGGTGCGCACGCTGCCGACCGGGGAGCGGGTGTTCGAGCGGCGGGTGCCGGTCGGCGTGATCGGCGCGGTGTTCGAGGCGCGCCCGAACGTCACGGTGGACGTCGCGTCGCAGGTGCTGAAGGCGCGCAGCGCCGCCGTGCTGCGCACCGGCTCGGCCGCGCTGGGCTCGGCCCGCGCGCTCGTCGAGCTCGTGATCGCTCCCGCGCTGGAACGCCACGGGGTGCCCGCGACCGCCGTGCAGCTCGTGCCCACGCCGGGCCACGCCGGGGCCGAGGCGCTGGTCGGCCTTCCCGACCTCGTCCCGCTGGTGGTGGTGCGCGGCAGCGGCGACGTCACCCGCAAGCTGTCGGCGCTCGGCGCCACCGCGGGCACCCGCGTCCTCGCCCACGCCGACGGCGGCGGCGTGCTCTACCTGGACGCGAGCGCCGACCCGGCCGACGTCACGCGGCTGGTCACCGAGAGCACCGACCGGCTCGGCGTCTGCAACCGGCTCAACCTGCTGCTGATCGACCGCCCGGCCTACGACCGGCTGTGGCCGGTGGCGGAGGCGGCGCTGCGGGAGCGGGGGATCACGCCGAGCCTGCCGCCGCACCCCCACCCGCTCGGGCACGAGTGGGCCCTCGACTCCGGCGCGGAGGCCCACGTCACGGTGGCCCCGGTGGACGGCGCGCTCGACGCGGCGGCCACGGCGGCGCGCGAGACGTCCGGTCTGGCGGCCACGGTCTGCGCCACCGACCGCGCCACCGCCGAGGCGTTCATCGACGCCTACCCGGGCACCGGGGTGTTCTGGAACACCACCACCCGCCTGCTGGACGGCTACAAGCTGCTCGGCCTGCCCGAGACCGGCATCAACGTCGACCACACGCCGGGACCGCGGGGCCCGGTCACCTACGTCGACCTGTCGTTGCGCCAGTTCGTGGTGCTGCCGCCGGCCTGAGGTCGCACCCGGCTCCCAGCGCGCCGCCGGTGCCGCGGGATACATTCGGCAGCGTGCCTGCGCCAGAACTGCATCGGACGACGCTGCCCAACGGGCTGCGGGTCCTCGTCGTGCCGGACCCCGTCACCCCCGTCGTCGGCGTCGCGGTGCACGTCGACGTCGGCTTCCGCTCGGAACCGGAGGGGCGCACGGGCTTCGCCCACCTCTTCGAGCACCTCATGTTCCAGGGCAGCGAGAGCCTGGAGAAGCTCGCCCACTTCCGGCACGTCCAGGGCTCCGGGGGGATCTTCAACGGCTCCACCCACCAGGACTACACCGACTACTTCCAGGTGCTGCCGGCCGCGGCGCTGGAGCGTGCGCTGTTCCTGGAGGCCGATCGCCTCCGCGCGCCCAAGCTCACGCAGGAGAACCTGCGCAACCAGGTGGACGTGGTCAAGGAGGAGATCCGGCTCAACGTCCTCAACCGGCCCTACGGCGGGTTCCCCTGGATCCTGCTGCCGCCGGTGCTCTACGACACCTTCCCCAACGCCCACAACGGCTACGGCGACTTCTCGGAGCTGGAGCAGGCGTCGCTCGACGACGCCGCGGCGTTCTTCGACACCTACTACGCACCGGCCAACGCGCAGGTCACCGTGGCGGGCTACCTCGACGTCGACGAGACGCTGCGCCTGGTCGAGAAGCACTTCGGGGACATCCCGGCCCGGCCCGCGCCGCAGCGTCCCTCGTTCGGGGAGCCGCTGCCCACGGGGGAGCGACGCCAGTCGGTGGTCGACGCGCACGCCCCGCTGCCCGCCATCGCCCTGGGCTACCGGCTGCCCGACCCGGGCACCGACCTCGACGGCTACCTCGGCCACGCGCTGCTCGGCTCGGTGCTCGGCGACGGGGAGGCGGCGCGGCTGCAGCGGCGCCTCGTGCACACCGACGGGCTGGTCACCGACATCTCCGCAGGCGCAGGGCTGATGGGCCCGCTCGACGCCCGCGACCCCGACACGTTCACGATCACCGCCGTGCACCCGGCGGCGGTCGACCCCGACCGCGTGCTCGCCGCCGTCGACGAGGAGCTGGACAAGCTCGCTGCGGAGGGCCCGAGCGAGGACGAGCTGTCCCGGCAGGTGGCGCGCTGGTCGGCCGGCCTGCACCAGGAGAACGACCGCGTGATGTACCGGATGCTCGGGCTGGGTGCGCGCGAGCTGCTGTACGGCCGCGCCGAGATCAGTGCGGAGCTGCCCGACCGGCTCGCCGCCGTCACCCCCGAGCAGGTGCGCGCCGCCGCGGCCGCGCTGCGCTCCGGCGGGCGCGGTGTGCTGCTGGTGGAGCCGAAGGAGGCAGAGTGACTGTCACGTCCCACCGCAGCGCGGAGGAGATCGGCCGCACCGGGCCGGGCCCGCGCCCGCTCCCGCCGCTCGGGCGCACCCGCGCCGTGCCGCTGCCCGACGTCGAGGAGCGGGTGCTGCCCAATGGGCTGCGCGTTCTCGCCGCGCGCAGGCCGGGCGTGCCGATGGTGGAGCTGCGGCTGCGGGTGCCGTTCGCCGGCGACGAGCCCGAGCACCCGGCCGTCGCCGAGCTGCTCGCGTCCACCCTGCTCACCGGCACGGCCACCCGCGACCGGGTCGGCATCGACGACGAGCTGGCCGCGGTGGGCGCCGACATCGGCGTGAACGTCGACCCGGAGCGGCTGCAGTTCGGCGCGTCCGGCCTCGCCGACGGCCTGCCCGACCTGCTCGGCGTGCTCACCGACGTGCTCACGTCGGCCACCCACCCCGACGCGGAGGTGGCGCGCGAGCGCGACCGGCTCGTCGAGCGGATCACGGTGGCCCGGGCCCAGCCGCGCACGATCGCCCGCGAGGCGCTGCAGCGCAAGCGGTTCGGCGACCACCCGATCACCCGCGAGATGCCCACGGGGGAGGAGGTCGCCGCCGTCACCGCGGAGCAGGTGCGCGAGCTGCACGCCGCCGCGCTCGTGCCCGGTGGGTCGATCATGGTGCTGGTCGGCGACATCGACCCGGCCGCCGCGCTCGCGCAGGTGGAGAAGGCCGTCGCCGGTTGGACGGCGAGCGCCCCGGCCCGCGAGCTGTCCCCGCCGCCCGCGATCACGCCGTCGGAGCTGCAGCTGGTCCACCGCGCCGGTTCCGTGCAGTCGCAGCTGCGGCTCTCCGCGCCCGCCCTGCGCCGCGACGACCCGCGCTATGCCGCGCTGCAGCTGGCCAACCTCGTGTTCGGCGGCTACTTCTCCTCGCGGTGGATGGAGAACGTCCGCGAGGACAAGGGCTACACCTACGGCGCCCACTCCGGCATCGAGTTCGTGCCCGGCGGCGCCGTCCTCGGCGTCGAGACCGACGTGGCCAGCGACGTCACCGCCGCCGCCCTGCTCGAGACCCGCTACGAGCTCGGCCGGCTCACGGCGGTCCCGCCCACGGCCGAGGAGGTCGACGCGGCCCGCGCCTACGCGGTCGGGTCGCTGCTGATCTCGCTGGACAACCAGGGCGGCCTCGCGTCCACCCTGTCGGCGCTGGCCGCCGACGGCCTCGGGATCGACTGGCTGCGCGCCCACCCGGGCCGGCTCGAGTCGGTCACGGTGGAGCAGGTGGCGGAGGCGGCGCTGGAGTTCTTCGCGCCGTCGGCGTTCACCGGGGTCGTCGTGGGCGACGCCGACGTCATCGGCGCCGGCGTGCGGGCGCTGGGCGGGGTCACGGGCCCGTGACCTTTCCGCTGCTCGCCCCGCCCGTCCTGTCCCGTTCCGTGGTGATGCGGGACGAACCCATCCGCACCGACCGCGAGCGCCAGCTCGCCGGCTGGCCCAAGGCCCGGCTCGTCGTGCTCGACGAGGGCGGGCGCACGCCCGTCGACTGGGGCGACGTCCCCCGGCCGCGCGACCGCTGGGACCGGATCGCCGGCTCCGGCGCCCGGCTGCTCACCCGGCCGACCTCGGGCGACGAGCCGCCCGAGGACGCCGTGCTGCTCGGCGAGCACGAGGGCATCGCCTACTGGGCGGTGCGCGGCGACGTCGACCTCGTCGCGGGGGAGGACCCCACCGACTGGGCCGACCTGCGCACCGTCGGCGCCGCCCTCGACGCGCTGGGCGCCGGCCTGCTCACCGGCGCCGTGGCCGTCCTGAACTGGCACGCGGCCGCCCGGTTCTGCACGCGCGACGGCTCGCCGATGCACCCCCGCAACGCGGGCTGGCACCGCGTCTGCGAGCAGGAGGGCCACGAGGAGTACCCCCGCACCGACCCGGCCGTCATCTGCCTCGTGCACGACGGCGCGGACCGGGTGCTCCTCGCCCGCCAGCCGGTGTGGCCGGAGGGGCGCTACTCCGTGCTCGCCGGGTTCGTCGAGGCGGGCGAGTCCCTCGAGGCCTGCGTGCTGCGGGAGATCCACGAGGAGGTCGGCGTCCGGGTCCGGGACGTGTCCTACCTGGGCAGCCAGGCCTGGCCGTTCCCGCGCTCCCTCATGGTCGGCTTCTCCGCGGTCGCCGACCCCGACGACCCCCTGGTCCCGGCCGACGGCGAGATCGCCGAGGCCATGTGGGTCACCCGCGCCGACCTGCGCGCCGCGCTCGACGAAGGCGACTGGGGAGCGAGGCCGAAGGCCGGGCGGCAGCTGCTCCTCCCGGGCAAGGTGAGCATCGCGCGCTCGATGCTGGAGAGCTGGGCCGCCCTCG
>NZ_JBHSKO010000027.1:0-136502 GCF_042657305.1 Pseudonocardia zijingensis | reverse complement strand
CACAGGCGAGCCCCGCAGCGGCACGTCCGACGGATCGGAACAAGGACACCACGGTCAGCGGAACGCTGGGTCAGAACGACCGCTGCGGGGCTCACCTACATCCTCACTGCGGAACGCGGCCTGGGTGTGGCGGCGCGATCTCGAGCGCGACGGGGCGAGTATCCGGTGGTCCAGAGCCGGCGGCGTTGTCCACACGCTCGATCTGGGGGCTTGATCAGCGGATTGGCGCGTTTCCCGACGCCAGGTGTCGGAAAACGCGCCCAACTGGTGATCATGGCGCCCGGGTCCCGGCTCAGCCTCCACCCGCGCCGACGTTCTCGACGTCCTCGAAGACGAGGGAGGTGCGGGTGGCGATCACCTCGGGGATGGCCTGGAGCTGGTTCAGCACCACGTCGCGGAGGGCGGCGTTGTCGGCGGCCCGGACCAGGAGGATCACGTCGAACTCGCCTCCGACGAGCGCCATGTGGCGCACCTCGGGGATGGCCTGGAGCCGCGCTTTGAGTTCGCGCCACGAGTTCTGCCGCACGGTGAGGGTGACGTAGGCGGAGGTGCCGAGGCCGATGGCCGCGGGGTCGACGGTGGCGGTGAAGCCGGTGATCGCGCCCGTGGAGGTGAGGCGTTCGAGGCGGGTGTAGGCGTTGGCGCGGGAGATGCGGACCTGTTCGGCGAGGGCGCGGACGGAGAGTCTGCCGTCGCGGCGGAGCGCGTCGATGATGCGGCGGTCGATGTCGTCGAGCTGCACGGCCACCTGTCTCGCCACCACCTGCCGGAAGGGCCGATCCCGGTCGATCGGCTCGGGAGAGCGGAGCATATCGACAGTTCGTCTCGATCTTCGCGCTCCAGCTGGTGATCTGTAGCTGCTGAGCCGGACACTTCGGTCCGAACGTCTCGGGGAGGTGGCGCTGTGTTCCGGCTGATCGACGAGACGGGAGCGGTGGTCGGGGACGCCGCCGCCCTGCCCGCCCCGGACGTGCTGCTCGACGGGTACCGCGCGCTCGTGCTCGCCCGACGCCTCAACGAGCAGGCGGGGGCGCTGGTACGGCAGGGCCGCCTCGCGGTCTACCCGTCCTCGCGCGGGCAGGAGGCCTGCCAGGTGACCGCGGCGGCGGTGCTGGCCGAGACGGACTGGCTGTTCCCCACCTACCGCGACGTCGCCGCGATCGCGGCCCGCGGCGTGGATCCCGTCGACGTGCTCGTGATGCTGCGCGGCGACTGGCACTGCGGCTACGACCCGATCGCCACGAGGGTGGCGCCGCAGGCCACGCCGCTGGCCACGCAGCTGCCGCACGCGGTCGGGGTGGGGCAGGCGGCCCGGTTGAAGGGCGAGGACACGGTGGTCATGGCCCTGTGCGGGGACGGTGCCACGAGCGAGGGCGGCTTCCACGAGGCCCTGAACTTCGCCGCCGTGTTCGCGGCGCCGGTGGTCTTCCTCGTGCAGAACAACAAGTACGCGATCTCGGTGCCGCTCGCGCGGCAGACGGCGGCGGAGTCACTGGCCGCGAAGGGCGCCGGGTACGGGGTGCCGGGTGTCCAGGTGGACGGCAACGACCTCGCGGCGCTCACGGTGGTGCTGACGGAGGCTGTCGCCCGGGCCCGCCGCGGCGACGGGCCGACGCTGGTGGAGGCCGACACCTACCGGATCGAGCCGCACACGAACGCCGACGACCCGAGCCGCTACCGCTCCGAGGACGAGGTGGAGCGGTGGCGCCCGCGCGATCCCCTGCTGCGGCTGCGGGCGCACCTCACCGCCACCGGGGTGCTCACGCCCGAGCTGGAGGCCGAGTTCGCCGCGGCCGCGGAGGAGATGGCCGCCCACGTCCGCGCCGGGACGGGGGCGGACGCCGCCCTCGACTCGGCCGAGCTGTTCGCCCACGTGTACGCCACGCCGACGCCGCAGTTGCGCGAGCAGGCCGCGCTGCTGGCGGCGGAGCTGGACGGGGTCCGGTCATGAGCGAGAAGCCGACGATGATCCAGGCGCTCAACCGCGCGTTGCGCGACGCGATGGCCGCCGACGACTCGGTGGTGGTGTTCGGCGAGGACGTCGGCCCGCTCGGCGGGGTCTTCCGGGTCACCGACGGGCTCGCGGCCGAGTTCGGCGGGACCCGCTGCTTCGACACACCGCTGGCCGAGGCGGGGATCGTCGGGACGGCCGTCGGGATGGCGATGAACGGCTTGCGCCCGGTGGTCGAGATGCAGTTCGACGCGTTCGCGTTCCCGGCGTTCGAGCAGATCGTCAGCCACGTCGCGAAGCTGGGGAACCGCACGCGGGGGCGAGTGCGGCTGCCGATGGTGATCCGGATCCCGTACGGCGGGGGCATCGGCGGCGTGGAGCACCACTGCGACAGCTCGGAGGCCTACTACGCGCACACCCCAGGCCTGCTCGTGGTCACGCCGGCCACGAACAGCGACGCGTACGGGCTGCTGCGGGCCGCGATCGAGCACCCGGACCCGGTGGTGTTCCTCGAGCCGAAGCGGCAGTACTTCACACGCGAGGAGCTCGATCTGCACGCGGTGCCGCCGATCGGGCGTGCCGTGGTGCGCCGGGAGGGGCGGGACGCCACGCTGATCGCGTACGGGCCGACGGTGCCGGTGGCGCTGGCTGCGGCCGAGCAGGCCGCTGCGGAGGGCCGGGACCTCGAGGTGGTCGACCTCCGCTCGATCGTGCCCTTCGACGACGAGACGGTGATGGCCGCCGTGCGCCGCACCGGGCGCGCCGTCGTGGTGGCGGAGGCACCGGGCTTCGCCTCGGTCGCCTCGGAGATCGCGGCGCGGGTGGGCGAGCGCTGCTTCCACCACCTGGAGGCCCCGGTCCGCCGCGTCACCGGGTTCGACATCCCCTATCCCCCACCGCGGCTGGAACGCCACCACCTGCCGGGTGTGGACCGCATCCTCGACGCCGTCGACGACCTGCAGTGGGAGTACGCGTGACCGCGACCGTCTTCACGTTGCCCGACCTCGGCGAGGGCCTCACCGAGGCCGAGCTCGTCACGTGGCTGGTGCGCCCCGGCGACACGGTGGCCGTCGACGCGCCGGTGGCCGAGGTCGAGACCGCCAAGGCGCGTGTGGAGGTGCCCGCGCCGGTGGCCGGGGTCGTCGCCGAGCTGCACGGGGCGGAGGGCGCGACGATCCCGGTGGGGGCCCCGTTGATCACGTTCAAGGAGGAGCAGGGGTCGGGCAACGTGCTCGTCGGCTACGGCACCACCCCGGCGCCGGAGCGTCGCCGGGTCGCCTCCCCGGTGGTGCGGCAGCTGGCGCGGCGGGCGGGCCTCGACCCGGCCACGCTCGTGGGCACCGGGCCCGACGGCCTGCTCACCCGCTCCGACGTGGAGCGGGCGATCGCAGCCCGCAGGACACCGGAGACAGAGGACGTCGACCGCCGCACCGGTCTCCCGATCCGCACCCGCGAGCCGCTCACCGGCGTGCGCGGCCAGGTCGCCCGCACGCTGGCCCGCAGCCGCGCCGAGATCCCCGAGGCCACCACCTGGGTGGACGTCGACGCCACGGCGCTGCTCGCGCTGCGGGAGGACATGCGCGACGGCGACTGGCGGCCGGGGGTCATCGCCCTGCTCGCAAGGTTCGTCGTGGCCGGGCTGCACCGGTTCCCGGCGCTGAACTCGCGGGTGGACGTCGAGCGCGAGGAGGTGGTGCAGCTCGACGGGGTCAACCTCGGGATCGCCGCCCAGACCGACCGCGGGCTGGTCGTCCCGGCGGTCCGCGGGGCCGACCGGCTGAGCATCCGCGACCTGGACGCCGAGATCCGCAGGCTCACCGCAGCCGCCCGGGAGGGCACCGCGACGGCGGCAGAGCTGTCCTGCGGCTCGTTCACGCTGAACAACTACGGCGTGTTCGGCGTGGACGGCAGCGCGGCGATCATCAACCACCCCGAGGCCGCGATCCTCGGCATCGGGCGGATCCACCCGCGCCCGTGGGTCGTGGACGGCGAGGTGGTGCCGCGGCAGATCACGCAGCTGTCGCTCGTGTTCGACCACCGGGTCTGCGACGGCGGCGTCGCGGGCGGGTTCCTGCGCTTCGTGGCCGACGCCGTGGAACGGCCGGTGCGCGCCCTCGCCGACCTCTGAGCGTTCCGGGCCCTGGTGGATGATCGGGGGATGGCTCTGATCTCCCTCGGTGACCGCACGCCCGACGTCGCCCCATCGGCCTGGGTCGCGGACACGGCGACGATCGTCGGCGACGTCACCGTCGGCGCCGGCTCCGCTGTCTTCTACAGCGCGGTGCTGCGTGCGGACCTGGAGTCCGTGACCGTCGGCACCGACAGCAACATCCAGGACGGCGCGGTCCTGCACGCCGACCCCGGCTTCCCGGCCCGGCTCGGCGACGAGGTCAGCGTCGGGCACGGCGCGGTGCTGCACGGCTGCACGGTGGAGGACGGCTGCCTCATCGGCATGAACGCCACCGTCCTCAACGGCGCGGTCATCGGCGAGGGATCGCTCGTCGCGGCGAACGCGCTCGTGCCGGAGGGCACGGTGGTGCCACCGCGGTCGCTGGTGGCGGGGGTGCCGGGGAAGGTGCGCCGCGAACTCACCGACGAGGAGGTGGAGCGCTGCCGCGGCAACGCCGCGATCTACCGGCGGCTGGCCGAGGTGCATCGGGCGGCCGGGTGAGACACCGCTGGCCGGCGCTGCTGTTCGTGGCGGTCGTGGTCGTGCTGGCGTTGCCCGACCTGGTCGGGCTCGACCGGTTCACCCCGCTGGCGCAGCTGGTGGCGCTGCGCCCGTACCTGCTGGGCGGGCTGGCGCTGCTCGCGGCGGCCCTGCTGGTGCTGGCGCGCTGGGTGCGCGGCGCCGCGGTCGCGGCCGCGGGCGTCACCGCGGTGCTGCTGGTGGCCGCCGCGATGGTGGTCCCGCGCGCGATGCCGACGCCGGCCCCGGAGGGCGGGCGGACGCTCACGGTGGCCGCGTTCAACACCTACAGCGGCGGGGCGGACGTGCCCGCGGTGGCGGCGCTGATCCGCGAGGAGCGCCCGGACCTGGTGTCGCTCGTGGAGGCGAGCACCACGTTCCGGGCCAAGCTCGCGCCGCTGGTGGAGCCGCTGGGCTACCACCTCGTCACGGCGGTCGGGGAGCCGACCGGCGACCTGGGCGGGGTCACGGCGGTGGTCGCCGACCACCTCGGTGCCGTGCGCGCGAGCACGTACACGGCCACGCCGTTCCCCCGCGTCGAGCTGGAGGGCGGCGGGCTCGGCGACCTGCGGTTCGTCGCGTTCCACACGCTCGCGCCGCGGCGCGGCGACGTGGCGCAGTGGCTCTCGGACGTGAGCCTCGTGGCGCAGTGGTGCGCGGGACCGCAGCCGGCGATCGTCGCAGGCGACTTCAACGCGACGCTGGACCACTCGGTGTTCCGGTCGGCGATCGCGGGCTGCGGGGACGCGGCGGCCCAGCGCGGCCAGGGCCTGACCCCGACCTGGCCCACGTGGCTGCCGGACTGGCTCGGGCCGCAGATCGACCACGTGCTGGCCACCGACGGGATCGTGGCGGAATGGTTCGCGGTGCGGGACGTCCGGGGCAGCGACCACCGGGCGGTGCTCACCCGCCTGCGGATCCCCGACGGTGTCCTTCCACCCGGCGCCGGCTCCCGAGGCCGGCGATCCCCTCGAGGTGGGTGTGGATCTCGCTCACCTCGACCGGGTCGTCGACGAGGATCCCGCGCTCGATGAGGTGGTCGGCGAGCAGCTCGCCGACGTTGCGGATGTGCGCGGTCATCGCGTCGCGGGCGGTACGCGGGTTGCGGTTGCGCATCGCCCGCAGCAGCGGCAGGTGGTCCTCGGGCGCGGCCTCGGCCCACCCGGTGACCGACGACCACGCCCGGAACGGGGCGTGGCGGATCGTCAACCGCAGCAGCCAGCGCAGCTTGTGCGCCCGGGCGGCCTGGTTGATCAGCGTGTGCAGCTCCCACTCGATGCGCTCGGCGGCCTCGTCCTCGCCAAGCGCCAGGACGAGATCGCCGAGACGATCTCCACGGAGATGGGGTGCCCGCTGCGGATCTCCACCAGGATCCAGGCGGCGCTCCCGCAGACCCGCTGCACCAGATCACCTGCAAGCTCGCGCCCGCGCTCGCCGCCGGGTGCACCGTCGTGGTCAAGCCGAGCGAGATCGCGCCGTACGTCGCGTACCTGCTGTTCGACGTGCTGCACGAGGCGGGGCTGCCCGACGGCGTCGTCAACCTCGTCACCGGCTACGGCCCCACGGTCGGCGAGGCGCTCGCCGCGCACCCCGGCATCGACGCGGTCTCGTTCACCGGTTCGGTGCGGGCAGGCAGCCGTGAAGGTCGGCGTGGCGAACGCGTTCTTGAACGGCGGGCAGAACTGCACGGCGTGGACACGGATGCTCGTGCACGCCGACCGGTACGACGAGGCCGTCGAGCCGGCCGCGTCGATCGCGGCCGGCTACACCCCCGGCGACCCGCTGGACCCGGCCACGAAGCTGGGGCCGCTGGTGTCGGCGGCGCAGCGCGAACGCGTGCGCGGCTACATCCGGACCGGGGTCGAGGAGGGCGCGCGCGTGGTCACCGGGGGCGCGGAGCTCCCGGCCGGGGCCGAGCGCGGCTACTACGTCGCGCCGACGGTGCTCGCCGACGTCGAGCCGAACGCCACCGTCGCCCAGGAGGAGATCTTCGGCCCGGTGCTCTCGGTGATCCGCTACACCGACGAGGAGGAGGCCCTGGAGATCGCGAACAACTCGCAGTACGGCCTCGCCGGGGCGGTCTGGTCGGCCGACCAGGACCGGGCCCTGGCCTTTGCGCGCCGCGGGCGGACCGGCTCGATCGACGTCAACGGCGGCCGCTACAACCCGCTCGCGCCGTTCGGCGGGTACAAGCGATCGGGCATCGGGCGGGAGATGGGCACGGCCGGGCTGGAGGCGTTCCTCGAGACGAAGGCGATCCAGATCTGAGAGGGCGCCGCCGCGGTGGGTTCCGCGGAACCTGATCCCGACCGCGTGCGCTCACCGCTCCCACGGCGGTGACGCGCGGTCGGCGTTCTCCGGGTCCGGGATGAGCGACGTGGCCTCGACGCCGCCGTCATCCCGGACGTCGGAGACCATGAACCGCAGCTCGCCGCCGCCGTCGGGAAGCGCGATGCGGATGATGTCGCCGGCTTCGAAGGCGTGCTCGTCGTCTCCCACGTGCCGCTCCTCAGAGGTCGGTCATGCCCATCCAGCGCGCGAACCCGGCCAGGGTGTCAGTGCGGCGCCGAGTCCCGCACGCCGGGGCCACCGCCGGACCGAGGAGCAGTCCCTCGCCGAGCGCGGGACTGCCCGCCCGGTACAGGGGTCTGCGCCCGCGAAACGGGAGACTCGCCGCCCCTGAGGAGCGCGAGTCTCCCCTTTCGCGGGGCGAGTCTCCCGTCTCACCGTGCGAGGTGATTCGACATAGCAGAACTTCACCGTCCGGCGATAGCGCTCTGCGCGTCACCGGGGTTACCGTCCTCACGCCCGCCGCCCGAGGGAGGACGACCAGGTGCAGTTGATTCCGGCGATCTCGCGCGGGCGCGGTCTCGGCCTCGCCGGGGTCGTCGGGGTGACGGCCCTCCTGGAGGTCGTGGTCCGCACCGGCCTGCTGCCGCAGGCGTGGTTCCCGCCGCCGTCGCGGATCCTCCCGGCGTTCGGGGAGATCGTGGCGGCCGGCGAGCTGTTCGGGCCGCTCGGCCAGACGTTGCAGGGCTGGGTGCTCGGCATCCTCGCCGCGGCGGCGGTGGGGGTGCCGCTGGGCGTGCTCATCGGGTCGTGGCCGCTCACCCACCGGCTCACCCGGTTCACGCTCGAGTTCCTGCGGCCGATCCCGCCGGTGGCGCTCATCCCGGCCGCGGTGCTGATCTTCGGGTCGGACCTCGAGATGAAGGTCTTCCTCATCGCCTTCGGGGCGTTCTGGCCGGTGCTGCTGCAGACGGTCTACGGCGTGCACGACGTCGACCCGACCGCCCGCGACGCCGCGCGCTGCTACGGGCTGGGGCCGCGGGCCGTGCTGGTGCGGATCACGCTGCCCAGCGCGCTGCCCCATCTCGCCACGGGGCTGCGGATCGCGTCGGCCATCGGGCTGATCCTGGCGGTCACCAGCGAGATCGTGGTCGGGGCGCCGGGTCTCGGGGTGCGCATCACCGACGCGCAGTCGGCCGGGGGCGCCGAGGACGTCATGTACGCCTGGATCCTCGCGGCCGGGCTCCTCGGGTGGGCGCTGAACGGGGCGCTGCACGCCGCCGAGCGCCGCGTCCTGCACTGGCACCCGTCCTACCGGGGAGGTGTGCGGTGATCCGCGCCCGGCTCGCCGACGCGGCGCTCGCGCTCGCGCTGCCCGTCCTGCTGCTCGCCGCCTACGACGGGTGGGCGCGCACGGCCGGGAACTTCTTCTTCCCGCCGCTGTCGGAGATCGGGGCCACCTTCGCCGCCGAGTGGCTGTTCACGCGGGTGCCCACGGACCTGCTCCCGAGCGTCGGGCGCATGCTCGCGGGCTACGCGCTCGCCGTGGCGATCGGCGTGGCGCTCGGCACGCTGCTCGGGCTGTCGCGCACCCTGTCGCGGGCGCTGGACCCGGTGCTGCAGTTCCTGCGCGCCCTCCCCCCACCGGCGCTCATCCCCGTGTCACTGCTGGTGTTCGGGGCGGGCGACGGCGCGAAGGTCTTCCTGATCGTGCTGGGCGCGGTGTGGCCGGTGCTGCTCAACACCGTCGACGGCGTGCGCGGCGTGGACGCGACGGCGCTGGACATGGCCCGCTCCTACCGCGTGCCCGCACACGCGCGACTGACCAGGCTGATCCTGCCCGCTGCGCTCCCGCGGATCCTCGCCGGCGCCCGCACCGCCCTCGCGATCGCGATCATCCTGATGGTCGTCAGCGAGCTGGTGGGGGCCGACAACGGCGTCGGCTACACGGTGCAGCTGGCCCAGCGCGGCTTCGACATCCCGGAGATGTGGGCGGGCACCGTGCTGCTCGGCCTGCTCGGGTTCGGCTGCAACGCGATCTTCGTCGCCGTCGAGCGGCGCGTCCTGCACTGGCATCTCGCAGTCACCGGAAGGGCCACCCATGCTCGACGTCCGTGAGCTGACCAAGTCCTACGACGGCGTCCCCGCCGTGGCCGACCTGACGTTCACGGTGGCCGAGCACGAGTTCGTCTGCATCGTCGGCTCGTCGGGCTGTGGCAAGACGACGATGCTGCGCTGCCTGTCCGGGCTCGTCGCGCCGACGTCGGGGGAGGTCACCCTGGACGGCACTCCGATCGACGGGCCGCCGCCGGACATGGCGTACGTGTTCCAGGACTACAGCCGCTCGCTGCTGCCGTGGATGACGGTGGCGGGCAACGTGGCGTTCCCGCTGCCCTACAAGGGCCTGTCGAAGGCGGACGCGGCGGCCGCCACCGCCGAGGCGCTCGACGCCGTGGGCCTGGGCGACCGCGGCGACGCCTACCCGTGGCAGCTGTCGGGCGGCATGCAGCAGCGGGTGGCGATCGCGCGGGCGCTCGCCTACCAGCCGCGGATCCTGCTGATGGACGAGCCGTTCGCGTCGGTGGACGCGCAGACCCGCGCCGACCTCGAGGACCTGCTGCTCGACATCTGGCGCCGCTACCGGATCACGATCCTGTTCGTCACCCACGACATCGACGAGGCCGTGTACCTCTCCCAGCGCGTGCTCGTGCTCCACCGGCCCGCGCACGTGCACGAGGTCGTGGAGATCGACCTGCCCGCCGACCGCGACCAGCTCACCACCAAGCGGCTCCCCGAGTTCGGCGAGCTGCGCACCCGCGTGCTGTCCAGCCTGCGCGCACCCGACCCCGCCGGAGTGACCCCATGAAGACCTGGCTCGGCATCGTCGCCGCCCTCGCCCTGCTCACCGCCGCCTGCTCCGGCGGGTCGGGCCCCGAGCAGGGGGCGGACGGCCTGACGAAACTGCGGATCGCGGAGACCGCGGGCGCGCCGCTCAACTTCCTCACCTATGGCGACGAGCAGGGCTTCTTCGCCCAGAACGGCATCGACCTGGAGATCACCTCGTCGTCGGGCGGCGCGACGGTGATCCCGCAGCTGGTGAGCGGCGACCTCGACGCCGCGGGCTCGAACGTCGTGTCCGGACTCATCGCGATCCAGCAGGGCCTGCCGATCCAGATGGTGGCGGCGGGCACGAGCACGTCGGAGGACCCCGCCCAGGACTTCTCCGCGCTGATGGTGAAGCCCGACAGCCCTGCGCAGAGCATCGCCGACCTGGCCGGGCAGCGGATCGCCGTCAACAGCCTGCGCAACATCAACGACATCGTGCTCGGCAACCAGCTGCAGCAGGCCGGGCTGACCTACGACGCCGTGCAGTTCGTCGAGATCCCGTTCCCGGAGATGGCGCCCGCTGTGGAGCGCGGCGACGTCGCTGCGGCCATGCTGATCGAGCCGTTCATCACGGTCGCCGAGGACCACGGCCTGCGGATCATCGGCCGTCCGTACACGGACCTGCGGCCGGGCCTGCAGATCGGCACCTACCTCATGAACCGCGAGCTGGTGGCGTCCCGGCCGGAGCTGGTGCAGGGCTTCCAGCGGGCGGTGCAGGCCACGGCGGACGCGATCGGGGCCGACCCGGCGGCGTTCCGGGCCGCGCTGCCCCGCATCAGCGAGACCGATCCCGGGCTGGCCGAGCGGGTGCGGATCAACCTGTGGCGGGGGACGACGGACCGTGCGTCGCTGGAGCTCGTGATGGGGCTGATGGTCGATTACGGGCTGCTGGAGGCGCCGGTCGACCTCGACGCGGTCGTCGTGGGATAGCGCCGAGTCGAGATCGTTCGACATGACGGAACTCTGGCCGACTAGCTTCTCCACAGATGGAATTCCTCCTAGCCTCGACCGCATGCACTGGCACACCGCCACCGCAGCGCCGGTGAGCCGGGACCGGCCGATCGCCGTGATCGGAGCCGGGCCCGTCGGGATGACCGCCGCGGCCGCACTGGCCGCCGCCGACCTGCCCGTCGTCCTCGTCGAGCTCACGCCGAGCCCCCGGCCGGACTGGCGGGCGAGCACGTTCCACGCCGCCACGCTGGAGCTGCTCGAGACGATCGGGATCACCGGCCAGATGCACGCCGAGGGGCTGGTGGTGCCGACCTACCAGTTCCGCGACCGCCGCGACGGGCTGGTGGCGGAGTTCGACTTCGGGCTGCTCGCCGACGAGACCCGCTTCCCGTACCGGCTGCAGCTCAACCAGCAGCACCTCGTGCGGATGCTCGCCGACCGGCTCGCGGGCGACGACCGGGTGCGGATGCGGTTCGGCACCCGCCTGACCGGGCTGGAGATCGAGCCGGACGGGGTGCGGCTCGCCGTGGACGGCCCGGACGGCGCCGACGAGATCCGCGCGGCGTACGCCATCGGCGCGGATGGGCCGCGCAGCACGGTGCGCTCGGCCCTCGGCGTCGCGTTCGACGGGTTCACCTACCCGGAGCGGTTCGCGATCACGAGCACGCCGGTGGACCTGCAGGAGCTCGTGCCCGACCTCGGCCACGTCAACTACGTCGCCGACCCCGAGGAGTGGCTGTTCATCCTGCGCACGCCCGAGTCCTGGCGGGTGGTGTGGCCGGTGCCCGCGAGCTACTCCGCCGACGAGGCGAGCGACCCGGAGCGGCTGCAGCACCGGCTGCAGGGCGTGGCCCCCTACGAGCCCGGCTACCCGGTGATCGACCACCAGGTCTACGGCGTGCACCAGCGGGTGGCGTCGGCCTTCCGCGTGGGCCCGGTGCTGCTCGCGGGCGACGCCGCGCACATCAACTCCCCGATCGGCGGGGTCGGGCTGAACTCCGGCATCCACGACGCGATGGACGCCGTCCGCCGCCTCGCGCGCATCGCCGCGGGCGACGGCGTCGACGTGGAGGCGGAGCTCTCGGAGTACGACCGGATCCGCCGAACGGTGGCGGTGGAGTACGTCCAGGCCGACACTCAACGCAACACCGACCGGCTGCGCGAGACCGACGATGCCGTGCGCCGCCGGAACCAGGAGGAGATGCGGGCCATCGCCACCGACCCGGAACGGGCCAGGGTGTACATCAGGCGTGTGTCGCTGCTGGAGAGCGTGCGGCGGTTCGGGATCGGCACGCCACCGATCGAACGGGAGGAAGCACGATGACGACCCACGTGGACACCGAGCTGCAGGAGCTGTACCGCGACCTCGACGCCGTCGACCTGCAGCCGCTCTGGACGATCACCGAGCAGCTGCTCACGCCCACGCCGCGGCCGCGGTCGGTGCCGTGGCTGTGGTCGGCCGCCACGATGAAGCCCCTCGCGCGCCGCGCGATCCGGCTCGTGCCGGTCGAGCGGGGCGGCGAGCGTCGTGTGCTCAGCCTGCGCAACCCCGGCCTGGGTGGCCTGCCCTACGCGGTGGGCACCCTGTGGGGCGCGATGCAGTGCCTCGGCGGCAACGAGACCGCGCCCGCCCACCGCCACTCCCCCGGCGCCATCCGGTTCGTGCTGGAGGGCGAGGGCGTCTACACCACCGTGAACGGCGACGCCTGCGACATGCACCCCGGCGACCTGGTGCTCACGCCGTCGATGAACTGGCACGACCACGTCAACAGCGGCGACGGGGAGATGTTCTGGTTCGACGGGCTGGACCTGCCGATGGTGGCCGCCCTCGACAGCATCTTCTTCGAGCCCTACCCCGGGCCCGGGGAGAACCAGCCCGAGCCGGCCGAGCACAACGCGTCCGAGCAGGCCTACGCGGGCGGCACCCGCTACGCCGACGGCGCCGTGACCGACGCGCTGAGCCCTACCCACTCGAAGCTGATGATCTACCGGTGGGCCGACACCAGGGCGCAGCTCGACCGGCTGGCAGCGGCCTCGGACGAGCCGCTGCTGTCCGTCGAGTACGCCGACCCGGAGACCGGCGCGAGCGTCATGCCCACGCTCGCCTGCTCCGCGCAGCGGATCCGCGGGCGGAGCCTGCCCGTGCGCCACACAGGCAACGCCGTGCACGTCGTGTTCTCCGGCCACGGCTCGTCGGTGATCGAGGGGCAGCGATTCGACTGGGGACCCGGCGACATGTTCGCCGTGCCGTCGTGGGCGGCGGCCGAGCACCACTCCGACGAGTCGGCCGAGGTGTTCGTGCTCTCCGACGCGCCCGTGCTGCGCGCGCTCGGCCTCTACCGGGAGGAGACGCTCCCGGCCGCCCAGACCGTCACGTCCGTGTTCACGCCCCGGTCGGACCGCACCGAGGAGACGCAGTGAAGCTCGCCCTCTTCGACGACAACCGCCTCGGGGTCGTCACCGCCGACGGCGAGCGGATCGTCGACGTCACCGGCGCGCTGCCGGGCCCGCACGACCCGGACCCGCTCACCGCGGGCTGGTGGCGCGCCCTGTGCCGGGACTTCGCCACGCTGTCCGGCGCCCTGCGCGCCGCCGCCGAGTCCGGGCCGGCGCGGCCGGTGGCCGACGTCGCCCTGCGTGCCCCCGTGCTCGCGCCGTCGAAGGTGGTGGCGGCAGCGATGAACTACGGCGAGCACGTCACCGAGATGCACGAGGTGCAGGAGCGCACGCTCGGGGGCGTCGAGGCCTGGATGATGAACTTCGACGTGTTCCTCAAGTCGCCCTCGTCGATCGTCGGGCCCGGCGCCACCGTGACGCTCCCGCCCGACGCGGTGGCCGCGGGCCACGAGGTGCACCACGAGTCGGAGCTGGTGGTGGTGATCGGCAACGGCGGGAAGGACATCCCGGTCGAGAAGGCCATGGACGCCGTGCTCGGGTTCACGGCGGGCCTCGACATCACCGTCCGCAGCCCGGCCGACCGCTCCCGCCGCAAGAGCTACGACGGGTTCAGCCCGCTCGGCCCGTGGATCGTCACCACCGACGAGATCGGCGACGGCTCCGACCTGGACATCCGGCTGACGTGCGGGGACGCGGTCCGCCAGGAGGTCAACACCCGCGACATGATCACGCCGGTGCCCGCGATCGTGGCCTACGCGTCCTCGGTGATGCCGCTCCTGCCCGGCGACGTGCTGTTCACCGGCGCCCCGCCCGGCGTCGGGCCGATCGCGGCCGGCGAGCGGCTGGACATGACGATCGGCCGGATCGGGTCGATGTCGGTGACCATCGCCTGAGCGATCGTCAGCGCCGCGAGCAGCGCCGTGACGCCTGCCGTCGCCCCGAACGCGGTCCACGTGGCGGCGTCGGGGTGCACGAACGACTGTCCGCGCAGCGCCTGCCACGCGGTGGTGGCGAAGAAGCCCGTGTAGCCGAGGATCACCACGCCGGTCAGCCGGGCGCGCACCCGCTCGCCGCGCAGCCACGCGACGCGGCCGGCGAGGGCGGTGAGCACCAGCGCGGCGAGCACGAAGACCTGCACGGCGTGCAGGCCGATGAAGTGCGGCACGCGCAGGTCGCCGCCCTGGGTGCTCCAGTTGGTGATCGGCATGCCGCCGCCGTCGGGCACGCCGACGCCGTGGGCGCCGCCGAGCGTGACCGGACGGCCGTAGGCGTCCTCGACGGTGCGGTGGCCCTCGTCCGAGCCCGCGATGAAGAACGCCACGCCCATCCCGATCGTGGCCAGCCCGATCCCGGCGCGCAGCGACCAGGTGAGCGCCCGGTCGCCCACCCGCTGGAACAGCTGTATCACGGCGATCACCAGGCTCACCCCGAACAGCCCGATCACGCCGGACGCGAAGACCTGCTGGCCGATCGCGTTGACCGGGTCGGTGTTCGCGTTGAAGTGGCTGTACGTGCCGCGGGCGGCCTGCAGGGCGATGAACCCGACGTCGACGATCCCGGTGACGGCGAAGGCGTTGCCCAGCGCCCACATCGTGCGCCGCGCCCGCCGCAGGAGCGGGAGCATCCACGCGAGCGTCGCCCCGTAGATCACGAACGACAGCCCGAACTTGAACGGCTTCGCCCAGATCGACTCGTGCAGCAGCTGCCGGTCGTCGACGACGAGGCCGACTCCTGCGGCCAGGACGAGGCAGGCCATCGCGGCCACCATGATCATCAGTGGCCGGTGCCACTGCCGGACGTCGGGAACGGTGACGGACAAGGGATCCCCCAGCGAGAACGGTGTGCGACCAGCACCGATGCTCGTCCGGCGGGGCCTGCGGATCACTGGGGTGCGCAGGCGTCCAGGGGTGGGGAATGCCCCCGGTCAGCGCCCGAGGCGGCCGACCACCAGCGCGAGCTGCTCGGCGTAGCGCTCCACCACCTCGGGTGAGCGGGCGTCGCCGCCGAGCAGGCCGCGCGCCAGGTGCGGGTAGACGGCGAGGGCGTTCGCCGCGCTCGTGAGGATCAGGTGCAACGCCGCGGGGTCGAACGCCTCGTCGATCTCGCCCGTCTCCCGGCGCTCGCGGATCACCTCGACCTCGTGCCGCAGCCGCTCGGCCCGCTCGCGGGCCTCCGCGCCGTCGTCCGCCCCCGTGTCGGCGAGCCCCTCCCAGGCCAGCAGGCGCCCCTGCAGGTCCTGCACGCTCGCGCGCACGTAGCGCCGCACCGCCTCGGCGAACGGGAGGTCGTCGGGCACGGCCTCGGCCTCGTGGGCGCGCCACCGGCGGCCCACCTCGCGGTACAGGCCTTCCTTGCCGTCGAAGTAGTAGGCGATGAGCTGCTGGTTCACCCCGGCGCGCGTGGCGATGCCGGACACCCGCGCACCGGCGAAGCCCTTCGCCGCGAACTCGGCGGTGGCGGCGTCGAGGATGCGCGCCTTGGTGCGCTCGGGGTCGCGCCGGCGCTCGTGCGGAGTGGGCGCCCGGCGACCTCTGCTCGTCACCCGCGGGATTCTGCCATCCGGGGCGGTGCGCACCGGGGACGTAGGCTCCGGGCCGAGGAGGTCGATCGCACGTGTCATCCTGCTGTCCCCCGGCCCGCCCCGGCGCCGAGGCCCTCGACCGCGGCCCGGTCGCCGTCGGCACCGCACGGCTCGACGCCATGGTCGAGCTGCCCGGCGGCACGTTCCGCATGGGCACGGACGACCCCGACGGGTTCCCGGACGACCACGAGGGCCCGGTGCGCGAGGTCACGGTGGGCGCGTTCGCGATCGGCGCCCACACCGTCACCAACGCGCTCTTCGCCGAGTTCGTCGACGCCACGGGCTACCGCACCGATGCCGAGCGGTTCGGCTGGTCCTACGTGTTCGCGAAGTTCCTGCCCGGCCACCTGCGCCGTTCCTCCCCGCGCCTGGAGCAGACGCCGTGGTGGTGCGGGGTCGAAGGCGCACAGTGGCGCCACCCCGAGGGCCCCGGCAGCGACCTCGACGGCCGCGCCGACCACCCCGTGGTGCACGTGTCCTGGCACGACGCCACGGCCTTCTGCACGTGGGCGGGCGCGCGCCTGCCCACCGAGGCCGAGTGGGAATACGCGGCGCGCGGCGGGCTCGACCAGGCCCGCTACCCGTGGGGCGACGAGCTGACCCCCGGCGGCGAGCACCGCTGCAACATCTGGCAGGGCCGCTTCCCCACCCACGACGCTGCGGAGGACGGCTGGTCCGGCACCGCCCCGGTGCACGCGTTCGAACCCAACGGCTTCGGCCTGTACAACGCGGCGGGCAACGTGTGGGAGTGGTGCGCCGACTGGTTCGACGCGTCCGAGCGCAACCGCGCGATGCGCGGGGGTTCCTACCTGTGCCACGACTCCTACTGCAACCGCTACCGCGTGGCGGCGCGCACGGCCAACACCCCCGACAGCTCGAGCGGCAACCTCGGGTTCCGCGTGGTGGCCGGCGGCGTCAGAGCCAGATGACGACCTGACGCAGCAGCACCACCGCGAGGAAGACCACGATCAGCGCCAGGTCGATCCCGATGGAGCCGGCCCGGATCGGCGGCAGCACCCGGCGCACCGGGGCGACCACCGGCTCGGTGATCGCGTGGGTGACCCGGACCGCGGTGCGCCGCCACTCGGGTTCCGGGCCCGACGACAGCGCCGCGACCCAGTCCACCACCACCCGTGCGATCAGCACGATCTGGAACAGCAGCAGCACCGTGCCGAGCAGTGCACCGATCCCGGTCATCCCGGTCTCCCTCCCTCGCCCGACCGGAGAACGACCGACGGGTGCGCAAAGTGTCCGGATCAGCGGCGCACGCCGTAGCGCAGCATCAGCGTGTCGTCCTCGGCCACCACCGATAGCAGCTCCAGCCGCGCCGGGTCGATGTCGGCTCCGGTGGCGATCCGGCTCGCGGAGCCCGCCACCAGCAGCGGGGACACGGTGAGCCGCAGCTCGTCGACCACGCCCGCGGCGAGCAGCGAACCGAACAGCTGCGCGCCGCCCTCGCAGTCGACGTGCTCCAGGCCCCGCGCGGCGAGCTCGTCCACGGCGAGACGCAGGTCGACCTCCCGCTCGCCCGCCACCACGACGGTGGCCCCCGCCGCGGCCCACGCCGCGCGCTTGTGCTCCGGCGCCGCCTCGGTGGTGATCACGTAGGTGGGCACGGCCGCCTCGGTGACCACCGGGGCGTCCGCGGGCAGCCCGCCGGTGGTGACCACCGCCGTGGGCGGGACGGGGGCGAGCCCGTGCCGGGCCCGGCGCGCGGCCGTCTCCCCGTCCGGGTGCACCCCGCGGAACCCCTCGACCATCGCGGTGGTCGACCCCACCAGCAGGACGTCGGCCAGGTCGCTGCCCAGGCGCAGCACGCGCCGGTCGGGCTCGTTGGACAGCCCCCGCGCCAACCCGTCCAGCGCGACCGCGCCGTCGGCGCTCGCCACGAAGTTGACCGCGAGCCACCGGCCCTCCGGGTACCGGTAGAGCCGCTCGAGCGCCTCGTCGTCGAGCTCCCCCGCGTCGCGGGGCGGCCAGATCCGGTGCATCAGGCGATCCACTCCGACGGCCGCGCCGGTGGCCTCCCGTCGAAGACGCTCGCCACCATCTCCAGGGCGTGGCGGGTGGGCTCCACCTCGTGGGCGCGGAACACCCGGGCGCCGGCCTGGGCGGCGATCGTGGTGGCCGCGAGCGTGCCTGCGAGGCGCTGCTCGAGCCCCACCCCGAGCGTCTCGCCGACGAACGTCTTGTTGGACAGCGCCATCAGCACCGGCCGGCCGGTGGCGACGAACCGCGGCACCCCGCGCAGCAGCGCGAGGTGGTCGGTGGTGTTCTTGCCGAACCCGGTGCCGTCGATGAGGATGCCCTCCCGCGGCACGCCCCTGGCCTCGGCGAGCTCGGCGAGCGCCAGGGTGTGGTCCAGCACGGCGGACACGACGTCGTCGTACTCGGGGCGGACCGGCACCGACCGCGGCTCCCGCCCGCCGGTGTGGGTGCACACGTACCCGGCGCCGTACTCCGCGGCGACGTCGATCAGCTTCTGGTCGAAGCCCGCCCATGCGTCGTTGAGCAGGTCGGCGCCCGCCCGGCACGCCGCGGCGCCGACCTCGTGCCGCCACGTGTCGATGCTGATGATCACATCCGGGTACTGCTCGCGGATGTACTCGACCGTGGGCACGACGCGGCGGATCTCCTCCTCGGCGTCCACGTCGTCGCCGGGGCTCGCCGCCACGCCGCCGATGTCGATCATGTCGGCGCCCTCGGCCACGGCCTTGCGGATCGCCGCCTTGGCGGGCTCGTCGGCGAACGTGGCTCCGCGGTCGTAGAAGGAGTCGGGGGTGCGGTTGACGATCGCCATGACCAGGGCGCGGTCGCCCACCGGCCTGCGCCCACGTATCACCAGGTCGCTCGCCGCCTCGCCCATCCGCACCGCTCCCGATCTCCGGCGCCCCTGCGGCGCACCCGCGAGCGACTCTACGTTCCGGGCGGCCCCAGGGTGCGCGGCCGCGCCGCCGCACACGGCCACGTGCGAATTCATGCATATCGAAAGAGGACCCCTGATCGGGTGTTTCCGCATCCTGCCCGACGCCGTAGCGTTTGCCCGCGTCCGGTTCACTCGAGCTCGGGAGGTTCGGTGTCACTGACAGTTCCGAAAGCCTTGCTGGAGAAGGCGCAACAAGGGACGGTCGAGGACGAAGAATTCGTGTCCTGCATCCGCGATTCCCTACCCTACGCGTGGGGAATGGTGGAGCGGCTGGCGAAGGAACTGGAGGCGAGCGGCGCTCCGTCGGCGCAGAACCTGGAGGTACCCCCGGACGAACGCTCGTGGGGTGAGGTCTTCCGACTGGTCGGGAGCGACTCCATGCGCGGCGCGGTGCAGCGCCACTTCGGCGTGCGGCTGGCATTCCAGAACTGCTGCCGGGTCGGATTGTTCCGGCCGGACGCCACGGCGGAGTACGAAGAATTCATCTCGCCACGCGCACAGCTGTTGAACCAGAAGCCGGAACTGCTCAACTGCTGAGAACACGCGCGCTGCGTGCGGTCCGCGCACGCAGCGCGCCCTCTCTCCGCTGCCACCGCCCACAGAAGAGCTGCCGTTCGGTCTAACGTGCAGGTGCACGTGCGCGTAGTATGCACGTCACTGTGGGTGAGGAGCGGGCGATGGCGGAGCGTGCGTTCGACCGGTTCGCCGTGCGCGCGCTCGAAGCACTCGGCACCCGCCTGTGGGGATTCCCGCCCCGGCTGATGCGCCCGATCGTCTCCCAGCTCGGGGCGCTGCGCGCGCTCGGCTGGTTCGTGCAGAACATGCCGCGCTACGAGCGCACCCGCACCACGCTCGGCCCGCTGCGCACCCACCTGGCCTGCGCGCTCATCTCGCTGCACAACGGCTGCCAGTACTGCGCGTTCGGGCACCTGCACGCGGTGGAGCTGGTCTACCTCCAGCAACGCGGCAAGCTCTTCCCGCTCGACGCCGCCCACGACGTGCCCCGGTGGGCCGGGCTGCCCGCCGCCGAGCTGCGCAGGCGGATGGTCGAGTTGCTGCAGCAGGCCGACCTGCACGGCGAGGTGCTCTGGGTCGACCGCACGCTGGCGCTGGTCGGCGGCACCCAACGCGCCGTCGACGCTCCGGAGTCCCGCATCGCCCACCTCGTCTCGATGTTCCGCGTGCTCAACGACGTCGGCATCGCGGGCGCGGTCGAACCCGACGAGGCGCACGACCCGCTCAACAAGGACACCGGCCTCAAGGCGCGGCTGCGGGCGCTGCGCGGCTCGCCCGCCTGACGTGTCGCCGTGGTCCGTTCGGTGGGCCGGACGGCGATACGGCACCCTGTGACCCGTGCCTCGCAGGTCAGCCCCGACTCCCAGCCTCTCGCGCTACTGGAACCGCTACGTCGGCCACTGCGCGGGTTCCGTCTCCCGCTTCCGCCGGATCACGGGAGCGCTCCCGGCCGGGCCGGCGCGCACGTGGCTCGGGGAGATCGCGCACCGGCTCGACGTCGAGCTCGACGCCGTGCGCAGGCTGGCGATCGTCGGCGACTCGATCGAACCGGCGTGGTTCCGGGTGCGCGAGGAACCGGCCAAGCGCATCGCGCTGCGCCTGGAGGCCGCGCGCACGGCGTTCGCCGACGCCGTGTCGCAGGCGGCCGAGGTGGCCGAGCAGGTGGCCCTGGACCCCGCCCACAGCGACGTGCGCGCCCATCTGGAGGTGCTGAGCCGCCAGGCGTCCCAGCTGGCCCTGACCCCGGCCCCGGCCGACCCGGAGCCGGAGCCCTCCCGCACGTCGGTGCGGCGGCGCCTGGTGGGCCGCCGCAGGCAGCCCTGAGCGTTCAGCCCGTCTGGCGCAGCGCCGAGCCCGTGGCCACGGGCTGCGGTACGGCGACCTCCGGGAAGGTCCCGCGGCCGTTGCCCGAGTGCCGGGAGCGGGGCGCGCGGCCGTAGGGCTGCTCCACGGTCTCCACCGGCTCCAGGGCCGGGATCGGCAGCACCTGCGGCTCCTCGTCCAACGCGATCGCCTCACCGTGGTGGCGCAGCCGCATCGGCGGCCCCGACACCAACCGGTACTCCGCCTCCTCCGGGCGGATCTCCACCCGCAGCTGACGGCCCTGCCACCGCAACCCGAACGAGATCCGCGTCAACGCCGGAGGCAACCGCGGCGCGAACCCGATCCCGGACTCGTCCATCCGCATCCCGCCGAACCCGGCCACCACCGCCGTCCACGTGCCCGCCATCGACGCGATGTGCACCCCGTGATCCGAGTTCCCCGCCAGATCGTCCAGATCCACCAGCGCGGCCTCGGCCAGGTAGTCGTAGGCCAGGTCCAGATGCCCGGTCCACGCCGCCACCACCGCCTGCGTGCACGCCGACAACGACGAGTCCCGCACCGTCAACGCCTCGTAGTAGGCGAAGTTGCGCCGCATCTGCTCCGGCGTGAACGCATCCGGCCGCAACTGCATCGCCAGCACCAGATCCGCCTGCTTGATCACCTGCTTGCGGTACAGATCGAAGTACGGGACGTTCAGCAGCAGCGGGTACTTCTCCGCCGGGGTGCCCTCGAAGTCCCACACCTGGTGGTGCGTGAACCCCTCCGCCTGCGGATGCACCCCCAGCACCTCGTCGAACGGGATCCGCATCGACTTCGCCGCGTCCCGCCAGGAGGCCATCTCCTCGGCGTCGACGCCGAAGCGCGCCGCGGCCCGGGCGTGGCGGGCGGCGACGTCCGCGGCGTAGCGCAGGTTCTGCTGGGCCATGAGGTTGGTGTAGACGTTGTTGTCCACGATCGCGGTGTACTCGTCCGGGCCGGTCACCCCGTCGATCCGGAACTCCCCCGCCGAGTCGTGGTGGCCCAACGAGCGCCACAGCCGCGCGGTGGCCACAAGCAGCTCCAGCCCCACCTCCCGCTCGAACACCACGTCCCCGGTGGCCGCCACGTAGCGGCGCACGGCATCGGCGATGTCGGCGTTGATGTGGAACGCCGCCGTGCCCGCAGGCCAGTAACCCGAACACTCCTGGCCCCGGATCGTCCGCCACGGGAACGCCGCGCCCTTGAGGCCCAGCTGCTCGGCCCGCTCGTAGGCCTGCGGGAGGATCGACTGGCGCCACCGCAGCGCGTCCGCGGCCGCGTGCGGGGCCAGGTGCGCGAGCACCGGGAGGCAGAACGTCTCGGTGTCCCAGAAGGTGTGGCCGTCGTAGCCCTCGCCGGTGAGGCCCTTCGCGCCGATGGCGCGCCGCTCGGCGCGGGCCCCCGCCTGGAGCACGTGGAAGGTGGCCAGCCGGACGGCCTGCTGCAGCTCCGCGTCACCGTCGATCTCGACGTCCGCGGTCTCCCAGAACTCGTCCAGGTACTGGCGCTGCTCGGCCACCAGCCCGTCCCAGCTCGTGTAGCGCGCCGCCGCCAGCGCCGCGCGCACCTGGTCGTGCAGCGCGGGCAGCGACCGCCGCGAGGACCAGCCGTAGGCCAGGTACTTCACCAGCCGCAGCGGCTTGCCCGGCTCGAGGCGCGCGATCACGGTGGTGCGGGCGATGTCCTCCGCCGCCTCCGAGGTGACCTCGGTGGTCTCCGGTCCGTGCACCTCGTGGTCCATCGCGGCGGCCACGTTGAGGCCCGACCGGCGCGTGCCGTGGATGAGGTAGGCGCCCGCTCCCGTGGCGGCGTGCTGCTCGGCGCGCAACGGGTCGGTGAGAGCCGCCTCGACCCGCGGGTCGGCCTCGTTGCGGCTGGGGAGCTGCTCGTTGGCCACCAGCTCCGACTGCAGCACCACGAGCGCGGGCGCGTCGACGACCTCGACCTCGTAGCAGATCGCGGCGATCGCGCGCTGGGTGTGCGACACCAGCCGGGTGGAGCGCACCCGCACCACGCGGCCGGCGGGCGAGGTCCACTCCACGTCCCGCGACAGCGTGCCCGCCCGCAGGTCCAGCACCCGCTCGTGCCGGCTCAGCTGCCCGTAGCGCAGGTCGAACGGCTCGTCCTCCACCAGCAGCCGGATCAGCTTGCCGTTGGTGACGTTGATGATCGTCTGCCCCGACTCCGGATACCCGTAGCCGCCCTCGGCGTACGGCAGCGGCCGCCGCTCGTAGAACGAGTTGAGGTACGTGCCGGGCATCGCGTGCGGCTCCCCCTCGTCCAGGTTGGCCCGCAGCCCGATGTGCCCGTTGGACAGCGCGAAGACCGACTCGACCTGCCCCATCCGGTCCAGGTCGAGCCGAGGCTCCCGTACCACCCACGGCTCCACGGCGAAGACGCGATCGCTCGACATCAGGGGAACCTCCAAGCTTCGGGGAGCGAGCTCAGATCATGGTGCAGCAGACGCCTCGCGTTCATCTCGTCGACCCCGCGAGTACGCCCTGCACGAATGCGCGCTGGAATGCGAAGAACACAGCGAGTGGCACGATCATGGAGAGGAACGCGCCGCTCGCGAGCACGTCGACGTTACTGCCGAACTGGCGCAGCTGGCTACGCAGGGCCACCGTGATGGGCGCCGAGCTCTCGTCGGCGAACACCAGCGCCACCAGCAGGTCGTTCCACACCCACAGGAACTGGAAGGTCGCGAGCGCGGCGACGGCCGGCCGGGAGATCGGCAGCACCAGCCGCCAGAAGATCCGCAACTCGCGGCCGCCGTCGAGCCGGGCGGCCTCGAGGAGGTCCCGCGGGATTCCCACGAACGAGTTGCGCAGCAGGAACACGGCGAACGGCAGCCCGAAGGCCACGTGGAAGGCCACCACGCCCGGGATCGAGCCGTACAGCCCGACGGCGCCGAGCAGCTTCGCCACGGGGACGAGCGCCACCTGGACGGGCACCACCAGGAGCGCGACGACGGCGAGCACCATGACGTCGCGGCCGGGGAACTCGATCCACGCGAGCGCGTACGCCGCGAACGCGCCGATCACCACCACGAGCACGGTGGACGGCACCGCGATCAGCACGGTGTTCCACAGGGAGCCGAGGACGGCGCGGTCGGCCATCAGGGCGGCGTAGTTGTCGAGCGTCAGCTGCGCGGGCGCGGTGACCACGGTCCACCAGCCGCTGCGCGCGTTGCCCGCCTCGGGCCGCAGCGACGCGACGAGCAGGCCCACCACCGGGAACATCCAGACGATCGCGACAACCACCAGGACGGCGCGGACGACCGGGCCACCCGCCCGGGCGGCCATGCGGCGGATCACCGGCGGTCCTCGCGGAAGCGCCGGACGTTGAACACCATCGCGGGCAGCACGAGCAGGAACAGCAGCACCGCGAGGGCGCTCCCCAGCCCCTGGTCGCCGCCGCCCGCCCCGAACGCGACCTGCCAGACCTGCAGGGCGAGCACGTTCGCCTCCTCCTGCACCGATCCCGGCGCGATGACGAAGACCAGGTCGAACACCTTGAGCACGTTGATCACCAGGGTGACGAACACGACCAGCAGCACCGGGGAGAGCAGCGGCACCGTGACCCGCCGGAAGACCTGCCACTCGGTGGCGCCGTCCACCCGCGCGGCCTCGAGCGCGTCACGCGGGATGCTGGCCAGGCCGGCCACGATCAGCGTCATCGCGAACCCTGTCATGATCCACAACCATGCGGAGATCACGACCGGGGTCACCAGGACGGGGCCCAGCCACGTCAGGCCGCGGAAGGGCTCCGCGAACGCCGCCGCGGGCAACCGGATGGCGTAGGGGCCGCCCGCGAGGTCGGGCACGGTGAACCGCCCGTCGTCGCCGGTGGTCACGGTGGCCACCACCCGGCCCGCCTCCAGCACCTCCACGGGGATGCCCGGCAGCCCGCGCTCCCCCGCGTCCAGCTCGCCGGTGCGGTCGGCGGTGCCGCCGACGTCGAGCCACACGAGACCACGCAGGCCAGCCCCCGGCTCGGGCAGCACCGCGGCGGCGGCCCGCCCGGGCAGCGCGGCGGGGTCGTAGCCGGTGATCGCCAGCCCGACGGCGTCCTGCGCCCCCACCGGATCGGCCGTGACGAGCGCCCCGTCCGGCGCCGCCACGAGCCCACCGCCCTCGCGCGGACGCGCACCGGCGTACGGCGCGGACGGGGCGAACACGTCGTGCACCGAGACCACCACCGCGTTGACGAGCCCGCGGTCCGGATCCTCCTCGTAGACCAGCCGGAAGATGATCCCCGAGGCCACCAGCGAGATCGCCAGCGGCATGAACATCACCACGCGGAACGCCGTGGCCCACCGGATCCGCTCGGTGAGCACGGCGAGCACCAGCCCGATCGTGGTCACCAGCGTGGGCGCGACGACGACCCAGATCACGCTGTTGCGCAACGCGACGAGCGTGCGGTCGTCGGTGAACGCGGTGGCGTAGTTCTCGAGACCGACGAACTCGGTGCCGCGCGCGTCGAACAGGCTGCGCACCACCGAGTACGTCGTGGGGTACACGAGGAACACCAGCACGAGCAGCAGCGCGGGCGTGAGGAAGAGCGCCGCGAGCCGGGGGCTGCCGCCCGACAGCGGGCCGGTTCCGCGGGCGGTCACGAGTCGCCGTCCGCGTACGCGGCGGTGGCCTCGGCCTCGAGTTCGGCGAGGATCCGGTCGATCTGCGCGGGGTCGGCGAGGTGGTCCTGCATCGCGCGCCAGAACCCGTCGCCGCGCGTGGCGCCGAGCGCGCTGGGCATGAGGTCGGACATGTCGAAGCGCAGGTTGTCCGCGCCCACCAGCTCCTCGGCGATCTGGCGCGTGCTGTCGTCGGGGTACTGCTCGAGCCGCACCTCGCGGTTCGGCGAGACGAACCCGCCCTGGGCGGCCCAGATCGACGCCGCCTCCGAGCTCGCGAGGAACTGCACGAGCGCCTGCGTGCCGGGCTCGTCGGTGAGCGCCACCAGGGTGTCGCCGCCGCTCACCACCGACGAGGCCGGCCCGATCCGGGGGAACGGGAACACGCGCGCGTCCACGCCGACGGTGGCCGAGGTGCTCTCCGCGATCACCCCCGCCACGAAGTCCGCCTCGAACACGATCGAGGCCCTCGGGTCCTCACCGAAGACGTCCACGACCGACTCGGCGAACTCCGTCTGCAACGCGCTGTCGATCCCGCCCGGCAGGTGCTCTGGCCTGAACACCCGGGCCAGGGTCTGCAGCGCCGTGCGCACCGACGGGTCGGTCCAGGGGATCTCGTGGCGGGCGAGTCGGTCGTACATCGGGCCGCCCGCGGTCTGCAGGTAGACGTTCTCGAACCAGTCGGTGAGGGTCCAGCCGTCGGCGCCGCCCACCGAGAGCGGCGTGCGCCCGGTGTCGGACAGCTTGCGCAGCGTCTCCTCGAACTCGTCCCAGGTGCGCGGCGGCACGAAGCCGGGGCCGAGCTGCCGCACGTCGTACCAGATCGTGGACTTGTTGGCCGCCTTGAACACGAACCCGTACAGGGTGCCGTCGACGGTGCCCAGCTCCTTCCAGACCGGCGCGAAGCCCGCGTCGATCGCGGCCTCGGTGGCCGGGTCCAGCGGCACCAGCGACCCGGCGCGGGCCAGCGTGCGCACCAGCGCGGGCTGCGCGACCCCCGCGACGTCCGGGGGCGAGCCGCCCGCCAGGCGGGTGGCCAGCACGGTGGGCACCTCGTCACCGCCGGAGACGTAGGTGACGGTGGCCCCGGTGCGCTCCTCGAAGACGTCGAGCACCCGCTCGAACGCCGCCTGCTCCTCGTCGGACCACACGGCGAGGACCTCGATCGTCTGCCCGGTGAGCGGCCCCGACCGGGCGGCCGCGAGGTCCGGGCCGCCGCACGCCGCGGCGACGAGCACCGCCGTCGCCACCGCACCGAGGAGCCGCGTCGCCCGCACGCGTCACCGCCGGATCGAGCGGCCGGTGTCGCGGTCGAAGAAGTGCAGGGCCTCGGTGTCGACGCGCACCGTCACCGGCTTGCCCTCGAAGATGCGGGACCGCGGGCTGAACCGGCCGATGAACAGGGTGTCGCCGGTGGCCGAGCGCACCTGCCCGGAGTCCCGGTCGAGCGTCTCGCGGTCCTCGGTGCGGACCGCCTCGGCGGCCACCGGGAAGTGCACCTGCACGTCCGCGCCCATCGCCTCCACCAGGTCGGCCACCGAGTCGATCGTGCTCCCCTCCGGCCCGTCGGCGATCGCGGCGTCCTCCATGCTCTCCGGGCGGATGCCGAGCACCAGGTCGTGGCCCCTGTAGTCGCGCAGCGCGGGCCTGCGGCGCAGCACGTACTCCGGCACGGCGAGCCGGTGCGAGCCGAACGACACCGCCGCCTCACCGGCGTCGTCGATGTCGAACCGGGCGGCCACCATGTTCATCGGGGGTGACCCGATGAACCCGGCCACGGACATGTCCACCGGCTCGTCGTAGAGCACCTGCGGCGACGCGATCTGCTGGAGCACCCCGGCGCGCAGCACCGCCACGCGGTCGCCGAGCGTCATCGCCTCGGTCTGGTCGTGCGTGACGTAGACCGTGGTGACGCCCAGGTCGCGCTGGATGCGGGCGATCTGCGCGCGCATCTGCCCCCGCAGCTTGGCGTCGAGGTTCGACAGCGGCTCGTCCATGAGGAACGCGCGCGGTTCGCGCACGATCGCCCGGCCCATCGCCACCCGCTGCCGCTGGCCACCGGACAGGTGGCGGGGTTTGCGGCGCAGGTGCTCGCCGAGCTCCAGCACGTCCGCGACCTCGCGCACCCGGCGGTCGACGACGTCACGCGGCGTGCCGCGCAGGGTGAGCCCGAACGCGATGTTGTCGAACACGCTGAGGTGCGGGTAGAGCGCGTAGGACTGGAAGACCATCGCGACGTCGCGGTCGCGGGCGGGCACGCCGTTGACCTCCTCCCCGCCGATGCGGATCGTGCCGTCGGTGATCTGCTCCAGCCCCGCGATCATCCGCAGCGCGGTGGTCTTCCCGCAGCCGGACGGGCCGACCACCACCAGGAACTCGCCCTTCTCCACGTCGATCGAGAGCTCGGTGACCGCGCGCGTGCCGTCGGGGTAGACCTTGCTGACGCGGTCCAACTCGATGCGCGCCACGATTCTCCTGTCGACCTCCGCCGCGTCCTGGCTCGCATCGTAAGCGGGTGATCGGTAGCAGGTGGTCTACGGTGCGTGCATGGCGCTGGTGTTGGTGGTCGAGGACGATCACAACGTCCGGGCGGCTATGACGGAGGCCCTGCGCGCCGCCGGCCACGTCGTGCAGCCGGTCGGCAGCGCGACCGACGCGCTCACGCCCGTGGCGGACAACGAGGTCGACCTCGTCGTGCTCGACCTGAAGCTGCCCGGGATCGACGGCTACACCGCGCTGCGGATGCTGCGCGGGATCAGCGACGTCCCGGTGATCATCGCGACGGCACACGACGACGAGGCCACGCTCGTGAAGCTGCTCGACGAGGGCGCCGACGACTTCCTCGGCAAACCGTTCTCCGGCGCGGTGCTCACCGCGCGGGTGGGCGCCGTGCTGCGCCGGGGCCGGAGCGCGGCGCCCCACGACGAGCCGCTGCGCATCTGCGACCTGGTGATCGACGAGGCCCGCCGCGAGATCACCCTCGACGGGGAGCCCCTCAAGCTCACCCGCCGCGAGTTCGACCTGCTCGCCTACCTCGCAGCCCGCTGCGGCAAGGTCGTGTCGCGCACGGAACTGGCCCGGGAGGTGTGGCACCAGCCCCGGCTCAACCTGGACCAGACCATCGACGTGCACATGACGTGGCTGCGCCGCAAGCTCGGGGAGACCGCGGCGAACCCGAGGTACCTGCACACGGTCCGCGGGGTGGGCATCAAACTGATCGACCCGTGCAGCGCCTCGTCCTCCGTCTGATCCTGGTGACGGCCGCGGCGGCCGTCACCGCAGTCGCCGCCACCGCGCTCGTCGTGCACGTGCTGGGCGCACACGAGCGCCTGCGCGCCGGCACGGAGGCCGACCTCGCGGCGGTCGTCAGCCTCGCCGAGACCACCTCGGACCGGGAGGACCTGCTGCGCGGGATCGCACGCACGCCCGCAGGCCGCGAGGGCAGGCTCGGCGTGCACGTCGACGGCGCGACGGTCGGCTCCACGCGGCTCACCGCGGACGCGGCGCCCGCGCCGGCCGACGTCCCGGTCGTGGGTGGCGTGGTGCTGGTCCGCGGCGCGGGCACCGCCACCGTCGAAGCCTTCGTGCCCACCGCGGCGGTCGGCCCGGCCGAGCTGGGGCTCCTCGCCCTGCTGCTCGGGGTCGGCGGCCTCACGGCGGTGGCGGGCACGGCCGTGGCGCTGCGTCGGATCCGCCCGGTGCGCGCCGACCTCGCCGAGCTCACGGCCGGCGCGGCCGCGCTCGGGCACGAGGACCCGCGGCCCGGGCGCCCGATGCACGTCCCCGAGACCGCCGCGCTCGCCGCCGCCCTCGCCGAGGCCGGCACGGCCGTCGCCGAGATGCGCCGCCGCGACCGCGAGCTGGCCGCCGACCTCTCCCACCGGCTGCGCACCCCGCTCACCGCGCTCAGCATCAATGCCGGTGCCCTGGACACCGACCCGACCGCGGCGGACCGGGTGCGCGAGACCGTCGCCGCCCTCGAGAAGGACGTGAACGCCCTCATCCACCCCGCACCCGCCGCGGACGCACCGGGCCGGTGCGACCTGGCGGACGTCGTGCGGCAGCGGATGGCCTTCTGGACCACCTCGGCCCACAAGACCGGCCGCGAGTGCCGGTTCACCGTGCAGGCGCCCGCCGTGGTGGCCCTCCCCGAGGAGGACGTCGCCCCCGCCGTCGACGACCTGCTCACCAACATCTTCCGGCACACCCCGGACGGCACCGCGTTCGCCGTCACGGTGGTGCGCTACGCCGGCTGGGTCACCCTCGTCGTGGACGACGCGGGCCCCGGTGTCGTCGATCCGGCCACCGCGCTGCAGCGCGGCGTGAGCGAGTTGGCGGACGGCACCGGCCTCGGCCTCGCCATCGCCCGCCGGACGGTGGAGGCCGCGGGCGGCACGATCCACCTCGAGCGCGCCGAGCTCGGCGGCTCCCGGATCCGGCTGCGGTTCCCCGAGGCGGCCTAGGAGGGATCGACCCCCACCATCTCCGCGCCCACACCCACCGGCGTGGCGTCGAACCGGTCGGCCAGGTGGGCGGCGATCGCGCGGAACGCATCGTGCGTGGCGGGCCGGATCCGGTTCATGTCGATCTGCGCCCCGGTGGCCAGGTGCGGGTCGAACGGCACCTCGACCACCGCGCGGCAGCGCGCCTCGAAATGGCGCCGCACCCGCTCGGTGTCGACGTGCTTGCTGGCGCGATCGCAGGTGAGCACGAGCACAGCGTCGGCCACACGCTCGGCGGGCCCCCGCTGGAGCAGCCAGTCGAGCGTCTTGCTCACCCGGCCCGCGCCGTCGGCCGTGGGCGACCCGACGATCACGAGGCTGTGCGCCAGCGCGAGCGTGCCCTCCACCGCCGCGTGGACGAGACCGCTGCCCGAGTCCGTGATCACCACGTTGTAGAAGCGGCGGAGCACCTCGCAGACGCTCTCGTACTCCTCGCGGGTGATCCCCTCCGTCATCGCGGGGTCCTGCTCCGAGGCGAGCACCTGCAGCCTGCCGGCCAGGCTCGTGAAGCGGGAGACGTCGGCGAGCGAGTTCAGCGACCCGATCTCGCCCAGCATGTCGCGCACCGTGCGGGACGTGTCGCCGGTGAGCCGGTCGGCGAGCGTGCCCGCGTTCTGGCCCGCGTCCAGCGCCACCACCCGGTCGCCCCGGTGCTCGGCGAGCACCAGACCCACGCACGCCGCCACGGTGGTCTTCCCGACCCCGCCGTTGATCGACGTGATGCCGATCTGGTGGGCGCTGCCCAACGGGCGGCGAATCCGCCGCACCTGGTCGCGCTGCGCGTGCTCCTCGGGCCCCACACCGGGGTTCAGCAGCCCCCGGCTCGCGCTGAACACCGCCCCGCGCCAGCCGCCCTGCGGCCGGTCGACCCGGCGGCGGACGATCGTCTCGTCGGTGAGGTCCCCGGCGTCGGCCCGCTCCACCCCGTCGACGAACGGCCCGAAATCGGCCTCCACGTCCTCCGAGCTCACCCGTGCACCCCCCGGCCCCGGCCGATCGCCGATGATCTCGGCTCGGGACGCAGGCTACCGCGCGGGGCCGGGCAGGCCGTCGCGGTCCGCCGCACCAGCACGACTCAGGCGGGCTGGACCTGGAACTCGGCGCCCGAACGGTCCGCGCGGCTCACCTCGATCCGGTACACCCCGACCGTGCCCTCCGTGCCCGGCGCCACCGTCACCGGGTCCCCGCCGTCGGCGGAGAAGGTCACCCCGGAGGAGTCCATCGACTCGATCGCGATCAGCGGGCCCCGCCCGCACGAGAACGAGGTGCGGCCGTTCGTCGTGATCGTCCGGCCACCCGCGCCGGAGCTGACGATCGACCCGTTCGACGAGACCCGCATCTGGCAGGTCCCCCCACCGGAACGGCCCTGCGAGCGCGAGGGCGACGGCGAGGCGGTGGCGCTCGGGCGTTCGTCGGATGCGGGGGACGCCTCACCCTGCACGCTCGAAGAGCACGCCCCCGTCACCAACGCGACCGAGGCCACGCCGACGAGCAGCCGCGCCGCTGCGGTCCTGGACTGCGTTCGCATGATCTTCACAGCGGGCATGGTGCCGTTGCCCGCACATCGCTGCCACGCGGGTCCGCCGCCGGGCGGCAGGCGGTTACTGGCGCCGGACGGGCGGCGACCCCCCGAAGTCGTCGGCGACGAGCGCCGCGAGTTCGAGGAAGGCGTCCGAGGTGGCCTGGCTGACCTTGTCGAGCTCGATCCGGCCCCCGGTGGCCAGGTGGGGGTCGCGGGGCACGACCACCACCGCCCGGCAGCGCTCCCGGAAGTGCGCCACCACCCGCTCGCCGTCGATCTCGGGGCTCGTCCGGTCGGCGGACAGCACCACGACCGCGCGCTCGACCAGCTCCTGCTGGCCGTGCGCCACCAACCAGTCGAGCGTCTTGCCCGCCCGGCTCGCGCCGTCGACCGTGTGCGAGCCGACCACCACGAGCCCGCTCGCGAGCGCGAGCGTGCCGTCCATCGCCGAGTGGACCATCCCGGTGCCGGAGTCGGTGACGACGATGTTGTAGAAGCGCGACAACACCGCGCAGACACGCTCGTAGTCGGCCCGGTCGAAGGTCTCGCTGCGGGCCGGATCCTGCTCGGAGGCGAGCACCTGCAGGCGGCCCGACAACGTGGTGAACCGGGCGATGTCGCTCAGCGCGCCGACCCCGCCGAGCGAGTCGAGCAGATCCCGCACCGTGGAATCGGTGCGGCCGGTGAGACGCTCGGCGAGCGTGCCCGCGTCGGGGTTGGCGTCGAGCGCCACGACCCGGTCGCCGCGGTGCTCGGCGAGCATCAGGCCCAGCATCGCCGTGACGGTGGTCTTGCCGACCCCGCCCTTCATCGACGCCACCGCGATCTGCCGCGGACCGGGCAGGGGGCGGCGCACGCGCAGCGCCAGCTCCTGCCTGCGCTGCTCGGCCGGCCCGATCCCCGGGTTGACCAGCCCGCCGCTCGCGACGTGCACGGCCCGGCGCCACCCGGCACCGGGCTTGTCCGACCGCCTGCGGACGATCGTGTACTCGGTGAGCTGCGAGGCGGTGACGGCGGGTACCTCGACGACGGGCCGGGGCGACGGCGTGACGGGCGCGGCCGGCGGCTCCGGCGTGGGGAGCTCGGCCGTGGGGGGCTCGGGCGCAGAGGGCTCGGGCGCAGAGGGCTCGGGCGCAGAGGGCTCGGGCGCAGAGGGCTCGGGCGCAGAGGGCTCGGGCGCAGAGGGCTCGGGCGCAGAGGGCTCCGGCGCGGGCGGCTCGGGCGCCGAGGACTCCGGCGTGGGCGGCTCCGCACGGGCCGATTCCGTGTCCGCCCGTGCAAAAGATCGCTTCGGCATTGGCGCTACCCGTTCCCCCCGGTCCGACCGCGAACGCGCCCCATCTTGCCTCCCCGCCTACTCCCCCCGGTCGGCGAGTCGATCTGCGAAGGCCTGGACGAGCTGGTTCTCGGCGTCGCGGAGGTAGACGTCCAGCGTCTCGGCCGCGCCCGGGCCGTCGCCACGCTGCAGCTGCTCCAGGATCTCGCGGTTGCGGGCGAGGTAGGGCTCGTGGAAGCGCCGCGGGTCGGCCATCACGTGGAAGACCAGGCGCAGCTCGGCCAGGATGCCGCTCATCAGCTCGTCGGCGCGCGGGCTGCCGGCCAGCGCCACGAGCGCCTGGTGGAAGTCCATGTTGGCGGTGCCCAGCGCTCTCCATTCGCGGGCGGCCAGCGCGGACTCCCCGGCGGCGATGGACTCGGCCACCGCCTCGAGCCCGGGATGCGGACCGGTGACGGTGCGGATCACGCCGCACTCGACGAAGCGGCGCACCTGGTAGAGATCGACCACGTCCTCGGCGGTGAGCGACCGCACGAACATCCCGCGGTTCAGCTCGTGGGTGAGCAGGCGCTCGTGCGACAGGAGGCGGAACGCCTCGCGCAGCGTGTTGCGGGAGACGCCGAGTGCGCTGCCGATGGCGTCCTCGGCGAGCCGGGTGCCGGGCGGGAAGTAGCCCTCGATGATCCGGGTGCGCAGGATGCCGGCGACTCGCTCAGCCGTGCTGGTCCGCGACAGCAGGGCCCGGTCGGCGGCCAGGGCATCAGTGCTCAACATGCCTCCTGCGATTCGAGCACAAGGGGTTGTGCGTCTTGAAGGATCGTACAACAATCGAACGAGCGAGGTTGCTCGCTGTGACTGATCGGAATCGTTCGGTCACCGCGGGTGACTTTGCCGGTACAAGGTCCACTCGACATCGTGCTGACACCCGAATGGCAGTACGCTGCTGCACGATCGGGTGAAGGTTCGCCGTGATGAGGGAACGCACGGCAGCGCTGAGCTGTCCTTGGGGGGACGACATGAGCGACGGGCCACAGGAGTGTGCCCTGCCCGGATGCGCCGAGCTCGTCGAGCAGCCGGACGACGGCGGTCCGCGGCGGTTGTACTGCTCACCCGCCCACCGGGCCGCGGCGCGCAAGATGCGCCATGCCGCCCGGATGGAGGCGGCCACGGAGCAGCCCGCCGAGCAGGGTTCCGAGGAGCAGACCACCCAGCTGGAGCAGCCGTCGGAGGAGCAGACCACCGAGCTGCCCGCGGCGCTCGGCACCCCGCGCCCACCGGAACCGGAGCCGGAACCGGTGCCCGAGCGCGAGTGGAGCCCCGCCGCGGCCTGGTCGGTCACCCCTCCCACCCTGCCGCCGGCGTCGTCGGTTCGCACCGTCCGCACCATCACCTCGAAGCGCGTCAAGAAGCAGAAGCCTGCGCTCACGGCGGCCGACCGCAAGAACGCCGCCACCCACATGCGACGGCGCGCCATCGCGAGCGTGGCCATCGCGAGCCTCGTGGCCGGTGGCGCCAGCTACTTCGTCACCGAGAACGTCGTTCCCTCCACCCCCACCACGCTACCGCCCCAGGCCGCCCCCCAGCCCTCCATGGACGCGGATGTGTGGGCCGAACAGGCGCAGGTCGTGCTCGCGTCGCTCGGCAGCCAGCTCGACGCCGTCGCGCAGGCTGAGGCCAGCTGGCTCTCCCTCCCCCCGCAGCGCCGCGCGCAGGAACCGGCGGCCGTGCAGGCCCTCAAGGAGCGCAAGGCGCTGCTCGAGCAGCAGCGCACCACGCTGACATCCCAGCTCGAGGCGCTCCGGAAGCTGCCGGAGCGCACCTCGGAGCTCACCTCCGCGCAGGCCCAGCTCGACGCCGTCGAGCGCACGCTCAAGGAGTCCACCACCACCGCCGCCTCCCCGGACTACCAGGAGGCGCTGCGGCAGCTGGAGTCCCAGCGCGACATGCACCGCCAGCAGCGCGACTACGCCGCGCAGGCCCTCACCGACCTGCGCAACGGCGTGGAGCAGGCGCTCGCCTCCCCGCTGCCGGCCCAGAAGGACGAGACCGCCCCCATCGTCGAGCGCGTCAAGGCGGTCGTCGAAGGCCGGCCCGACCCCGGCGAGAAGAACTCCGACAAGGAGCACACGAGCAACGACGACCAGGACCCGGTCGCCACTCAGCGACGTGAGGACGGCGACGAGGAGCGCGGCGACGTCGGCACCACCGCGCCGCCCGACCCCGAGCGCCCGAACACCCCGGACATCCTCGCCGACGGCGGCCGCGACGCGCAGGAATCCGCCGACGGTGCCCGCAGCGTCCGCGCCGACAACGCTGACGACAACGGCGCCGCCAACAACGGCGCCGACAGCGACGGTGGCGACCGCGGGCCCGTGCAGTCCATCGCAGGCGCGCTGGGGAGCGCGCTCGGCCAGAGCGACACCTCCAACCGCGACGAGCGCGCCAACCGCCGGGCGCTGCGCGCCGCGGACGGCTCCGACGAGAGCTCCGCAGGCGAGAGCGCCGGCACGGAGAACGGCGACGAGCGCAGCGAGGACCGCAGCGAGCGCTCCGAGCGCCGGGGCGGTGGGCTCGGCAACGTCCTGGGCGGCGTCACGGGCGGGCTGCTCGGCGGCGGCAAGGACCGTGGCGAGGACCGCAGCGAGGACCGCAAGGAGCGCCGGGACGACGACAAGGACGACCGGGACCGCGATCGGGACAAGGCGCGCGACGACGACCGCGACCACGACCGGGACGACGACAAGGACGACCGGGACGACCACAAGAGCTGGTGGTCCGATCGCGACGACCGCGACGACGACGAGGACCGCGACGAGCGCAGCAGCCGCCACGATCGCGACGACGACGATGATGACGACGAGGACGACGACGACCGCGGCGTGATCCGCGGCATCAGCGACGGACTGCTCGGCGACGACGACGACGACCGCAAGCGGCCCCACGGCAAGGCCGAACGCCAGCGCGACAAGGAGCGCAACGCCTCCGAGGAGCGCGGCGGCGAGCACGCCGACAAGGACGACGACGACAAGGACGAGCACGCCGACGAGGACCGCGACGAGAAGCGGCCCCAGGGCAAGGCCGAGCGCGAGCGCCACAAGGACCGCGGCGGCGACAAGGATTCCGGCAAGAAGGACGGCGGCAAGAAGGGGTCCGGCAAGAAGAAGGACTCCGACAACCACGACGACGACGACAAGGACGACGACGGCAAGAAGGGGTCCGGCAAGAAGAAGGACTCCGACAAGCACGACGACGACGACAAGGACGACGACGGCAAGAAGGGGTCCGGCAAGAAGAAGGACTCCGACAAGCACGACGACGACGACAAGGACGACGACGGCAAGAAGTCGTCCAGCAAGAAGAAGGACTCCGACAAGGACGACGGCGACGGGGGCGACTCCGACGGCGGCGACGACGATGGCGGCGACGACGACTGACCTTCCCGGCGACGCGCGAGCCCCGCTGCACCTGCAGCGGGGCTCGTGTCGTACCGGGGCGGTTCCGCCGCGTCAGCGGGGCGTGGGACGGCCGCCGAACCCGTCGGCGAGCAGCGCGGCGAGGGCGAGGAACGCGTCGTGGGTGGCCGGTCGCAGCCGCTCGAGCTCGATCCGGCCGCCGGAGGCGAGGTGCGGGTCGTGCGGCACCTCCACGACGCCGCGGCAGCGGGACTCGAAGTGCCCGCGCACGCGCTTGGGGTCCACCTCGGCGCTCGTGCGGTCGCACGACAGCACGACCACGGCGTTGGCGACCTGCGCCTCGTGGCCGTGCGCCACGAGCCAGTCGAGCGTCTTGCTCGCCCGGCTGGCCCCGTCCACGGTGGGGGCGCCGACCACCACGAGGCTGTCGGCGAGCGCCAGCGTGCCCTCCATCGCGGAGTGCACGAGCCCGGTGCCCGAGTCGGTGATCAGGACGTTGTAGAAGCGGGTGAGCACGGAGCAGACGCGCTCGTACCCCGCGCGGTCGAAGGCGTCGCTCATCGCGGGGTCCTGCTCCGACGCGAGCACCTGCAGCCGCCCGGCGAGGCTCGTGAAGCGGGCCACCTCGGAGAGCGAATGGGCGGCCCCCAGGTTCTCCAGCATGTGCCGCACGGTCACCGAGGTGTCGCCGGTGAGCCGGTCGGCGAGCGTGCCCGCGTCCGGGTTGGCGTCGAGGGCGATCACCCGGTCGCCGCGGTGCTCCGCGAGCACCAGCCCGAGGCAGGCCGACACCGTGGTCTTGCCGACCCCGCCCTTGATCGAGCTCACCGCGATCTGGTGCGTGCCCGGCACCGGGCGGCGGATCCGCCGCAACCGGTCGCGGCGCACCCGCTCGGCCGCGCCGAGGCCAGGGTTCAGCAGGCCACCGGTGGCGCGGTACAGCAGGCCGCGCCAGCCCCGTTCGGGGCGCTCACCGCGGAACCGGACGATCGAGTCCTCGGTGAGCTCGGCCGATCCGACCTCCAGGGACCCCCCGGCCTCGCTCACGTCGTGAAACGGTCGGCCATGAGCGCGGCCAGCTCGTAGGCCGCCTCCCGGGTGGCCGGGCGCAGGTGGGCGAGCTCGACGCGGCCGCCCGTGGCCAGGTGCGGATCGTGTGGGATCTCGACGACGGCCCGGCTGCGGGCGGCGAAGTGCTTGCGGATCCGCTCCTGGTCGACCTCGGCGCTCGTGCGGTCGCACGACAGCACGACCACCGCCTCCGTGGCGAGCGCGGAGTGGCCGTGGGCCAGCAGCCAGTCGAGCGTCTTGCTGGCCCGCCCGGCGCCGTCGACCGTGGGTGCGCCGACGACGATGAGGCTGTCGGCGAGCTTGAGGGTGCCCTCCATCGCCGAGTGCACGAGCCCGGTGCCCGAGTCGGTGATGATGATGTTGAAGAAGCGGTCCAGCAGCGCGCAGATCTGCTGGTACTCCTCACGGCTGAACGCCTCGCTCGACGCGGGGTCCTGCTCGGACGCGAGCACCTGCAACCGGCCGGCCAGGCTGGTGTAGCGGGAGACCTCGGTCCAGGAGTGGATCCGGTCGAGGTCGCGCAGCAGCTCCCGCACCGTGACCGAGGACTCCCCGGTGAGCCGGTCGGCGAGCGTGCCGGCGTCCGGGTTGGCGTCGAGCACGATCACGCGGTCGCCGCGGTTCTCGGCCATCACGAGCCCGAGCAGGGTGGACACCGTGGTCTTGCCGACGCCACCCTTGATCGAGCTGACGGCGATGCGATGCGACTGGATCAGCGGACGCCGGATGCGGTGCAGCACGTCGCGCCACCGCACCTCGGCCGCGCTCGGCCCCGGGTTGATCATGCCGCCGGTGGCTTTCAGCAACGCGCGGCGCCAACCCGTGGACGGCTCGTCGGGCCGCGCCCGCAGGATCGCGTCGGCGTCGAGCGCCGTTGCGCTGCTGCCGGACTCCTCCTGCGGAGGACCGAGCGGAGACGCGGACCCCATGGAACTCACTGCACCCCCTGGCTGATCGGGCCCCCACCCGGTGTACGGCACCGGTTCCAGCCGATGGCCGTACCTCTCCCACCAGATCGAGGGATCTGGTTCGACAGGACGACGCACCACGCGGTGGAGCCTAACGCGCCGCGTCCCCCACGTCCCCCGATGGTGATCGATCAGAGACGTGCGGACAACTCAGTCGATGAGATCCATGCCCGTTCCGGAGCGACCGTTCAGCCCAGCACCGGCTGCACCGTTCTGCGGAGCACCACGCCACAGGTTGCTGCGGCCCCGGCTGATCGTGCGCAGCGCCTTCCCGAGCGCCTCCTGGAACTCGGCGAGCTTGGCGTCGACGTAGCCGTCGCACTCCTGCCGCAGCCGCTCGGCCTCGGCGTCGGCGCTGTCCACGATGCGCGCCGCCTCGGCGTGCGCGGCACGCACGACCTCGGCCTGCGACACCAGACGCGCCTGCTCGGCCTGACCGTCGGCGATGTACCGGTCGTGCGCGGTGCGCCCGGCGTGGGCGATCCGGTCGGCCTCCGCCTGCGCCCGGTCGGTGAGCTCCGTGTACTGGCGGCGCCCCTCGGCCACGGTGCGCTCGGCCTCGTGCCGGGCGCGGGCCACGGTCTGCTCCGCCTCGGCCCGCGCCTCGGCGACCAGCCGCTCCGCCTCCGCACGGGCGTCGGCCAGCAGCTGCTCGGCCTCCTCCTGCGCGCCGCTGCGGGTCTGCTCGGCCTCCTGCGTGGCGTCGTCGACGATCTCGTCCCGCCGATCCAGCACGTCCTGGGCGTCGTCGAGCTCACCGGGGAGCGCTTCTCGCACGTCGTCGAGCAGGTCGAGCACGTCACCGCGCGGCACGACGCAGTTGGAGGTCATCGGGACACCCCGAGCCTCCTCGACCACCGTCACCAGCGCGTCGAGCGATTCGAAGACCCGGTACACGCCCGCATCTTCTCACCGGGGCTGGGCCGGACCGCGTATTCGGCGCGGCCCGCGCGTGTCAAGTTCCGATCGAGTGATGCCCTGGCCAGGAGGTTTGATCAGCGATTTGGCGCATTCCCGGGTCGATTTCGCCCGGGAACGCGCCAACTCCGTGATCATGGAGGCGGGTTCTCCGAAACGGCCACGGCGCGCACCCGTCTCGGGCGATCCTGCCGGTCATGACCATGCAGCCCGACCTCCTCGCCCTGATCACCCGTCAGGACGGGCTGATCACCACCGCCCAGGCCGTCCGGCACGGTCTCGACGAGAGCCTGCTGCGGCGCCGGGCCCGCGCCCAAGGCTGGGAACGCGTCGCCCCACGCGTCTACCTCGCTGCCGGCCACCGGCTCACCGCCAGAGCCCGGATCAGAGCCGCGGCGCTCTGGGGCGGCGAGCTCTCGACGATCTCGGGGCCGGCCGCGGCCTGGTGGCACGGGATGCCGGCGAGCGCACCGGACGAGATCGCGGTCACCGTGCCGCGCAGGCTCGGGCTGCGCGGCTTTCCCGGCGTGCGGGTCCGGCGTCGCGATCTCGCCGCCCCGGACCGGGTCGTCCTCGACGGCGTCTGGTGCACCGCGGTGCCGCTCACCGCCCTCGAGACCGCGGCCGCCCTGCCCGACGGGTCGGCGTTCCTCGACCGGGTCCTGCAGAAGCACATCCGGTTCGAGCAGCTCTACGAGGCGTACTGCCGGAACATGGGCGCCTACGGAGCCATCCGCATCGGCGCGCTCCTGACCGCGGCGGCCGACCGCGCCGATTCGGCAGCCGAACGGCGGCTGACCGCGATCCTCCGCCGCGCCGGGTTCCCGGGCTGGCGGCGCGGGGTGCCCTTCCAGGGCTGGGAGATCGACATCGCGTTCCCCGAGGCGATGGTGGCCATCGAGGTCGACGGGTGGGCCTACCACTCCGACGTCGAGCGATTCCGCACCGACCGGCGCAAGGGAAATGCGCTGGTTCGCGCCGGCTGGAGGCTCCTGCGATTCACCTGGCACGACCTCACGGATCGGCCGGACTACGTCGCCGCCGAGGTCCGGGCTGCGCTGGATGCGGCCCGGGCGAGCGCATGATCAGGAGTTTGGCGCGTTCCCGGGTCGATTTCGCCCGGGAACGCGCCAAACCTGTGATCTTCAGCCGCGCTCGGCGATCCGCTCCAGCAGCTGCCGGTGGACCGTCTCGGGCAGGAGGTGCCCGATGTCGCCGCCGTAGGTGGCGACCTCCTTCACCAGCGAGCTCGACACGAACCCGTACTCCGGGCTCGTCGACAGGAAGAGCGTGTCGACGCCGGAGAGCCGTTGGTTCATCTGGGCCATCTGCAGCTCGTAGTCGAAGTCGGTGACCACGCGCAGGCCCTTGACGATCGCCTTGATGTCGTGGGTGCGGCAGTAGTCGACCAGCAGGCCGTGGAACGAGTCCACGCGGACGTTCGGGTACTCCGCGGTGATCTCGGTGAGCATCGCCATGCGCTCGTCCACCGTGAACATGCCCTTCTTGGACTTGTTCACGAGCACGGCGACGACGACCTCGTCGAACAACGACGCCGTGCGGCTGATGACGTCGAGGTGCCCGTTGGTGGGCGGGTCGAAGGATCCGGGACAGACGGCGCGCCTCACGACCCGGGACGCTACCCGTCCACCGGGGCCACGGCCGTGTGCAGGGTCGTGTCGCCGTAGCGGCGCTGCTTGCCCGGGCGCAGCGCGGGCGGCCACGGGAACGGCCCGTCGCGGCCCGCCCGCTCCACCACCACGACGGCGCCCGCGGCGAGCCAGCCGTTCTCCGCGGCGGCCGCCAGCCACCCGGCCACCTCGACCGCGGGCACGTCGTAGGGCGGGTCGACGAGCACCACGTCGTACGCGCGCTCGGCGGGCGCCGCGAGCACCGCCGCGGCTCCCGCCACCCGCACCTGCGCGCCGGGCAGCCCGAGCCCGGCGGTGTTGCGGCGCAGCACGCCGGCCGCACGCCGGTCGGACTCGACGAACAGTGCGTGCGCCGCACCGCGCGAGAGCGCCTCCAGGCCCAGGGCGCCGGAGCCCGCGCACAGGTCGAGCACCGCGGCGCCGTCGAGCCCCGGGTCGGCGTCCAGTGCGGAGAACAGCGCCTCCCGCACCCGGTCGGACGTCGGCCGGGTGCCCTTCGGCGGCACCGCGATGCGCCGACCACCCGCGGTGCCGGCGATGATGCGTGTCATTCGAGGACGAGCAGCAGATCCCCGCCCTCGACCTGCTGCACCTTGCCGATCGCGAGGCGCCCGACCGTGCCGGCCTGGTGCGCCGTGATCGATGCCTCCATCTTCATCGCCTCGATCGTGGCCACGGTCTGGCCCGTCTCGACCTGGTCGCCCTCGGCCACCTGCAGCGTGACGACGCCGGCGAACGGCGCCGCCACGTGCTTCGGGTTCGAGCGGTCGGCCTTCTCCGCCGCCTTGACGTCGGTGGCGACGGACCGGTCGCGCACGGCCACCGGCCGCAGCTGGCCGTTGAGCGTGGTGACGACGTTGCGGAAGCCGCGCTCGTCGGGCTCGGAGATCGCCTCCAGCTCGATGATCAGCGTGACGCCCTGCTCCAGCCGCGCGGTGTGCTCGAACTCGGGCTCGAGCCCGTAGAGGAAGTCGCGCGTGGAGAGCACCGACGTGTCGCCGTAGGCCTCGCGGTGGGCGAGGAACTCCTCGGTGGGCCCAGGGAAGAGCAGGCGGTTGAGGGTGGCTCGGCGGTCGTCCTCCAGCGCGGCGCGGTCCTCGTCGGACAGCTGCGCGGCCTCGCGTTCCGCGGAACGCCCCTCCAGGGCCCGGGTGCGGAACGGCTCCGGCCAGCCGCCGGGCGGGTCGCCCAGCTCACCGCGCAGGAACCCGATCACCGAGTCCGGTACGTCGAACTGGCTGGGGTCGGCCTCGAAGTCCTTGGGCTCCACCCCGGCGCCGACGAGGTGCAGCGCGAGGTCGCCCACCACCTTCGACGACGGGGTGACCTTCACCAGCCGCCCGAGCATCCGGTCGGCGGCGGCGTAGCAGTCCTCGATCAGCTCGAACCGGTCGCCCAGCCCGAGCGCGATGGCCTGCTGGCGCAGGTTGGACAGCTGACCGCCCGGGATCTCGTGGTGGTAGACCCGCCCGGTGGGCGACGGGAGCGCCGCCTCGAACGGCGCGTACACCTTCCGCACGGCCTCCCAGTACGGCTCCAGGTCGCCCACCGCCTCCAGGGAGAGCCCGGTGGTGCGCTCGGTGTGCTCGGTGGCGGCCACCAGCGCCGAGAGCGACGGCTGGCTCGTGGTGCCCGCCAAAGAGGCGACGGCGGCGTCCACGGCGTCCACGCCCGCGTCGATCGCGGTGACCAGCGTGGCCAGCTGGCCGCCCGCGGTGTCGTGCGTGTGCAGGTGGACGGGCAGGTCGAACCGCTCGCGCAGCGCCGTGACCAGGGTGCGGGCCGCGGGCGGGCGCAGCAGGCCCGCCATGTCCTTGATGGCGAGCACGTGCGCGCCCGCCTCGACGATCTGCTCGGCCAGCCGCAGGTAGTAGTCCAGCGTGTAGAGCTTCTCGCCCGGGTCCGACAGGTCGGCCGTGTAGCAGAGCGCCACCTCCGCGAGGGCCGTGCCGGTGGCGCGCACGGCGTCGATGGCCGGGCGCATCTGCTCGACGTCGTTGAGGGCGTCGAAGATCCGGAAGATGTCCATCCCGGTGCGCGCCGCCTCCTCGACGAAGGCGTCGGTGACCTCCGTGGGGTACGGCGTGTAGCCCACGGTGTTGCGGCCGCGCAGCAACATCTGCGTACAGATGTTGGGTACCGCCTCGCGCAGCGCGGCCAGCCGCTCCCACGGGTCCTCGGCGAGGAACCGCAGCGCCACGTCGTAGGTGGCGCCACCCCAGCACTCGATCGAGAGCAACTGCGGCGCCATCCGGGACACGTGCGGCGCGACGGCCAGCAGGTCGCGCGTGCGCACCCGGGTGGCGAGCAGCGACTGGTGGGCGTCGCGGAAGGTCGTGTCGGTGACCGGCACGCCCTTCTGCTCGCGCAGCCACCGCGCGAAGCCCTCGGGACCGAGATCGCGCAGGAGCTGCCGCGTGCCGTCCGGGGCGGGCGCCTCGATGTCGCAGCGCGGCAGCTTCTCCGCGGGGTCGACGACCTGCGGGCGCGGCCCGTTCGGCTTGTTGACCGTGACGTCGGCCAGGTAGTTCAGCACGCGGGTGCCGCGGTCGGCGGGCTTGCGGGCGGAGAGCAGCTGCGGGCGTTCGTCGATGAAGCTCGTGGTGACCCGCCCCTCGGCGAAGTCCGGGTCGTCGAGCACGGCCGCGAGGAACGGCAGGTTCGTGGACACGCCGCGGATCCGGAACTCGGCGATCGCCCGCCGGGCCCGGCGCACAGCGTTCGGGAAGTCGTGCCCGTAGCAGGTGAGCTTCACCAGCATCGAGTCGAAGTGGGCGCTCACCTCGGCACCCGTGTGCGTGGTGCCGCCGTCCAGCCGCACCCCGGGCCCGCCGGGCGAACGGTAGGCGCTGATCGTGCCGGTGTCGGGCCGGAAGCCGTTCTGCGGGTCCTCGGTGGTGACGCGGCACTGCAGCGCGGCACCCGTGAGCGTCACCTCCTCCTGCGTGAGGCGCAGCTCGGGCAGCGTCATCCCGGCCGCGATGCGCAGCTGGGCGATCACCAGGTCGCGGTCGGTGACCTGCTCGGTGACGGTGTGTTCCACCTGGATGCGCGGGTTCATCTCGATGAACACGTGGTTGCCGCGCTCGTCGAGCAGGAACTCGACCGTGCCCGCGTTGACGTAGCCGATGTGCCGGGCGAACGCCACGGCGTCGTTGCAGATCCGCTCCCGCAGCTCCGGGTCGAGGTTCGGGGCCGGCGCGATCTCGATGACCTTCTGGTGGCGCCGCTGCACCGAGCAGTCGCGCTCGTAGAGGTGCACCACGTTGCCTTCGGCATCAGCGAGGATCTGCACTTCGATGTGCCGCGGGTTCACCACGGCCTGCTCCAGGAACACCGTGGCGTCGCCGAACGCCGACTCGGCCTCGCGCATGGCCGCCTCGACCGCCTCGCGCAGCCCCGACGGGTCCTCGACCCGGCGCATCCCGCGCCCGCCGCCGCCGGCCACCGCCTTGACGAAGATGGGGAAACCGACCTCGTCGGCGGCGGCCAGCAGCGTGTCCACGTCGTCCGACGGCGGCGTCGAGGCCAGCACCGCGACGCCCGCCTCCCGGGCGGCGGCCACCGCGCGCGCCTTGTTGCCCGTGAGGTGCAGCACCTCGGTGGGCGGCCCGACGAACGTGATGCCCGCGCGCTCGCACGCCTCGGCGAGGTCCGGGTTCTCCGACAGGAAGCCGTACCCGGGGTAGATCGCGTCGGCGCCCGCGCGCTGCGCGGCCTTGACGACCTCCTCGACCGACAGGTACGCCCGAACGGGGTGGCCGGGCTCGCCGATCTGGTACGACTCGTCGGCCTTGGCGCGGTGCAGCGAGTTGCGGTCCTCGTACGGGAACACCGCCACCGTCGACACGCCCAGTTCGTAGGCGGCGCGGAAGGCGCGGATGGCGATCTCGCCGCGGTTGGCGACCAGCACCTTGCGGAACATCCGGTTCGTCACCAGCAGACCGTACCTGTGGGCACTCGATCGGACCCGTGCGAAAAGCGCCACTCCTGCGGTACCAAGGAGGGGTAGCCGACCGACCCGAGGGGTGTCGCCATGCGTCCTGACCCGGCGGCCCTCCACGGCGCCGCGTTCGCCGACGGGCGGCGGCTGCGCGACCGCGCCCAGCGCCGCCGCGCACACCACGAGATGCGCATGGCCCGGCGCCGGGCACACCGTTTCCCGAAGGCGCTGGCGTTCGCGCTGCTGGTGGTCGCGGCCACGGTGGCGGGCGACACCGTGCTCAAGGTGGGCGCGGTCGTGCTCCTGGTCCTCGCCATCGTCCTCGTCACCACCCCGGCCCTGGTGGTCGGCGGCACCGCCATCGTGCTCACCCGCCACGTCCGGCGTCGCCGCGCGGCGGTGGCCCCGCGCACGGCCCCCGACCCGGCCCGTCCGGAGGTGGTGTGGGCAAAGGCACGCGAGCGGTTCACCGCCCTGCGGGCCGAGTACGGCGCGTTCGAGTGCGACCCCATGGCGGTCCTGCGCCTGCCCGCGCTCGCCGACGTCTCCGTGCCCAGCACCGCCCGCTTCGTCGACGCGTTCGCCGAGGCGCAGGCCCTCGAGACCGACGCGTTCCCGCCCGCCGAGCACGCCCGATCGTTCGTCGCGGCCGTCGACCGCGCGGAGCGGGCCTGGCGCGCCGCCACGGAGGCGGCCGAGCGGATCCGCCACTCCGGCCTGTCCCCCGCGGAGCGGGCCACGGTCGAGCGCGTGATCAAGCTGCTCACCACGGCCCGCGACTCCGACAGCGACCCCGAGCGCCTCGCCGCCTACGCGCGCGCCCGCAGCGAGCTCGCCAAGCTCGACAGCGCGGGCGTGGTGCACCTGCCCCGCACCGCCCGGGCCGCCCTCGACGAGGCCGCCCGCGGGGCGCTGCCCGCCTAGACAGCCCTCAACCGCACGGCCTTGGTTCTAGATCCCGACGGCACCGTCGATCTGCTCTCGGATGAGGTCCGCGTGGCCGTTGTGGCGCGCATACTCCTCGAGTAGGTGGGCGAGAACCCAGCGCAGGGACACCGGCCCCTCCCCTGGCTCGTTGCCAGTGATGTCGAGCGTTGGCGCCGCCTCGACGAGACGATCACTGAACTGGACTTCGCCGCGCCACGCGTCGAACGCTCGAACGATCGCGCCCTCGTCCGAGCCGGCGACATCGAACGTCTGGTCGTCCCCACCGCTGGCCGAGTACAGCGGCGGCGCCTCGTCTCCGGCCATCACGACACGGAACCAGAACCGCTCCGACTCCGTCGCGTGTCGCACGAGCCCGATCAAGGACAACGCAGATGTGCTCACCGGCCTGCATGTGAGCTGCTGCACATCGAGACCCGAGCACTTGAGCAGCAACGTCGCGCGGTGCCAGCGCAGGAACGACAGCGCCGTCGTGCGCTCGTCGGCCATCGGCGGCCGCCGGTCACGGGTGATGCTCGTGCTCACGACGAGGGGACCTGTTGCCATACCGGCAGCTTCCCCCGCATCTAGATCTTCACGTACACCCGGATCGTGGTGCCCTGCTCCGACCGGTGGATCCGCACCAGGTCGGTGAGGTGGTTCACCAGCAGGAGCCCGCGCCCGCGGGGCTGTTCGGGCGGGGCGGGCCGCCGACCCGACATGGGGTCGAACGTCCGCCCGCCGTCGACCACCTCGCCCACGAGGTGCCCCTGCTCCACCCACACCCGCACCGCGCACCGCGTGCCGGCGTGCTCGATGCTGTTGGTGATCAGCTCGTTGACCACGAGCTCGAAGTCGTCGGCCCGGTCCGGATCGAGACCCGCGTCCCTCGCGGTGGCCATGGCGAACGCCCTGGCCTGCGAGAGCGTGCCGGCGTGGACGAACACGGTGTCGGCCATCGGCGGCGCGGGCAGGGGCTCGTTGTAGTCGGCGAGCGCCTCGTCGGGCGCGTACCGCGTGCTGGCGCGGTACGCCGTGGACTCGATCAGCGTGGGGTGGGTGCGCTCGGCGTCCTCGAGGACATCGGGCGGCAGACCGGCGGCGTCGTAGGGGCAGAGGATCTCGACGTCGCGCCCCGCGAACGCTCGGTTGATCAGGGCCTCGTGCTGCACGCAGGCCGCGTACTCCGCCGCTGTGCGCCCCGGCCATATCGGTTCGCCGATGATCCGCACCCGCTCGGCGTGCCGGTGGCGGTCGGCGAACTCGAGGAGCACCCCGGGCAGGATCCGGCCCGGGTTGCGCCCCTCCCTGCACATGTCGACCAGCTGCACGCGATCGGCTGACCCGGCCAACGCATCGCGCAGCGCCTCGTGTCTTGCACCCGGCACGGCCACCGCGACGGGCTCGCCCGCGGCGAGCCCCGCCGCGATGAACGGCACCGTCCCCTCGATGTACTCGTCATCACCGCGGTAGAACAGCGCGGGGTGCCGGAACGGATCGTTCACGGCGGACTTCCTCTCCACGACACGATGCGGGTACCCCACCAGGGTGCGCCTGACCCATCAGACCTTGTCCAGGTAAGCCGCCCGTTCCTCGTCGCCCACCGTGTCGCCCACCAGGGCCGCGAGGCCGGGGTGGCGCCGCAGGCCCGGGTCGTCGGCGACGATGCGGGTGGCATACGCCTGCGCCTTGGCGATGATCTCCTCGTGGCGCAGCAGCGACAGCAGCCGCAGGCCCGAACGGCGGCCCGACTGCAGCGCGCCGAGCACGTCGCCCTCGCGGCGCAGCTCGAGGTCGAGGCGGGCGAGCTCGAACCCGTCGGTGGTGCCGGCCACGGCGTCGAGGCGCTCGCGGGCGGTGGTGCCGGCCGGCATCTCGGTGACGAGCAGGCAGACGCCCGGGGCCGAGCCACGGCCGACGCGCCCGCGCAGCTGGTGGAGCTGCGAGAGGCCGAACCGGTCGGCGTCGAGGATGACCATCGCCGTGGAGTTCGGCACGTCGACGCCGACCTCGATGACGGTGGTGGCCACGAGCACGTCGAGCTCGGCGCGTTCGAAGGCCCGCATGACGGCGTCCTTCTCATCGGGCGGGAGCTTGCCGTGCAGCACGCCGATCCGCAGCCCGTGCAGCGCGCCGTCGGTCAGCTTCGGCGCCACCTCCAGCACGGCCAGGGGCGGACGCTTCGCCTGCCCGTCGTCGGAGTCGGCGCCGATGTCGGGGTCGTCGGTGTCGACGAGGTCGGCGTCGGACTCGGTGCCCCCCACCCGCGGGCACACGACGTAGGCCTGGTGGCCCGCGGCGACCTCCTCGTGCACGCGCCGCCACACCCGGTCGAACCAGCTCGGCTTCTCCGCGAGCGGCACCACCGTGGTGGAGATCGGCGAGCGGCCCTTGGGCAGCTCCCGCAACGCCGAGACCTCCAGGTCGCCGTACACGGTCATCGCCACCGTGCGCGGGATCGGTGTGGCCGTCATGACCAGCATGTGCGGGGCGAGCTCCCCCCGGTTGCGCAGGGCGTCGCGCTGCTCCACCCCGAACCGGTGCTGCTCGTCGACGACCACCAGGCCGAGGTCGGCGAACCCCACGTGCTCCTGGATGAGCGCGTGGGTGCCCACGACGATGCCCGCCGCGCCGGACTGCGCGTCGAGCAGGGCCTGGCGGCGCGCCTTCGCGCCCAGCGAGCCGGTGAGCAGCGTGACGCGGGTGGCCTGCTCTGCCGCGTCGAGCTCGCCCGCCCGGCCCAGCGGGCCCAGCAGCGCGCGCAGCGAGCGGGCGTGCTGCGCGGCCAGCACCTCGGTGGGGGCGAGCATCGCCGCCTGCCGGCCACCGTCGACGACCTGCAGCATCGCGCGCAACGCCACCACGGTCTTGCCCGCGCCGACGTCGCCCTGCACGAGCCGGTTCATCGGGTGCTCGCGGGCCAGGTCGGCGGAGATCTCGGTGCCCACCGCGTGCTGGCCGGCGGTGAGGGCGAACGGCAGCTGCGCGTCGAAGGCGTCGAGCAGCCCGCCCGGGACCGGCGGGCACGCGGCGGCGGGCCGCTGGGCGGTGTTCTGGCGGCGCAGCGCGAGCGCGAGCTGCACACCCATCGCCTCGTCCCACACGAGCCGGTGGCGGGCGGCGTGGATGTCGGCCTCGGACTCCGGCACGTGGATGCGCCGCAGCGCCCGGCCCAGCTCCGTGAGCTTCTCCCGGCCCGTGACCAGCTCGGGCAGCGGGTCGGTGGGGTCGTCGAGCAGGTCGAGGACCTGCCGCACGCACCGCGCCACCTGCTGCGAGGTGATCTTGCCGGTGGCCGGGTAGACCGACAGGAACGGCCGGATCTCGTCGGCCTCGTCGAGCGGCTCGAACTGCGGGTGGGTGAGCTGCAGCTTGCCGTTGAAGACGCCCACCTTGCCGGAGAACACCGCGCGCACCCCGGGCTTGATGATGTGCTGCACCTTGTGGCCGTTGAAGAAGGTGCAGTCGATCGTGGCGCCCTTCTCGTCGCGGATGACGACGTTCAGCAGCTTGCCCCGCCGCGACCGCATGTCGCGCAGCACCGACTTCTCCACCTGCGCCACGAGCGTGGCCTGCTCGCCGATCTCCAGCCCGGCGATGTCGGTGAGCTTGCCGCGGTCGACGTAGCGGCGCGGGTAGTGCCGCACCAGCGCGCCGACGGTGTCGATGTCCAACGACTTGAGCGCCTCGGCCGTGCGCTTGCCGACGAGCGGCTCGAGCGCGCTCGACATGTCGATCCCGGTCATTCCACCCCCAGCACGAGCGGGTAGTCGCCTCGCCCGCCGCGGTGCACGACGACGTCGACCTCGGGGTGGGTGCGGCGCAGGTCGGCCGCGAGCCCCTCGGCCAGCGAGGGGTCGGCACCCTCGCCCAGCAACACGGTGACGATCTCACCACCCGCGGTGAGCATGCGGTGAGCCAACCACAGCGCCCCGACAGCCAGGTCGGGGGCGATCAACACGACCTCGCCGTCGGTGATCCCCAGCACCTCACCCGGCTCGCAGCGCCCCACCCACGTGAGGGCCTCGGACTCGGCCACGACCAGGCCACCCGTGCGGGTGCCCGCCGCGGCCTCGGCCATGGCGACGACGTCGTCGCCCGCCCGCCGCTCCGGGTCGTGCACGGCCAGCGCCGCCAGGCCCTGCAGCACCGACGCCGTGGGCAGCACCAGCACCTCCTGCCCGTCGCGGCGCGCCACCGCCGCTGCCCGCTCGGCCACCGGGGCGAGCTCCGCCTCGTCGGGCAGCAGCACCACGTGCCGGGCCCGCGTGCCGGCCAGCGCGGCCACGATCTCGCCCTCGTCGACGTCGCCGCGGGCGGCGCGCTCCAGCACCACGGCCCCCGCCGACCGGGCCAGCTCCGCCAGCTCGGGTCCGGCGACGACCATCAGCACCGCGCGCTCACGGGCGAAGCGCGCCTGCGGCGCGGCAGGCGCCTCCTGGTCGGCGAAACGGACCACGGTGATCCGGTGCGGCCGCCCGGCGACGATGCCCGCCTCGATCGCGGCCCCGATGTCGGTGCAGTGCACGTGCACGTTCCACAAGCCGTCGACGTCGCCCGCCACCGCGACGCAGTCGCCGATGGCCGCGAGCTGCCCCCGAAGCTCCTCGACGCGCGCGACGTCGGTGCCGTCCAGCAGGTACATGACCTCGTAGTCGTGCTCGTCGGACCCGGCTTCCCGCTCCACCACCAGCACCTCCCGACCACGGGCCGCAGGCACGGCCGACCGGGGCAGCTCGGTGCCGCCGCGCCCGGTGACCAGCGCCGCGAGCGCGTCCAGCACCAGGTAGAGGCCGAGCCCACCGGCGTCCACCACCCCCGCCCGCGCGAGCTCGGGCAGCTGCCCGGTGGTGGCCTGCACGGCCGAGCGGGCCGCGTCGGCCGCCGCGACCGCCACGTCGTCGAGCCGGTCCGAACCCACCTCGGCGGCCGCCTGCGCCGCCGCGGCAAGCACCGACAGCACGGTGCCCTCCTTGGGGCTGCTCACCGCGGCCCTGGCGAGCCGGTGGGCGCGCTGCAGCGCGTCGGCGAGCACCGCGCCCGCGGGCCGCGGCACCGGCGTGACCGCCTCCGCCACGCCGCGCAGCACCTGGGAGAGGATCACCCCCGAGTTGCCGCGGGCACCGACCAGCGCGCCACGGGCGAGCGCCGCCGCCACCGCGGCCACCCCGCGCCCGGCGCCGTTCTCCCGCACCACCCGTCGCACCGCGTCGGCCGCGGCGCGCATGGTGAGGAGCAGGTTCGTGCCCGTGTCGCCGTCCGGCACCGGGAAGACGTTGATGCGGTCGATCTCGGCGCAGTGCCGCTCGAGCGCCGAGGTGGCCGCCCGCGTCCAGCCCGTGAGCAGCGCGGTGTCGAGGGTCGGGGGCACCTCACACAGCCTAGGCCGTACTGGCCGGGGCCCGTGCACGATGCGCCGACGGCGCAGGTACCCTGGTTCTTCGCGACCGGGAGATCCCGGTTCTCCTGACCGTCTACTCGAGGAGTGTCCGACGTGGCTGCCGTCTGTGACGTCTGTGGAAAGGGTCCGGGCTTCGGCATGTCCGTCTCGCACTCGCACCGCCGCACCCACCGTCGCTGGAACCCGAACATCCAGACCGTGCGTGCGCGCGACAACGGCGGCAACCGCCGCCGCCTCAACGTCTGCACCTCCTGCCTCAAGGCCGGCAAGGTCGCGCGCGTCTGAGCGCTCCTCGCCTCGCTGAGCGAGCAGAGCTCTCTTTCGACGACCCCAGATCGGCGATCGCCTGTTGGCGATCGCCGATCTGGCGCGTTTTCCGACGTGTCGTGTCGGGTTTTGCGCCGGAGCAATGATCATGCCCTCATCGCGGGGCCTCCTGGTGGCGCCGCGCATCGTGCGGGCAGGCCAGAGGCCTGCCTGACCTGGCGCGCGGCGCCACCATGAGGTTGTCTCGGTTGGAGGGGCGGAGCCGGAGGTTTCACCGCGATCAAGGGCAGATGGTCGCTCCCAGAGATCATCTAGCGAGCATTCCCCTTGATCGACGACCCCCGGTCCACCTGCGGGCCCTTGATCACGAAGTTGGCGCATTCCCGGGTCGATTTCGCCCGGGAATGCGCCAAACCCGTGATCATGGCGGCGGAACCGGCCGGAGGTGGCGTCGCGCGCCACGTGGGCAGGCCCCGGCATGCCCACGTGGATGCCCCACACGATGCGCGGCGCCACCGGAAGCCCAGGCCTGCTGCGGTCCCACACCAGGATCACCACACGCGGAACGCCCAACTTTGCTGTTATTCCGTAAATCCGTAATACTGACGCCGTGACGACCACCGCCCCACCGACGCCGCCGCGGCGCCGAGCCCGCTCCGCCGCCGTGGTCGCCGTCTGCGCCGCGCTCGCCCTCGCGGCGGGGCTGGCCCTGCGCCCGGCGCCGAGCCGGCTGCCGGCGGCCCACGAGGGGGACGCCGAGCTGGCGGCCCTCGCGCGCGAGGTCGTCGGGGAGGACCGCCCGGCACTGGCGGTCGCCGCCGTCACCCCGCACGGCACGCGCACCGCGGTGATCGGCGCCGCCCACGACGCCCGGTTCGAGGTGGGATCGATCAGCAAGGGGCTGACCGGGCTGCTGTTCGCGGACATGATCGAGCGCGGTGAGGTGCGGCCCGGCACGCGCGTGGGCGAGCTCGTGACGGTCGGCGGGCCGGTCGCCGACGTCACCCTCGCCCAGCTCGCCACGCACCACTCGGGGCTGCCTCCCCAGCCGCCGACGCTGTCGCAGATGGCCCGCAACTGGTGGGGCTCGGTGGCGGCGGCCAACCCTTACGGCGCGACGGTCGCCGAGCGGGTCGCGTCCCTCGACGGCGCGGAGCTCGACGCGGCGCCCGCCACCTACTCGAACTCGGGGTTCGAGCTGCTGGGCGCCGCGCTGGCCGCCGCGGCCGGCAAGCCCTACCCGCAGCTGCTGGCCGAGCGCGTGCTCGCTCCGCTGGGCACGCGGGGCACGACCGTCCCCGTCTCCCCCGCCGAGCTCGGCCCGCGGGACCTGCGCGGCGAGACCTCCGGCGGGCGCCACGCGGCGCCGTGGGTCGGCGAGGCCATCGCGTCCGCGGGCGGGGTGCGCAGCGACATCACGGACATGGCGACCCTCGCCCGGGCACTGCTCGCCGGGGACGCGCCCGGCGCGGACGCGCTCGTGCCGAAGGCGCCGTTCCCGCCGGAGCCCGGCGAGCAGATCGGGTGGGCCTGGTTCACGACCCCGGCGCCGGGCAGCGGCCGGCCGGTCGTGTGGCACAACGGCGGCACCGGCGGCTTCACCGCCTTCATCGGGATCGACGGCGAGCGGCAGGTGGGCGTGGTCGTGCTGTCCGCCGTCGGCGAGGGCCCCAACCACGTCACCGAGGCGGGCTTCACCCTCCTCGAGCGGCTGGGAGGACGGTGAGCGCCGTGGCCGGAACCGTCGTGCTGCTGGTGGCGCTGGCGATGGTCGCGCACCACGTGCTGCGCACCTGGTCCCGCGGGCGGTTCGCCGCCCCGGGCCGGTACGAGCTCGTCGGGTCGACGGTCGACGCCGTCGTGGCGCTCGCGCTGGTGCGGGCGGTCGCCCCGCCGCCGGAGGCGCTGTCGTGGGTGTGGGTCGCCGCGGCCGTGGCGGTCGGCGCCGGCGCCGCCGGGGCGCTCCTGCGCTGGCCGGTGCTGGGCTGGTCGACCGGGCACCGCCCGTGGCTCGCCGCGGCCCACGCGGTGGCCGGTGCCGCCGTGCTGGTGGTGCTCGCGTAGCGCCGCGGTCAGGCGGCCGCCGGCTCCCAGATCCAGTTCCGGCGCTGGTAGAGCACCTCCAGCCCCGCGCGGCGCATGTTCGCCAGCGACGGGTTGTGCTTGCCCGGATCGGGCACGTAGGTCTCCGCCACCACCCAGCGGCACCCGGCCGCGCGTGCCACGGCGATCCGCGCCGCGAGCACCGCGGACTGGCCGCCCTTGTTGCGGTGCGCAGGCAGCACCGCCGCGCCGAACAGGTGGGCGGCCGTGCCGCGGACGAACACCGAGCCGCCCCCGACGACCTCGTCCTCGTGCCGGAGCGCGAACGACTGCCAACCGGGCCGGCCGACACCGGCCGCGGGCAGCTGCGCGAAGGCGCCGGGCGGCCTGCTGAAGGCCTCGCCGTACGCCGTCGCCCACTCCTCGGCGTCGGCCGGGGTGACCGGGTCGACCCGCATGCCGTCGGCCGGCGCCGGCGCCTCGTCGGGCCCGTCGTCGGGCTTCAGCTCGCGTGCCAGCTTGAACCACGCCCCACCGGGGACGAGCCCGGTGGCCGCGCGGATGTCCGCCCAGTCCGGCGGGAGCACCGACGGGGCGAGCTGCAGCGTGGCCTTGGGCGCCCCGTGCGCGCGGTAGAAGTCGCAGATCTCCGCGACGAGATCGCGCGTGATCGGCTCGTCGACGCCGAATCCGAGCGCGCGGATGAACATGTTCGGCGGCGCGGCGCTCATCGAGACGACGGTGCCGCCGCCGATGCGCGCCGAGGCGATGCCGAGCTCGGCCCGGATCGGCTCCGCCGCCGTGGCCACGTACTCCCAGTTCGCCTCGGCCTCGACCTGCTCGGCCACGGAGACCGGTATCTGCACGGTGGTCAGGGCAGCTTCCAGTCGACGGGGTCGCCGCCCAGCTCCTCCAGCATGGCGTTGGCCCGGCTGAACGGGCGCGAGCCGAAGAAGCCGCGGTCGGCCGACATGGGGCTCGGGTGGGCGGACTCGATGCACGGCACGTCGTCGCCGAGCAGCGGGGCGAGGTTGCGGGCGTCGCGGCCCCACAGGATCGCGACGAGCGGCTCGCCGTCGCGGGCGACGAGGGCGCGGATGGCCTGCTCGGTGACCTTCTCCCAGCCCTTGTCGCGGTGCGAGCCGGGGTTGCCGGGTTCGACGGTGAGCACCCTGTTGAGCAGCAGCACGCCCTGCTGGGCCCACGGCGTGAGGTCGCCGGTGGAGGGCGTGGGGTGGCCGAGGTCCTCGGAGTACTCGCGGAAGATGTTCGCCAGCGAGCGCGGCACCGGGCGGGTCTGCGGCGACACCGAGAACGACAGCCCGATCGCGTGCCCCGGGGTCGGGTAGGGGTCCTGCCCCACGATCAGCACGCGGACCTCGTCGAACGGCTGCTGGAACGCGCGCAGCACGTTGGCGCCCGCGGGCAGGTAGCGGCGGCCCGCGGCGAGCTCGGCGCGCAGGAACGCCCCCATGTCGGCGATCACCGGGGCGACCGGGGCGAGCGCGGCGGCCCACCCGGCCTCGACGACCTCCTCGAGCGGTCGGGCCGCCATCAGACGATCCTCCTCAGCTCCGCGCGGAACCGCTTGCCGCGCCGGATGTAGCTCTGCACGGCGTGGTCGAAGTAGCCCACCGGCACCTCGTGGCCCTCGCGGATCCGGGCGGGCACCCCGATGGCCATCCGCCGGTCGGGGATCTCCGTCTTCGGCGCCACGACGGCCCCTGCCGCGACCACCGCGCCCGCCCCGACGCGAGCGCCGTTCAGCACCACCGATCCCGACGAGATCAGTGCGTTGTCGCCGATCACCGCGCCCTCGATGTGGACGTTGTGCCCGACGGTGACCTCGGCGCCGATGATCGTGGGCTCGCGGAGCGTGCAGTGGATGATCGATCCGTCCTGCACGCTGGTGCGGGCACCGACCTCGATGCGGCCGTCGTCGCCGCGCAGCACCGCGGTGGGCCAGACGGAGGCCTCCGGGCCGATCGTGACGTTGCCGATCACGACCGCGTCGGGGTGGACGTAGGCGTCGGGATGGATCTCGGGTTCGACGTCGCCGAGCGCGTAGACGGGCACCCCGGGGAGCCTAGGCCGTGGTGAGGAAGGCCGGGTCGATGGGCTTCGTGATCCAGGCGGCCGCCGGCAAGGCGGAGGGTCGAGCCGTTGTATGGGCATACCCGGCCGGCCCGACAACGCAGCCGGCGGCTGTCTGGGCGCGAAGACCGCGATCAGGACTTCCTCACCGCGGCCTAACGATCCATTTCCTCGGGCATCCTCCCGGCAAGCTCGTCGACGACCAGGTGCTCCGGGTGCACGCTCCCGCCCCGGTAGGCGGTGCGCCCGAGCAGCTGCGAGATCACCGGCGCGGTGATCACCTGGAACAGCGCGACCAGCACGAGCGTGACGGCGCTCTCCATCTCCAGCCGCAGCGCGGTGCCGGCGAGGATCAGCAGCAGGCCCAGCGTCTGCGGCTTGGTGGCGGCCTGCAGGCGGCTGGGCAGGTCGGGCAGGCGCACCAGCCCGATCGCCCCGAGGACGCAGGACACGGCGCCGACGAGCATCAGCACCGCGGAGACGACGTCGAGGATCATCGGAGCCCCTTGCGGCGCGCGGTGAGCCGGATGGCCGTGGCCGACCCGACGAACCCGAGCAGGGCGACGGCGGCCAGGAGCGGGATGTTGGACCCGTCACGGTAGATCGCGACGTACACGGCGGCAGCCGCCACGATGATGATCACGAGCACGTCGAGGGCGGCGATCCGGTCGACGGTGTCCGGCCCGAGCAGCAGCCTGGCCACGGTGAACGCGCACGCGAGGCACAGCAGCGCCGTCACGACGGTGAAGACGAGGGTCACGACATCCTCCCCAGCAGGCGCACGGCCTCTTCGTGCTCGTCCGGGGACCCCAGCGCGGCCAGCACCCGCCGCTGCATGTCCACGACCCGCCGCCGCGCCCGCTCCACGCCGGCGGCATCGCGGGGGCCGAGGGAGTAGACGTACCAGACGTCGTGGTCGTAGTCGATCTGCAGCGCCATGCTGCCCGGCGAGAGCGTGAGCGCGGTGGCCATCACCGTGACCACGCGGTCCGAGGTGGAGATCAGCGGGACGGCCATGATCGCGCCGCGGGCGCGCGGCCCGTAGCGCAGCACCTGCCAGCTCACCTCGACGCCGGACGCCACGAGGTCCCACACCAGGTACAGGAACAGCCCGCACAGCGCCAGCGGGCGCACCCGCAGCGGATCGGTGGGCGCCGGCAGCCGGAACAGGACGATGACCAGCACCGCCACCAGCACGCCGCCCACGATCGAGGCGGGGCTGAAGGTGCCCCACAACAGCACCCACACGGCCGTGAGCCACAGCACGGTGGGCAACCGGGCGATCACGGTGCTCCCCCTCCCAGCACGGCCACGCGGTAGGGCTCGCGGTCGAGCAGGTCGACACCCGCCCGGGACGTCATCCCGGCCAGCGGGCCCGCGAAGACCGCGATCGCGAGGCTCGCCGCGATCAGCCCGGCCGTGGCCGCGTACATCGGCACGGGGGTGCGGGCCGTGCCCACGAGCACCTCGTCGGTGGGGTCGACGTCGGCCACGGGCGGCTGGGGCTCGCCCCAGAAGACACCCACCCAGACGCGCACCAGCGCGTACAGGGTGAGCAGGCTCGCGACCACCACGACGCCGGCCACCGCCTGCTCCGCGACGCCGCTGCCCGCGCCCGCCTGGAGCAGGGCGAGCTTGGCCACGAAGCCCGCCGTGGGTGGCACCCCGGCGAGCGTCAGCGCGGGGATGGCGAACAGCACCGCGAGTCCGGGTGCGGTGCGCAGCAACCCGCCCATGCGGTCGAGCGCCACGGTGCCGGTGCGCCGCGTGATGAGACCGCTCACCAGGAAGAGGGTGGCGAGCACGGTGATGTGGTGGGCGGCGTAGAGCGCCGCCCCGGAGACACCGGCGGCGTCGAACACCGCGAGCCCGTAGAGCAGGAACCCGATGTGGCTGACCAGCAGGAACGACAGCAACCGGTTCAGGTCGTTCTGGGCGAGCGCACCCAGCACGCCCACGAGCATCGTGACGACCGACAGCACCAGCATCAGCGTCCACGGCTCGTCGCGCGGGAACAGCAGCGTCTGCGTGCGCAGCAGCGCGTAGAAACTCACCTTCGTGAGCAGGCCCGCGAACAGCGCCGCCACCGGGCCGGGCGCATTGGGGTAGCTGTCGGGGAGCCAGGAGTGCATCGGCACGATCGCCGCCTTGATCCCGAAGACGACCAGCAGCATCATCCCCAGCACCGTCTGCAGCCCGCGCGGCAGCTCCCCCACCCGGCCTGCGAGATCGGCGAGGTTCACGGTGCCGGTGGCGGCGTAGACCAGCGCCACGGCCGTGAGGAACAGCAGCGACGACAGCAGGCTGACCGTCACGTACGTCATGCCCGCGCGGATCCGGTTGGCCCCGGTGCGCCGGGTGATCAGCACGTACGAGGCGGTGAGCATCAGCTCGAACGCCACGAAGAGCGTGAACAGGTCCCCGGTGAGGTAGGCGAGCGACACCCCGGCGCACAGCATGAGGTACATCGGGTGGAACGTGGTGCTGGCGGTGGCACGGCCGTAGTCGGCGATGCGCTGGTCGATGGCGTAGACGAGCACGGCGAGCGTGACGAGGGTGGACACCAGCAGCAGCAGCGCCGAGAGGCGGTCGGCCACCAGGGCGATCCCGACGGGCGCGGGCCAGCCGCCCATCTCGGCGACGAGGGGGCCCTGCTGGTCGGCGGCCACGAGGAGCACACCCGCGAGCACCGCCACGGCCACGAGCACGACGATCCCGACGATGCGCTGGAGCGCGGCGAACCGGCTGCCGACGATCGAGAGCGCGGCACCGAGCATCGGCAGCAGCACGGGCAGCGGCAGGAGGGCGTTCACCGCGGCGCCTCCCGCCACGCCTCGGCCTCGACCTCGTCGTCGGCGCGCTCGACATCCGCGAGGGGATCGCCCTCGTGCGGCGCGCCGTCCTCCAGCGGCGCCGACGGCGCCTTCTGCCGCGCGATGCGCCGGTCCTCGACGTCGTCCTGCACCTCGTCGTGCCCGACCAGCACGAAGGAGCGGTAGCCCAGCGCGAGCAGGAATGTGGTGAGCGCGAACGTGATCACGATCGCGGTGAGGGCGAGCGCCTGGGGCAGCGGGTCGGCGAACTGCTCGGGCGGCGCGACGCCGAGGATCGGTGGCCGGGCAGGCGGGCCACCGGCCAACTGCAGGAGCAGGTTCGTGCCGTGGCCGAGCACCACCACGCCGATCAGCACGCGCATGAGCGAGCGCGACAGCAGGAGCGTGAAGCCGGTGCCGTAGAGCACGCCCACGGTGGTGGCCATCACGAGGTTCACGGTGGTCACCGGCTCTGCTCCTCCGCCGCTTGCAGGTCGCGCTCGATGCCCGCGCCGAGCGAGCGCAGCAGGTCCAGCACCACCCCGATGATCAGCAGGTACACCCCGACGTCGAGGAACAGGCTGGTTTGGGTCTCGAGGTGCCCGATCAGCGGCACGTCGACCGCGAGCTTGGTGGTGGCGAGCACCGGCGCCCCGACGACCATGGGGGCGAGCGCCGTGAGCAGGGCGACGGCGAGCCCGAGCCCGATGAGCACCGGGGGTCGCATGCGCACGGCGTCGTCGCTGCCACCGGCGATGTAGCGCAGGACGAACGCGAGCCCGGCCACCAGGCCGGCCGCGAACCCGCCGCCGGGCCCGTAGTGCCCGACGAGCAGCAGGTAGAGCGAGAACACCAGCACGGTCTGGAACAGCGCGCGGGTGACCATCTCGAGCAGGAGGGTGCGCTGGCGCAGGCCGCGGCAGTCGCCGGAGAGCAGCCAGCGCTGCCGTGGCCGGTCCCACTCCTCGAAAGGCCGGTCGTCCGGAGTGGTCATCCGAGGACATCCTTCTCGTGCTCGGGGCTTCCCTGTCCGCTCTCCACGGGCTGGGCGGCGCCGCGTTGCCGGTCGTAGCGGGTGGCCAGCACGAGGCTCGCCACCCCGGCTGCAGCGACGAACAGCACGCCGATCTCGCCGACGGTGTCCAGCGCCCGGAAGTCGACGATGATCGCGCTCACGACGTTGGTGGCGCCCGCCTCGGGGGCGAGTCGGGCGAGCTCGGCGCTCGTGGAGGCCGGCTGGGTGCGCGCCGCGGACAGCATGAGCGCGAACACCGCCACCGCGAACCCCGCGACGCCCCCCAGCACCGCCTTGGGCACGCGCACCCGCCGCGCCGAGCGCGCTTCGGTGAAGTCTGCGGGCAGTCTGCGCAGCACGAACACGAACGCGACGAGGGAGAGCGTCTCCACGAGGAACTGGGCGAGCGCGAGGTCGGGTGCCCCGTCGACGATGAACAAGCCACCGACGCCGTACCCGATCACGCCGACGAGCAGGACCGCGGTGAACCGGCGCCGCGTCCTGGTGACGGCGATCGCCGCGAGCACCACCATGATCGCGAGCGGCACCTGCACGGCGTGGTCGTAGAGCGGCGCGGACGTCGGCCACGCACCGGCGAGCACCGTGGCGGCCCCCGGGAGCAGCACGAACATCACCATGATCGTGCCCAGGTAGGAAGGCGAGGAACCGACCTGCAGGCGACCGGTGACGACGACGCCCAGCCGGCCGATGCCCGCGATCGTCTTCTCGTACGCGCGCTGGGCGTCGAACGGGCTGCGGCCCGCCAGCGGGGCGAGACGCCCGCGCGCCGCGTGCAGGGCGAGACCACCTGCCAGGGCGATGGCCGAGAACAGCAGCGGGAGACCGAGGCCGTGCCACAGCGCCAGGTGGTAGGACTGCTCGCCGGGCAGGGCGTTCGCGTAGCTCGCCGCGTCGGCGTCGACGATCGGGGTGGCTATCCCGAGGACGGGACCGGCGATCGCGCACAGCCAGATCGGGAGCGTCAGCGCAGGCCCCGGGCGGTGCACGTCGGTGGCCTCCCGGCCGGGCTTGCCGGCGAACGCCCCCCAGAGGAACCGCGCGCTGTAGGCGACGGTGAGGACCGAGCCGACCAGCAGGCCGACCGCCACCACGTAGTTCTGGACGCTGCCGTGCAGGAACGCCTCGAACGCCGCCTCCTTGCCGACGAAGCCGATCAGCGGGGGCAGGCCCGCCATCGACGCCGCGGCGAGCGCGGCGGCCACGGCGAGGCCGGGCAGCGCGCGCCCGACGCCGGACAGCTTCCGCACGTCGCGGGTGCCGGTGGAGTGGTCGACGGTGCCGACGGTGAGGAACAGGGTGGCCTTGAACAGCCCGTGCGCGAGCAACATGGCGATGCCGGCCATGGCGGCCACCCGCCCGCCCGCGCCGAAGAGCACCATCAGGAAGCCGAGCTGGCTCACGGTGCCGAACGCGAGCAGCCGCTTCAGGTCTGTGGCCGAGAGGGCCCGCCAGCCGCCGACGAGCATGGTGCCCAGCCCGGCGACGAGCACCGGCACCGTCCAGACCGCGAGGTCGGCGAACGCGGGCGAGAGCCGGGCCACGAGGTAGACGCCCGCCTTGACCATCGAGGCCGCGTGCAGGTACGCGCTCACCGGCGTGGGCGCCACCATCGCGGCGGGCAGCCAGGGGTGGAACGGCAGCTGGGCCGACTTCGTGAACGCCCCGAGCAGGATCAGCAGCAGCGCGGCGGTGACGACGCTGCCCCGGGGCGGGTCGGCGAGGATCTCGGAGATCCGGTAGGTGCCCGCCGACTCCCCCAGCAGCACGAAGCCGAGCAGCATGGCCAGGCCGCCGAACACGGTGACGAACAGCGCCTGCACCGCGGCGCGGCGTTCCTCCCGCCGTTCACCGCCCTGCCCGACCAGCAGGAACGACGCGACCGACGTGAGCTCCCAGAACACGTAGAGCGTGAGGAGGTCGTCGGCCAGCACGAGGCCGAGCATCGCCCCGGCGAACGCGAGGAGCAGCGCGGCGGACCGGGTGGCATCGGGTGAACCGGGCCCGAAGTAGCCCACGCAGTAGGCGAGGATCACCGCGCCGATCCCGGACACCAGCACGATCATCGCGAGGGCGAGCGCGTCGAGCCGGAAGGACAGCTCGAGGCCGAGCGCGGGCGACCAGATCGTGGTCTCGTCGATGCCGCCGCCGAGCGCCGGGCCCGCGTTGGCGAGCGCCCACAGCAGGGTGGCGGCCGGCAGCACCGCGGCCACGCCGAAGGCCGCGCGTGTGCTGCGGGCCGACACCAGCGGCAACAGCCCTGCGACGACGAGGTGCGCGACGACGAGCGCGAGCACGCGGGGCCTCCTCCCGGTCAACCAACCCGAACCCACCGCGCCGACGACCGCGCCGGGCGCGGCGCGGAGGCGGAGGGGCGACACGCGACCTGGCGCACGTCCACCGGCCCCACGAACGGCCGGCACGCACCGCGCAAGCGGGCAATCCGGACGGGGCCAACGTTTCCCACCTTACCGATCAGGCCGGACGCGCCCCGCCCTCGCGTCCCGTGCGCAGCCTCACAGCGCGCAGCTGGAACGATCCAGAAGATCGATGCGCTGTGCCGGGTGGAAGCAACCGACGAAACCTCGGAGGAGGACCGCATGACGACAACACGCGTCACCCTCGCCGTCCGGCGGGCCCTGCGCCGCCTCGACGCCTGGACGCTCGAAGTGTTCAACCCGCGCTACCCGACCCCGCGCGCCTGACCCGCACCCGCCGGGCGCAGCGCTACCCGCGCTCGCCCGGCGTGACCAGCGGCCGCAACCTGACCCACAGCAGGAACAGTCCCGCGACCACGATCATCGCCAGGCCCGACCACAGGTTGATCTCGATGCCGCCCGCCTTCGCGAGCTCGGCCTCGTCCTCGAAGAACAGGCCCATCACCGTCAGGATGATCCCGTAGGCGCCGAACAACACGGCGATGACGGTGCGCAGGTCGAACAGCTGCGACGCCGCGCTCTCCGACAGGTGGTGCGCGTGCTCGTGCTCGCTCACGACGGCCTCCTTCCGGTCAGGCGAAGATCAGGTACAGGACGAGCGTGAGCGCGAGGACGAGCACGCCCATCACCACCGGCGACTGCCACCACGCGCCCTCTTCGTCGTGCATCGCGGTGGGCACCTCCTCGATCGCGGCGTAGCGGCGAGGCGCCGCTGCCGTGCCGGCCGCGACCTCGTCCGCGGCGGACGGCGCAACCTGCCCGACCTTCGCGCGACCCTCGCGCGGCGTCAGCGCCCACACCAGCCCGACGAGCTCCGAGTCGGGCTTCGACGTGGTGAACGTCGTGACGACCACCGCCACCGCGATCCCGACCACGAACGCGGCACTGGCCCCGATGAACGACCCCGCCTGCGACGACACCGCGATCACCTCGGTGCGCACCAGCGTGTCCACGATCACCGCGGCGATCGTGCCGCCGATCAGGCCCGTCCACCCCGCCGTGCCGGTCATCCGCTTCCAGAACAGGCCCAGGATGAAGATCGCGAACAGGGGCGCGTTGAAGAAGCTGAACAGCGCCTGGATGTAGTCCATCAGGTTCTCGAAGCTGCCCGCGATGAACGCGGTGCCGATCGCCAGCAGGCAGCCGACCACAGTGACCGTCCGCCCGACCCGCAGGTAGTACTCGTCGGGCTGCCCGGGCCGGATCCAGTCCTGCCACAGGTCGTAGGTGAACACCGTGTTCAGCGAGCTGACGTTTGCCGCCATCCCCGCCATGAACGACGCCAGCAGGCCGGCGAGCGCCACCCCGAGGATCCCGTTCGGCAGGACCTCGTTCATGAGCAGCGACAGCGCGTTGTTGTAGGTGACGTCGGTCGGCCCACCCTGCTTGAGGGTGGTCAGCTGCGGCACCAGCACCCCGGCGATCATCCCGGGAATCACGATGACCAGCGGGATCAGCGCCTTCGGGAACGCGCCGATGATCGGCGTGCGGCGGGCGGCCGACATGCTGCGCGCCGACAGCGCGCGCTGCACCTCGGCGAAGTTGGTGGTCCAGTACCCGAACGAGAGCACGAACCCGAGCCCGAACACGATCCCCAGCACCGACAGGAACGGGTTCATGATCTCGGTCAGCGAGGTGCCCGGCCACGACGACAGCTGCTCCGGCCCCGGCGGGAGCGCGCTGACCTGCGTGACCAGACCGTTCCACCCGCCGACCCGCGCCAACCCGGCCACCGTCAACGGGATCAGCAGGGCGAGGATCACGAAGAACTGCAGCACCTCGTTGTAGATCGCCGCGTTCAGCCCGCCGAGGAAGGTGTAGCTCAGCACCACCAGCGCGGCCACCGGGATCGCCAGCACGAGCGACCAGCCCAGCAGGGCCTCGAGGATCAGTCCCAGCGCGTACAGGTTGACGCCCGCGATCAGCACCGCCGCCAGCGCGAACGTGATCCCGTTGACCCGCTGCGTGGTGGCGTTGAACCGCATCAGCAGGAACTCCGGCACGCTGCGCGCCTTGCTGCCGTAGTAGAACGGCATCATCACGATGCCGAGGAACACCATCGCGGGGATCGCGCCGATCCAGTAGTAGTGCACCGTCGGCATGCCGTACTGGGCGCCGTTGGCCATCATGCCGATCAGCTCGATCGCACCCAGGTTGGCCGAGATGAACGCCAGTCCCGTCACCCACGCCGGCAACGACCGGCCGGACAGCAGGAAGTCCAGGCTCGACGCGATCGAGCGCCGGGCCAGCACCCCGATGCCCAGCACCAACACGAAGTAGAAGACCACGAACACGTAGTCGATCCATATGGTGTCGAGTCGCAGGTCCGTCTGCGCCAACACCCCTGACCCAGTCGCCACCACAGCCCCCTAACTTCCCCCGGCCGCCCCTGCGGATGATTCGCCGGTCCGCGTGATCCCGCTACCCGGAGCGCCGCCACGTCCGGGGTATCTGCGGGGCGCGGACGAACCCCTGCCGCCATCCGCGCGCCGGGCAGGCGGCGCCTCGGCTCAGCGGCTGCCGGACGCGGGCGCCGGAAGCCGGCCGGTGCGGAGGGCCTTGGCGAAGTAGCGGCTCGTGGGCGACTCGGCGTAGGCGCCGAACGCCGGCATCGGCACGTACCCGGCGCTGGTGTACAGCGCGATGGCCTCCGGTTGCATCGTGCCGGTCTCCAGCACGATGCGCCGCAGCCCGGCGGCGACCGCGCTGCGCTCCAGCTGGGCGAGCACCGCGCGGGCGTAGCCGCGCCCGCGGTGCGCCGCGTTCACGTACATCCGTTTGACCTCGGCGTCACCGTCGCGCAGCGGGGCTGCCTCCCCGGCGCGGCGTTCCCGCCAGCCACCGCACGCCACGGGCACACCCTCGGCGTACCCGACGACGAAGAACCCGCCGGGCGGGGCGAACTCGCGCGGGTCGACGGCGGTCTCGTCCTCGCCGCCGTAGCGCTCGCGGTAGACCTCCTGCAGTTCGGCGATCAGGCGCTGGGAATCGGGGTGGTCGAACGGGGTGGGTCGCAGCTCGAGCACGATCGAGAGCGTACGGATCAGGCGCGCCCGGTCCACGCCACGACGCCGAGGCTGAGCGACGCGAGCAGCGCCACCCCGACCAGCAGCACCGGGTAGCCCGCCGCACCGGCGAGCGCCGCCAGCAGCACCGGCAGGACGAACCCGACGTAGGTGAGCGCGTAGTAGACCGCGGTGAGCCCGGCCAGCTGGGCGGGCTCCGCCATGCGCTGCACCTCGAGGAGGCCTGCCACCAGCAGCAGCCCGTAGGCCGCGCCCAGCACGGCGGACGCGGGCACGCCGAGCAGCGGCGACCCGAGCGCGGCCGCGGCCGCGGCCACCAGCAGGCCCGCGACCAGGGCGGCGAGCCCCAGCCGGGAACCCGCGCCCGGGGACAGCCGCCGGGCCCACGATTGCACGCACATCCCGACGCCGAGCGTCACGGTGGTGAGCAGCGTGGCGTAGACCAGGCCGAACCCGGCCAGGCGCGATCCGAGCGCCGCGGGCTGCACGGCGAACGACAGGGCGGGCGCCCCGAACGCCCACGGCGCCATCGGCGCCACGACCCGCCGGAACCGCAGCGGGACGCGCACCCGCAGTCCGGTCCGGAACGCACCCGTCGGACGCGTCTCGGGCAGCCGCGCCACCATCGCCACCACGACGAGCGTCAGCGCGATGTGCACCAGGTACGGCAGCTCCATCGGCAACGGCGCCCACTGGGCGAGCACGCCCGCCACCAGCGGGCCCGCGCCGAAGCCCGCCGACAGTGCGAGCGCGGCCCTGCGGGCGCCCGAGCCCGCGTCCGCCTCCGGGTCCCACGGCGCCTGCGAGAGCTCCTTCACCCACGACGTGCCCACCGCCATCGCGATGCCGGTGACCACGCCGAACGCGAAGCGGCCCGTGTAGAGGGCGGCCTCCGACACCGCCGCCACGCCGCCGAGGGCGAGCACACCGCTGGCAGGTGCCGACACCACGAGCGCGGGCAGCAGCAGACGCCGCCGCCCCCACCGGTCCGATGCCGGGCCGCCCAGCAGCAGCCCCGGCACGAGCCCAGCGGCGTAGACGCCGAAGAACGCCGCGACCGCCACGGCCGAGTAGTGCGCCTGCTCCCGGTACATGACCATCAGCGAGCTGAACTGGTTGGCGCCGTACGCGATGGCGAACAGGGTGGCCGCCGCCCGCAGCCAGGCCCTCCCGGGTCGTGAGTGGATACGAGTGCCGGAGCACTCGTATCCACTCACAGGGACTTGGCCTTGCGGCGCCAGGTCGTCAGCACGCGCTCGGTGTAGCCGTTGGGCTCGGTGCGGCCGGTGAACACCAGCTCCAGGGCCGCCTGGAACGACGGGCTCGCGTCGAGGTCCTTCGCCATCGGCACGTAGCCCGGCTCCCGGGCGTTCTGCTCGTCGACGAGCGCGGCCATCCGCGCGAACGTCTCGCGCACGGTCGCCTCGTCCACCAGGCCGTGGTGCAGCCAGTTCGCGATCAGCTGGCTGGAGATCCGCAGGGTGGCGCGGTCCTCCATCAGCCCGACGCCCTCCAGGTCGGGCACCGTGGAGCAGCCGATGCCCAGGCCCACCCAGCGCACCACGTAACCGAGGATCGACTGGGCGTTGGTCTCGAGCTCGTGGCGCTTCTCGTCGTCGGTGAGCTCGCCCATGAGCAGCGGCACCTCCAGCAGCTTGCGCCGGTCGGTCTCGCGGCCGGCGAGCGCGCGCTGGCGCTCGGCCACGTCGATCCGCAGGTAGTGCAGCGCGTGCAGGGTGGCCGCGGTGGGCGAGGGCACCCACGCCGTGTTGGCGCCCGCCTCCGGGTGGGCGCCCTTGGTGGCGAGCAGCTCCGCCATCGCGGCCGGCTTGGCGAACATGCCCTTGCCGATCTGCGCCTGCCCGACGAACCCGGCGCGCAGCGCCACGTCCACGTTGCGGTCCTCGTAGCCAAGGAGCCACGCCGTGGACTTCATGTCGTTCTTGCGGACGACCGGCCCGGCGAGGAAGTCGGAGTGGATCTCGTCGCCGGTGCGGTCGAGGAAGCCGGTGTTCACGAAGATCACCCGGTCCTGCGCGGCCTCGATGCACGCGTCGAGGGTGAGCGAGGTGCGCTTCTCCTCGTCCATGATGCCGATCTTGAGCGTGCGCGGCTCCAGGCCGAGCGCCTCCTCGACGGCGGCGAACAGCTCGACGGTGAGCGCCACCTCGTCCGGCCCGTGCTGCTTGGGCTTGACGATGTAGACGCTGCCTGCCCGGGAGTTGGAGTGCTGCCCGAGGCCGCGCAGGTCGTGCAGGGCGGCCACGGCCGACACGAGCGCGTCGAGCACGCCCTCGCCCACCGGCTTGCCGTCGACGAGCACGGCGTCGGTGAACATGTGGTCGCCGCAGTTGCGCACGAGCAGCAGGGAGCGGCCCGGCAGGGTGAGCGGGGAGCCGTCCGGCGCGGTGTACTCGCGGTCGCCGTTCACGCGCCGCTCGACCGTCTCGCCGCCCTTCTCGAACCGGGACACGAGCTCCCCGGTCATCAGGCCGAGCCAGGTGCGGTAGGCCAGCGCCTTGTCCTCGCCGTCGACGGTGGCGACCGAGTCCTCGAGGTCGACGATCGTGGTGATCGCCGCCTCCACCACGACGTCGGCGACATCGGCGTGGTGCTGGCGGCCCACCCGGTGCTCGGGGTCGATCGTCAGCTCGACGTGCAGGTTGTGGTGGCGCAGCAGGACGCCCCCGTCCCGGTGCCCCGCGAACTGCGCCGGGTCGGCGAGGCCGCTCTCCCCCGTGCCGGTGGCCACGACGAGCCGCCCGTTCTCCACCCGGTACGCCGTGGCCTCGGCGTGGCTGCCCTGGGCGAGCGGGAAGAACTCGTCGAGGAGGCGGTCGGCCTCCGCGATCACCTGTGCGCCGCGCTCCTCGTCGTATCCGGGGGCGAGCTCGCGGTCGAGCGGGAGGGCGTCGGTGCCGTAGAGCGCGTCGTAGAGCGAGCCCCAGCGGGCGTTGGCGGCGTTGAGGGCGTAGCGGGGCACGGTGGCGGGCACCACGAGCTGCGGGCCCGCGATCCGGGCGATCTCCGGGTCGACGCGCTCCACCCGCACCTTCGGGGACGCGGGCGGCACCAGGTAGCCGATCTCGGTGAGGAATGCCTCGTAGGACGCCGGGTCGCCGGCGCCGTGCTCGGTGTGCCAGGCGTCGAGCTTCGCCTGCAGCTCGTCACGCCGCCGCAGGAGCTCGTGGATCCGCCCGTCGAAGCGGTCGTGCAGCGCCGCGAGCGTGGACCAGAACCACTCCGGCTCCAGGTCGAGGCCGCTCAGCAGTTCGTCTTCCACGAACGCACGCAGCGCGGGGTCGATCTGCAGTGGCGTACTCATGTCTCACCCTCCGGTCGGCAGCCAGCGCACGGCGGGTACCCGCCCGGTCGCTTTTTTACCAGACGGACTTGAACTTCCGCATTGCGGAAGTCAGACTTCAGCGCGTGACGACGGCTGTGGGCACGGGGTCGACCGACGCGGGACCCACGGCGCCGGTGAGCGCCAGCCCCACGACGACCGAGGCCACGATGACGAGGGCCAACTGCAGCTTCCGGCGGGGACCCACCGCTTCGACCTCCCGAACGTTGTCCGTTGGTGGGCGACCGGTCCGGGCACCGACGAGGACCGGGCGATCCGGCGATCGCGGACGTAGTCTCCATGCCAGGCTCGTACCCGCGACGGAGGGGGCCCCACGATGAGTCTCGACAGCGGGATGACGAGGGCGTTCGAGAGTGCGCTCGCCCCGGAGGACGTGATCAGCGACCCGGTCCGGTGCCGCGCGTACGAGTGCGACGGGCTCACCGGCTACCGGGTGGCGCCGCAGCTCGTGCTGCTGCCCCGCGACGCCGAGCAGGTGGCCGCCGCGGTGCGCGTCTGCCACGAGCACGGCGTCCCGTTCGTCGCCCGCGGGGCGGGCACGGGCCTGTCCGGCGGCGCGCTGCCGGTGGCCGACGGCGTGGTGATCAGCCTGGCCCGGCTCAAGCGGGTGCTCGAGGTCGACCCGGTCGACCGGCGCGCCGTCGTCGAGCCCGGCGTCACCAACCTGGAGATCACCGCGGCCGCGGCGCCGCACGGCCTCTACTACGCGCCCGACCCGTCCAGCCAGCAGGTCTGCACGATCGGCGGCAACGTGGCGGAGAACTCCGGCGGCGCCCACTGCCTCAAGTACGGCTTCACCACCAACCACGTGCTGTCCTGCGAGGTGGTGCTGCCCGACGGCTCGCTGGTCACGCTGGGTTCGGACACCGGCGAGCAGGCCGGCCCGGACCTGCGCGGCGTGTTCCTCGGCTCGGAGGGCACGCTCGGCATCACCACCAGGATCACGGTGCGGCTGCTGCGCACCCCCGAGACGGTGCGCACACTGCTCGCCGACTTCCCGTCGATCAGCGCGGCCGGCGACGTGGTGTCCGACATCGTCAAGGCGGGCATCGTCCCGGCCGCTGTCGAGATGATGGACACCCTCGCCATCGAGGCCGCGGAGGAGGCGGTGCACGCGGGCTACACGGTCGGTGTGCCGGCCGCGCTCGTGGTGGAGCTGGACGGGCCGGCCGAGGAGTGTGGCACGCAGTTCGAGCAGGTCAAGGAGATCTGCGACCGCCACGGCTGCACCCGGCTGCACATCGCGGGCTCGCCGGAGGAGCGGGCCGCGATCTGGCGCGGCCGCAAGGCGGCGTTCGCCGCGGTCGGGCGGATCTCCCCCGACTACTTCGTGCAGGACGGCGTGGTGCCCCGCACCCGGCTCGCCGAGGTGCTCGACCGCATCGCCGGCATGGGCGCCGACGCCGGACTGCGCGTGGCCAACGTCTTCCACGCGGGCGACGGCAACCTGCACCCCCTGGTGCTCTACAGCGCGGCGGCGGGCGAGACCGAGCGCGCCGAGAAGCTCTCGGGCGAGATCGCCGAGCTGTGCGTGGAGCTGGGCGGGTCACTGTCGGGCGAGCACGGGATCGGCGCCGACAAGGCCTGCTCCATGCCGAAGATGTTCGGCGAGGACGACCTCGCCGTGATGGCCCGGGCGCGGAAGGCGTTCGACCCCGACGGGCTGTGCAACCCGGGCAAGGTGCTGCCCACGCCGCGCCTGTGCGGCGAGCGCCCCGGCAAGTACCGGCCCCACCCCCTGGAAGAAGCGGGAGTGATCGAGCGCCTGTGACGACCACGACCACCCTCCGCCCCACCGACCTGCGGTCGCTGCGCGACGCCGTGCTCGACACGGCGGGCACGATCGCGATCGCGGGAGCGGGCACCGCAGCCGACTGGGCGGGCCCGCTCGCACCCGTCGACGCCGTGCTCGACACCACCGGCCTGCGCGGCGTGATCACCCACAACCCCGGGGACATGACCGTCTCCGTGCGCGCAGGCACCCCGCTGCGCGAGCTCCAGCGCGAGCTCGCCCCGCACGGCCAGCACGTCTCGTTCGACGCGGCGCGCGTCGCCGACGGCGCCACCGTCGGCGGCCTGATCGCCACGGCCGACGCCGGGCCCGCCGCCCTGGTGCACGGTTCGATGCGCGACCTCGTCATCGGCGTCACGATCGTGCTCGCCGACGGCACCGTGGCCCGCAGCGGCGGGCACGTCATCAAGAACGTCGCGGGCTACGACCTCGCCAAGCTCCTCCACGGCTCCTACGGCACCCTCGGGGTGCTGGCGGAGGTGGTGCTGCGCCTGCACCCGGTGCCCCGGCGCACGGCCACGATCGCGGTCGGCTGCTCGCTGGAGGAGGCCGCCGCACACGCCGCCACCGTGCTGGGCGGCCCCTACGAGCCCGCGGCACTGGAGTGGACGAGCGACGGCACGCTCCTGATCCGCGTGGAGGGCACCGAGGGCGCGATCGACGCCCGCAGGGCCCGCCTGCGGGCCGCGCTGGGCACCGGTGAGGTCCGCCCGCCCGGCGACGACGGCTGGGAGCGCCACGCCGAGCTCGTGCGCGGCACCTCCGACCTCGCCGTCCTGCGGATCGGCGTGCGGCCCTCGCGGCTGCCCGCCGTGCTCGCCGACCTGCCGGCCCGCAGCGTCACCGCCGGGCTCGGCACCGGCGTCGCCACCGTCGGGCTCCCGCCGGAGGCCGTCGCCGGTGCGCACGAGCGGGTGCACACCGCGGGCGGCACCTCGGTGCTGCGTTCCCGCCCCGCCGAGGCCGAGGTCCCGGCGTGGGGGCCGCCGCCGTCCGCCATCGCCGTGCTGCGCGCCGTCAAGGCCGAGCTCGACCCGCAGAACCGCTTCGGCCGCGGCCGTTTCGACCCCTGGATGTGAGATGACCACACCCGCCGGTAGCGCCCACACCAACCTCCCCCAGACCGGGCCGAGCGCCTTCGACGAGCGCAGGCCGCCGGAGCGCGACCTGCTCGACGACTGCGTGCACTGCGGCTTCTGCCTGCCCACCTGCCCCACCTACCAGCTGTGGGGCGAGGAGATGGACTCCCCGCGCGGCCGGATCTACCTGATGGACCTCGCCGAGAAGGGCGAGATCGACCTCGAGGGGCCCTTCACCGAGCACATCGACCGGTGCCTGGGCTGCATGGCCTGCGTGACCGCGTGCCCGTCGGGCGTGCAGTACGACCGCCTGCTGGAGTCGGTGCGCCCGCAGATCGAGCGCAACGTGCCCCGCGAGCGCTCCGACACCTGGTTCCGCAACGCGATCTTCGCGCTGTTCCCGTACAAGCGGCGGCTGCGGGCGGCGGCCGTGCCGGGTGCGCTCTACCAGCGGATCCGCAAGATCCCGGGAATCGCCGCGCTCGCGGCGAAGCTGCCCGGGCGAATCGGCGCGATGGAATCGCTGCTCCCGCCGGTGTCGCTGCGCGAGGCGTTCGCACAGCTCCCCGTGCACACCCCCGCCGTAGGCGAGCGCCGGGCGCGGGTGGCGCTGCTGAGCGGCTGCGTGCAGGACGTGTTCTTCCACCGCGTCAACGCCGCCACGGTCCGCGTGCTGGCCGCCGAGGGCTGCGACGTGCTCGTGCCGCGCGACCAGCAGTGCTGCGGCGCGCTCGAGCTGCACGCGGGCCGCGAGGACAGCGCCCTGGCCCGGGCGAAGCGCGAGATCGCGGTCTACGAGAAGCTCGACGTCGACCACGTCGTCACCAACGTGGCCGGCTGCGGCTCGTCGATGAAGGAGTACGGCCACCTGCTCGCCGACGACCCCGAGTGGGCCGAGCGGGCCAAGGCGTTCAGCTCCCGGGTGCGCGACGTGCACGAGGTGCTCGCCGACCTGGGTCCGCGCGCGCCGCGCCACCCGTTCCCCCGCAAGGTGGCCTACCACGACGCCTGCCACCTCGGGCACGCCCAGCAGGTGCGCACCCAGCCCCGCGACGTGCTCCGCTCGATCCCCGACCTGGAGCTGGTGGACCTGCCCGAGGCCGCGATCTGCTGCGGTTCCGCGGGCATCTACAACATGGTCATGCCGGAGGCGGCCTCCGAACTCGGGGCCCGCAAGGCCGCGAACGTGCGATCGGTCGAGCCGGACGTGGTGGTCACCGCCAACCCCGGCTGCCTCCTGCAGATCGGCAAGCACCTGGGCGGGGACCTGCCGCTCCTGCACCCGGTGCAGCTGCTGGACGCCTCGATCCGCGGGGTGCCGGTGCCGCGCAGCTGATCACCGGGCCGGAGATCGTTCCGGGAGCCGCGTCATCGCCCGGCTGAGGGCGCCCACGCACATCTCGCCGTGATCAACCCTTCCGTTCCAGACCGAGCGTGACGACGCCCGGGATCGCCGCGTACGCCTCGCGCAGGCGCGCGAGCAGGTCGTCGCGGCCGGCGGGCCCCGGGCGGAACACCCACTGCTCGAGCGCGCAGTGCTGCGCGGCCACCCCCAGGTCGACCGCCAGCCGGACCCGCAGGTCGTTCTCGGCGAAGCCGTAGCGCTCCCGGAGCAGGTCGATCGCGGTGCGGGTGGTGCGGTGGCAGAACTGCAGCCCGTGGGCGTTCATCGACGGCGTGACGGCGGCGAGGTGTCGGGTCAGCTCCAGCCGCTCGGTCCAACCGTCGTCGGGCATCGCGACGACGGCCGCGAGCATCGCGTCCGCCAGCAGCTCCAGCAGCGTGCCGTCGGTGCGCTCGTCCGCCTCGAGCACGACGAGGAAGGCCTCCCACATGTCGTGGATGGGCGCCATCGCGACGTCTTCCTTGCTGGTGAAGTAGCGGAAGAACGTGCGCTTGGAGACCTCGACCTCGGCGCACAGGTCGTCGAGGGTGGTGGCGTCGAAGCCCTGTTCGGTGAACCGGCGCAGCGCGGTGTCCACGAGCGCCTGGCGCGTGCGGAGCTTCTTGCGCTCCCGGAGCGACATCCCGACCGTGTCCATCGGCGTTGACTGTACCGGCGGCGCGAACGCCACTTGTGGCATTATGCCTCTCAGTAGCAGTTGCTCCTCAGTGAAAGTGAGATTTCGTGCGCGCCCTCCTCGTCGACCGCTCCGTGCCCGGCGCCTTGCGCCTCGGAGAGGTCCCGGACCCCGAGCCGGCACCGCACCAGGCGCTGGTGCGCGTCACGGCGACCTCCCTCAACTACGGCGAGGTCAGCGGCGGAACCGCATACGCGCCGGAGGGCTTCGTCCTCGGCTGGGACGCCGCGGGGGTCGTCGAGCGCGCGGCTGCGGACGGGACGGGCCCCGCCGCCGGCACCCCGGTCGTCACGCTCGGCCCGGCCGGGGCGTGGGCCGAGCTGCGCGCCGTCGACACCGCCGGCATCGGTGTGGTGCCGCAGGGCGCGGACCTCGGCGCGATCAGCACCGTGCCGGTGGCGGGCGCGAGCGCCCTGCGTGCCCTGCACCGCACCGGCCCGCTGCTGGGCAGGCGCGTGCTCGTCACCGGCGCCACCGGGGGCGTCGGGCGCTACGCCGTGCAGCTGGCGCACCAGGGCGGCGCGCACGTCATCGCCAGCACCGGCGACCCGCAGCGCCACGGCGAGAGCCTGCGCGCGCTGGGCGCCGACGAGGTGGTGGCCTCTCCCGACGACGTCACCGAGCGGGTGCACGGGGTCCTCGACATGGTGGGTGGTCCGCACCTGGTGGCCGCCTACGGCCGGCTCGCGCCTGGCGGCACCCTCGTGAGCGTCGGGAACACCACCGGTCAGGGCGAGCAGTTCCCGCCGGGCGGGTTCCTCGGCGCCGAGGGCCTGCACGACCGCACGATCGTCACCTTCTACCTGCTCGAGTGCCGGGACCTGGGTCCCGACCTCGCCTGGCTGGCCTCGGCCGTCTCGGCGGGGCGGCTGGACCCGCAGATCTCGTGGCGCGGCAGCTGGGAGGACGCCGCGGAGGCGGTCGGCGCGCTGCTGGGGCGGCGCCTGCACGGCAAGGCGGTGCTCGAGATCGGCCCGGCGGGCGGGGTGTGATCCTTAACGACCGGTGACGGACGGCCCGGAAGCGCCTTGTCCGCGGCCGGCGGCCCGTAGCGTCGCGACCATGCCCCTGCTCCAGCCCGGCGACGAGTTCCCCGCGCTCTCGGTGCCGCTCGCCGACGGCGACGCGCTCCAGCTCCCGGACGCGCTCGCAGGCCGCTACGGCGTCGTCCTGTTCTACCGGGGCTCGTGGTGCCCGTACTGCAACGCGCAGCTGCGGGCGTTCGAGCGGGCCCACGACGCCCTCGCCGAGGTCGGCGCCGCGGTGGTCGCCCTCTCCGTCGACGACGCCGAGACCACCCGCGCCCTCGTCGAGAAGCACCACCTGCGCTTCCCGGTGGGCCACAGCGCCGACGCCGCGAAGATCGCCGCGGCCACCGGGGCGTTCGTGAACGCCGACCGCGGCCACCTCGAGTCCACGGGGTTCGTGCTCGCCCCCTCCGGCGCGGTCGTCGTCAGTGTCTACTCCAGCGGTGCGATCGGGCGCCTCGTGCCCGAGGACGTCGTGGGCCTCATCCGCTACCTGCGCTCGCCCGCGGCGTGACGCCGGGGAAACCGCCAAGCACGGCGTCGACCACCTGGTCGGCGTAGGCCCGGTCGACGGGACGGCCGGTGAGCAGCCGGTAGTGCAGCGGGGCGAAGACGAGGTCCAGCAGGAGCTCGACGTCGGCGTCCGGGGGCAGCTCCGCGCAGGCCGTGGCGGCGGCCCGCACCGGGGCCCGGCGGGGTTCGAAGAAGTGGGCCTGCAGGGTTTCGGCGACCCCGGCGTCGGTCTGGGCGGCACCGAGCAGGCCGGCGAGGACCCGGCCCAGCTCGGTGCCCGCGTACAGGTCGACGAAGTGCCGCGCGTGCGCCTGCAGGAGCTCGTCGAGGCGGGTCCCCGCCGCCGGCGCGGGGCGGGCACGGGCGTGGTCCAGGAACGCCTCCAGCACCACCGCCGCCTTGCCGGCGGGCCACCAGCGGTACACGGTGCGCTTGCCGACGCCCGCACGGGCCGAGATCGCATCGACGCTCGCCGCCTGCCAGCCGCCCTCGACGGTCAGCGACCACGCCGCGTCGAGGACGGCGCGGTGGACGCCGGGGTTGCGGCGGGTGAGGTCAGGCACGGCGGGCCGCCCAGCTCGCCGCCACCGCGCGGTTGACCCTCGCGACCGGACCCACGAGCTCGTCGTACGGCTCGTCCCACGGGTCCTTGAGCCCCCACCCGCGCTGGGGGTTCTCCACGTAGCTGCACCAGTGCCAGCCCAGGCACCAGTCCCGGGCGGCCAGCGCCTCGGCGGTGCGCACGTACCCGGCGGCCCGTTCGGCCTGGTCGCGGGCGCTGCCGGTGCGGTGGGGGTTCATCCGGGTGGGGCACCAGTTGCCCGTGTCGGCCACGAGCACCGGCAGCCCGGTGCGCCGGTGCCACCCCTCGACGACGTCGAGCGCCGCGCCGAGCGCGTCCGGATCGGGCCCGGGGAAGGTCTGCACCGACAGCACGTCCACGTGCGGGGCCGCGGCGTCGAGGACCTCGGCGGGGGCGCCGGCGCGGGTGCCGAACCGGTCGCCGAGCAACAGGTGCCCGGGGTCGTGGCGGCGGATCGCGGCGGCGGCCGTCGCGTAGTAGGCCTCTGCGATCTCGGCCAGCGGGCCGTCCCACCCCGCGCCGGTCGGGTGGCCGGTCCACGCGGGGCCGTCCACGAGGTAGTAGCCCAGCAGCAGGGGGTCGTCGGGGCGGCAGAGCGTGCGGGCGAGGTGGTCGCAGTACTCGGCGAAGGCGGGCGAGCGGGGGTCGCGGTAGGCCGGGTGCCCGTTCCACGCCTCGATCTCGGCCACCCGCAGCTCGAGGACGTAGGGCAGGCCCGCGCCTGCCAGGTCGTCGCCGGGCAGGCCCTCGGAGTGGCCGAGGTCCACCGGCGTCCCGGTGACCCCGAGCCCGGAGCCGCTGACGTACTCGGAGGTGGCGCCGATGGTCGTGAAGCCCCACGCGCGCAGGTCGGCCGCGAGGCCGTCGCGCAGCCAGCGCTCCCGCGAGCCGCCGTAGCGCTCGCGCCAGATGGCCCGGTTGTGCGGGTAGCGCAGGTTGGTGTCGTCGGCGTGCACGACGCCGAGCGAGCAGAACGATTCACCCGTGGGCGAGACGAAGGACCAGCCGCGGCCGCGCGCGACCGAGAAGGAGGGCACTCCCAGATGATACGATCCGGTTCGTCTCCCCTATAGCTCAGCCCTTCACCGCGCCCTGGGTGAACCCGGCGATGAACCGGTCGAGGAACAGGTTGAACACCAACGCGATCGGCACGGCGACGAGCACGGCCGCCGCCGACAGCGACTGCCAGAAGAACACGTCGCCCCGCACGAGTTCGGTGGGCACCCCGGTGCTGATCACCTTCTCCGCGCTCGGGGAGATGAACGCGAGCGCGTAGATGAACTCGCTCGCGGTCAGGGTGAAGGCGAACACGACCACGGCGACGAGCCCGGGGAACAGCAGCGGCGCGACCACGCGCACCATCGCGCCGACGCGGCTGTAGCCGTCGACCATCGCCTGTTCCTCGATGTCCTTCGGGATGGTCTTGAGGAACCCGATGAGCAGCCACACCGACACCGGCACCGTGATCGTCGGGTAGATCACCACGAGCGACCAGGTGGAGTCCTGCAGCCCGAGCGCCACCACCAGCCGCGACAGCGACAGGAACAGCAGGGTGGGCGGCACGAGGTAGACGAAGAAGATCGCGATGCCCATCCGGCCCGCCCACGGCCGGTCGAGGCGGGCGAGGCTGTAGGCGGCGGGGAGCGCCAGCGCGATCGTGATCAGCACGACCAGCACGCCGACCCACAGCGTGTTCCACGCGAACGTGCCGAACCCGGTGCCGGTGAGCAGCAGGTCGAGGTGGTCGCGGGTGGGCAGCTCGTTGTAGGTGAACGGGTTGTTGCTGCGCCGGTAGAGGTCGCTGTCCTGCTTGAACGTGGTGATCGCTGCCCACACGAACGGGCCGGCCGCGGCGAGGGCGGACAGCACGGCGAGCACGTACAGCCCGATCCGGGACGCCCGGTGCCTGCGCGCGTAGCGCCTCCGGTCGGCTTCGGTGACGACGAGACCGTCCATGTCAGCTGATCTCCATCCCGCGCACCGCCCGCAGGATCGCGATCGCGGCCGCGAGCAGCAGGGGGAACAGGAACAGCGCGATCGCCGCGCCCTGCGCCACGTCGCTGCCCTCGATGCCCCGGAAGAACGCCCAGCTGGCGAGCACCTGGGTCTCGTTGGTGGGCCCGCCGCGGGTGAGGACGTACACCACGGTCATGTCCGTGAACGTGAAGATCGCGCCGAACAGCGCGGAGATCGCGATCACGGGGGCGGTGAGCGGGATCGTGACCTCGAACATCCGCCGCCAGTAGCCCGCGCCGTCCACCGCGGCCTGCTCCTGCACGTCCTTCGGGATCGACAGCAGCCCGGCCATCATGATCACCGCGGCCAGCGGGACCAGCCGCCAGACGTGCACGGCGATCACCGAGATCATGGCCAGGCCCGGCTGCCCGAGCCAGAACATGTTCGACTGGATCACCCCGACGTTGCGCAGCACCCAGTCGATCGGCGAGAACACCGAGTCGAGCAGCCACAGCCACGTGATCGTCGACAGCGCCACCGGCGTGGTCCAGGGCAGGAGGATGCAGAACCGGACGATCCAGCGGCCGCGGAAGTCGGCGATGAGTATGTTGGCCAGGATCTTGCCGAAGATCACGATGAACACCATCGACACGGCCGTGAAGACGAACGTGTTGCGCAACGCCCGCCAGAACACCGGGTCGGCGAAGATCCGCTCGAAGTTCTGCAGTCCGACGAAGTCGAAGCTCGCGTCCCCGCCGGTGACGTCCGAGAAGCTGAACGCCACCGCCAGCAGGAACGGCACGGCCACCAGCGCGAGGATGTAGACCACCGCCGGGGCGAGCAGCAGCCAGGACAGCACGCCGTCGCGGTCGGCGATGCCGCGCCGCCGCAGGACGACGTGCCGCGGTGCCCGGGTCCGTTCGTCGGCCTGCGCGGCCGGGGCCGGGGAGGTCATCACGCCCCCAGCCGCACCGGCTCGGTGCGCAGGCCGCTGCCGGCGTCGAAGAAGCGCAGCCTGCCGCCCGGCACCGCGAAGTCGTGCCGCTCCCCCACCTCGATCGGCGTCTCCACGGTGGCGGGCAGCCGGGCGATCACCCGGCACGGCCCGTCGCCGAGGTCGACGCTGCCGTAGACGTGCCGGTCGCCGGACAGGTACTCCATCCGCTGCACCTCGAGGGTGGCGGTGATCCGCTCGCCGGGCACGTTCTCGACGGGCAGCAGGTGTTCGGGCCGGAAGCCGACGAGCACGTCGCCGTGCGGCACGAGGTTCATCGGCGGCGAGCCGATGAACGTGGCGACGAACGTGTCGGCGGGGTCGTCGTAGATCTCGACGGGCGCCCCGATCTGGCGCACCCGGCCCTCGGACATCACCGCGATCCGGTCGCCGAGGCCCATCGCCTCGCTCTGGTCGTGCGTGACGTAGATCGTGGTGGTGCGGATGTCCTGCTGGAACCGCTTCAGCTCGTCGCGCGCGCTCGTGCGCAGCTTGGCATCCAGGTTGGACAGCGGCTCGTCGAGCAGGAACACGGTGGGGTCGCGCACCAGCGCCCTGGCCAGTGCCACCCGCTGGCGCTCGCCGCCAGACAGCTGGCGCGGCTTGCGTTCCAGCAGGTGCCCGATGCCCAGCATCTCGGCGGCCGTGCGGGCCTTCTCGTCCCGCTCGGCGGGCGCCATGCCCTCCGCACGCAGCGGGAACACGATGTTGGCCTGCACGGTCTTGTGCGGGTAGAGCGCGTAGCTCTGGAACACCATGGCGATGCGCCGGGCCCGCGGCGGCAACCCCGTGACCACCTGCCCGCCGATGAGCACGTCGCCGCTCGTGGGCTCCTCGAGCCCGGCGATCGTGCGCAGCAGCGTGGTCTTGCCGCAGCCCGACGGCCCCAGCAGGACCAGGTACTCCCCCTCCCCGGTGGCCAGGTCGACGCCGTCGATCGCGAACGCCTTGCCCGAGTCGAACGACTTGCGCAGCTTCCGGACCTCGACCGTGCTCAAGCTCAGCTCCCGCCCGTGCCGATCAGGCCACGCGCCCGCCAGTTGTCGAAGATGGGGATGATCTGGTCCTCGGCGTCGGCGACGGCCTGCTGGGGGCTCACCTCACCCCGCGCGGCCCGCGCGAACATGTTCGGGATGACGAACGTGGCGAAGACCTCGCCCTCCGCCGTGTTGGCCGTGCCCGGGTAGCCGATGTTGGTGCTCCAGTCGATGGCGTTCTCGAGGAGCGCGAGCTTCTCCGGTGGCTGCGCGCCGAACGGGTCGGCGTTCAGCCACTTCCCCATGTCGGGCACCAGGTCGGGGTAGGCCGGGAAGTCGTAGAGCTTGGAGTTCCAGGCCACCACGTCGAGGTTGCCCGCGTAGTGCAGCAGGAACTCCTTGGCCGCGGCCGGGTTGGCGGCGAAGTCCGGGACGATCCAGTTGTACATGACGTGGCTGGCGGCCCGGGCGTCCGCGGGCCCGCGCAGGGCGGGCGAGAAGAAGATGTCGGCGGCCACCTCGGGGTCGGTCTCCTGCGACGTGCGCCAGGCGGAGAGCGAGTTGAGGATGTACGACAGCTGGCCCGCGGCGAGGCCCTGGTTGTTCGACGCCGCGTTCCAGGAGAACACCTCCGGCGTCATCGCCTCGTTGTAGAGCCGCGCCATGAACTCGACCGCCGCCACCGCCTCCGGCGAGTTGATCACGACCTGCTCGGACTCGTCCTGGATCGACGCCCCGAACGACCAGAGCAGGGCGCGCCCGGCCATGTTCGAGTCGATCTCCTGCGACATGCCGATGCCCAGCTGCACGCCCTGGCCGTTCTTGATCTCGGCGCCACCGCGCAGCAGGTCGTCCCATGTGGTGGGCCCGTCGGGCAGACCCACCGGCGTCCACAGGCTCTTGCGGAAGTCACCGGGGTCGGGCACCCAGGCCGGGGCGAACGCGAAGTACTTCCCGGTGGTGGGGTTGAACGAGGACTTCTGGCACAGCTCCACCATCTGGCCGTGCCGGTTGTTCGCCTCGGTGACGACGTCGGTGAGGTCGAGCACGCTCGGCTCGTACTGCGGCACCGGCGAGATGTGCAGGATGAGGTCGTGGCCCTGCTTCGCCTGGATCTCGGCCTGCGTGCGGGCCGGGAGCTCGGCGTAGTTGATGTGGTCCACGGTGACCTGCACGCCCACCCGCTGACCCCATTCCTGCACCCAGGGGTCGAACCAGGTGTCGTGGGCCGGTACGAAGTGGCTCCACATCAGGATCGACAGGGATCCGGACAGGGGTGATGCCGGTTCCTGGAACGTGCCCGTGGGCGCCGGCTGCGTGGGTTCGGGCCCGCCGGCCCCGATCCCCTCGTCCTCCGCGCAGGCCACGAGTGTGCCGCCGAGGGCGGCCAGACCCGTGGCCTGGAGGAAGCGCCGACGGTCGAACTGCGTGCTGATGCGCATGGCGTTGGCTCCCGAGGCGTCGTCGACTCGATCGACCGAGCCTAGGACCGGCGGGCGCCGAAGGGGACCGAAAGGGACGAGATCGTTACCGCTGCGCGCTGTCCAGCACCTCCGGGTCCCAGGCTCCCGCCCCTCCGGACGCGCGCACGCTGCTCACCGCGGCGGCGCCCCCGTCGACGGAGAGCACCTCGCCGTTGACGTAGCCGGCCTGGTCGCTGAGCAGGTAGGCCACGGCACCCGCCACCTCCTCGGGGGTGCCCGTGCGCCGCTGGGGCACCGTGCGCCCGCGCCGCACCAGGTCGTCGGAGGCCAGCCCGGTGGGCACCAGGCCGGGCGCCACCGCGTTCACGCGCACGCCGATCGGCCCGCCGTACATCGCGCCGCCGCGCACCGCACCCAGCAGCCCGTGCTTGGAGATCTGGTAGGGCAGCAGGTCGTGGCTGCCGCGCAGGCTCGCGATGGAGGCGGTGAGCACCACCGCTCCGCCGGTCCGCTGTCGCCGGTAGCAGCGGAACGCCCCCCGCAGGCCGAGGAACGGCCCGCGGAGGTTCACCGCCAGCACCCGGTCGAAGTCGGCCACGTCGACGTCGGGCAGCGGGGTGGCGGGACCCGCGATCCCGGCGTTGAGGTGGTGCAGGTGCACGGCGCCGAAGGCCGCCACGGCCGCGTCGAGGTACCGGTCGACGTCCTCCTCGCGGGAGACGTCGGCCGGCACCGCGATCGCCCGGCCGGGCAGGCCCTCGGCCGTCCGCCGGGCCGCGGCCGCGTCGATGTCGACGGCTACGACGTCCGCGCCCGAGGCGGAGAGCAGGCGGGCGGTGGCCGCGCCGATCCCGCTCCCCGCCCCGGTCACGACCGCGACCCGGCCGGTGAAGTCGATCCTCACGCCGGGTCGAGCGCGATCGGCCGCGTGGCGGCGGGCGCCGGGCGCCGCTGCCACGCGGCGAAGATCACCGCGAGCACCGCTGCGCCGAAGATGCTGGCGCTGAGCAGGAACACCGCGGCCGTGAAGTCACCCGTGGCCTCACGGACGATGCCGGTGACCTGCGGCCCGATGTAACCCCCGATGTTGCCGAGCCCGTTGATCACCCCGATCCCGCCCGCTAGTGCGGCACCGGTGAGGAACGTCGTCGGGATCGCGAGCTGGATCGGGATGCACGTGTAGAGCCCGATCCCGGCGATGCAGAACCCGGCGATCGCGATCGGCGGCGTGCTCATCGAGAACCCGGCGATCAGGAAGCCGACGCCCGCGGTGGCGGCGGCGGCCGCGTAGTGGCGCACCCGCTCGCCGGTGCGATCCGAGTGCCGCGACCACCACAGCATCGGCCCGACGGCGAGCAGCGGCGGCAGCGCGGCCACCCAGCCGATCGCGATCGTGCCCAGCCCGAACTGCTGCAGCATCTGCGGCACGAAGAACTGGAACCCGAAGAGGCTGAAGGCGAACAGGATGTACATGACCACGAGGTAGGCGACGCGCGGGTTGAGCACCCCGCGCAGGAACGGGTGGGCGGCCCGCCCACCGAGCGCGGCGTCGTCCTGCGCCAGCCGGGTGGTCAGCCAGCGCTTCTCCTCGGCGTCGAGGAACGTCGCCTCCTCGGGACCGTTGCGGATGACGGCGTAGAACACGAAGCCGAGCACCACCGCGGGCACGCCCGTCACCAGGAACATCCACCGCCACCCGGGCAGCCCGAGCAGCCCGTCCATGGTGGTCATGATGATCGCCGAGAGCGGGGTGCCGAAGCCCGACAGCAGCACGGCGATGATCATCAGCGAGATCGCCCCGGCCCGCTTCGACGCGGGGATCCACAGCCCGATGAGCACGATCATGGCCGGCGCGAACCCGGCCTCGGCCGCGCCGAGCAGCAACCGCAGCAGGATCAGGCTGATCTCGCCCTGCGCGGCGGCCGTCAGCATCGTCACGAGCCCCCAGCTGATGATGATCCGGGTGACCCACACCCGGACCCCCACGCGGGACACGACGTAGTTGCTCGGCACCTCCAGCAGCGAGTACGTCCAGAAGAACACGCCGGCCACCAGCCCGAACACCGCCGGGCTGATGCCGAGGTCTTCGTTCATGGTCAGCGCGGCGACCGACACGTTCAGCCGGTCGAGGTAGAGCGCGAAGTAGCAGCAGCACAGCAGCGGCACGAACCGCCACTTGATCTTGCTCAGGGTCCTGGTCTCGATGTCGGTGGGCGACGTCATCGTCGGTTCACCTTCCTCAGCGTGCGGACAGCACCTGGGTGATGTGGTCGGTGGAGGTGGGAACGGAGATGCCGGTCACGAGCACGGCCGCGATCCCCGCGGGCAGGCGTGACATCGGCGGGAGGTCGTCGAGCCGCCGGGCGTGCAGCGCGAGCGATCCGCCCGCGGCCCCGGCGAGCTGGGCGAACGTGGCGAGCTGCTCGGTCTCGGACTCCGTGCGGAGCACCGGGGTGAGCAGCGCGAGCGTGAGGTCGGCGCCCGCCTCGCGGTAGCGCGCGAGCCTGCGCAGAGTGCCGGCGCGGTCGGACGCGATCCCGTCGGTCCGGGCCACGAACGCCGGCCCCGCCCGGCGGACCTCGGCGATGTCGGCGGCGAACGCCTCGGCGGGGCGCAGGCGCCCGTCCGGGAGCGAGTCGCCGACGATCACGCCTGCCGCACCGGCCGACGCCAGCGCGGCGCAGGTGCCGACCGGGTCGCCGAACCCGTCCTCGCCGTCGACGATCACGGGGACGGGCGCGGCCCGGCAGACGAGCTCGACGTGGCGCAGGTAGGTCCGCAGGCCGTCGCGGGGCACGCACGGCTCGTCGAAGAGCGCACGGCCGACGGCGCTCCCGGCGAGGAACACGGCTCCGGCACCGGCCTCGGCCGCCAGGCGGGCGCTCAGCGCGTCGTGGCAGCCCGGCACCATCGCGCGACCGCGCGCGAGCTCCGTGGACAGGCCGGTGCGGGGATCAGCGGGCGCGGTAGGACGCATAGCGCCGCCACGCGTCGGAGATCGCCTGCTTCAGCGATCCCGCGGCGTTGCTGAGGTAGTGCTCGTCGATCTCCGCGAGCACCCCCGAGATGTCGGCGGAGAAGTCGATCCCGAGCAGCAGGTCCGCCACCCAGGACCGCACCACCGCGCTCACGGCGGTGGAGTCGACGTCCACGACCGTGCCCGTCTCCCGGTCGACGCGCAGGCTCACCGCGAGCAGGTCTGCAGCACCGTGCGCCCCGGACGTGCGGGGCACCTTGGCGTATCCGACGACCACCAGGCTGGCGCGAGGGCCCATCCGGGCAGCATCGCACCACGGGCGGGTCTGCGGGATCTCCGGCGCGCTCACCACGGCCGTCACCCCACCTGCTTCTCGGCGATGCCCGGGTCGAACCCGGAGTCCTCGGGCAGGAACCGGTTCACCGGCGTGCCGCTGGGCGCGGGCACCTCCTGCTCGGCGTACAGGCCCACGGCGAAGGCGGCGATGCTCGGGTCGTGCTGCATCCCGGGCGCGTGCACCTCCACCAGCGTGCAGGACGACTCCGACCGGTTCCACGCCCAGTGGACGGCACCCGCGGGCACGCGCAGGAAGTCACCGGCCCGCAGGTGGAACGCCTGGTCCTCGATGAACACCCACAGCTCGCCCGCCTGCAGCCAGTTGAGCTGCTCGCAGTCGTGGGTGTGGGGCTTGGAGTGGTACCCGGCCGGCCGGGTGGCGATCATGAGCGACGCTTCGTTGCCGTGGACGGCGGAGGTGGTCAGCGTCATGTCGGCGACGCGGCCCTCCTGCTGGGGCACGTCGGCGGCGGACACGTGCAGAGGCATGGTGTGGCTCCCTCGGCAACACGTGGCGGCGCGGCATCGCGACACCGGCCAAGGGAGCGGCCCGACCCCTGATGACGGTGACGACGGCAGCGGCGCCGGTCACCCGACATCGTCGAGGTCCGCTGTTGGTCAGGTCACCGTACGACCGGTGGCACCGCTCGCACAAGAGACCGTCCGGCGGGCCCCCGCCGGGACTGCGACGGCCGCGCCCAGGAACAGCGCCGCCGCCAGCCACAGGACGCCGACCAGGGCCGCGTGGTCGACGACGAGGCCGCCGGCGAGCGCCCCGAGCCCGATCGCGAGGTTGAACACGGCCACCCACAGCGCCGTCGCCGCCTCGACGGCGCGCGGCGCCGCGGCGATCATCCATCCGGTCACCGCGCGAAGTGGTCCCACCCGCCCGGGCCGCCGTCGTAGACGCGGCCGTCCACCAGCACCTCCGGCTCGCCCTCGGCGACCGTGCCGATGGTGATCCAGCCCTCCGGCGGCTCGCCGGGGAAGGTGGCGGCGAGCGCGTGGTCCTCGCCGCCGGTGAGCAGCCAGTGCATCGGGTCGACACCGAGCGCGGCGCCGACGTCGACGAGCCGGGCCGGCACGGCCAGCGCGGCGGTGCGCACGTCGATCCGCACCCCGGATGCCCGCGCGACGTGGCCGAGGTCGGCGAGCAGCCCGTCCGAGACATCGATCATGGCGGTGGCGCCTGCCGCGGCGGCCTGCGGGCCGCTGGCGTACGGCGGCTCCGGCACCCGGTGCGCCGACACCACGGCCACCGGCGAGCGGAAGCCGCGCGCCAGCACCGCCCAGCCGGCGGCCGCCCAGCCGACGCGACCGGCGAGCGCCACCGTGTCGCCGGGGCGCGCACCGGCGCGGGTGACCGCCTCCCGCCCTTCGAGGTCGCCGAGGGCGGTGACCGCGACGACCAGCGTGGGCGAGGACGTCACGTCTCCCCCGATCACGCCCGCCCCCACCGACTGCGCCTCCGCCCACAGCCCGTCGGTGAGGCCGCTGAGCGTCTCGACCGGCATGTCGGGCGGGCAGGCGAGGCCGACGAGCAGCCCCGTGGGCACCGCCCCCATCGCGGCGACGTCGGCGAGGTTGGCGGCCGCCGCCTTGCGGCCGATCTGCTCCGGACCGGACCAGTCGAGCCGGAAGTGCACGCCCGCCACCAGGACGTCCGTGCACGCCACCACACGACCGTCGGGCGCGGCCACCACGGCCGCGTCGTCGCCCGGTCCCAGCAGCGTGCCCCGCGTAGGCGAGCGCCCTTGCGTCAGCCGTCCGATCAGCCCGAACTCGCCGATACCCGCGAGTGTGTTCTCCGCCTCGGCTTCGCCCGTCGGGAACGGTTGCGATGTGGGCACGGGCGTCACCTCCGGTACGTTCGGCATCCGACTCTCCTACGTCCGATGATCGAAGTGGAAGGGGCTCGCCGTGGTGCAGGCGTACATCCTGGTACAGACGGAGGTCGGCAAGGCGGCCGCCGTGGCCGCGGAGATCTCCAAGATCGCGGGCGTGGTGTCCGCGGAGGACGTCACCGGACCCTACGACGTCATCGTGCGCGCCGAGGCGGAGGACGTCGATCTGCTCGGCCAGCTCGTCGTCGCACAGGTGCAGGGCGTCAGCGGGATCACGCGCACGCTGACCTGCCCGGTGGTGCACCTCTCCTGACCCGTGGGCAGCCGGCTCTCCCCTCCCGTCGCGATCGCCATCGCGCTCCCCCTGCTGCTGGCCGTCGCGGTGGCCGCGATCGCGATCACCGCACGGGTGCGCGGCGTCGGGGAACCGGCCCCGCCCGAGACCGGCCCGCTCGCCGTGGCGCCGATCGACTCGCCCGCTGCCACCGGCCCCGAGTGCGCGGCCCTGCTGGCCGCCCTCCCCGCCGAGCTGGACGGCCCCGACGGCCCGATGCCGCCCCGCCCGATCGACCGGGCCGAGAGCCTGCCCGGCGTGCGGGCCTGGGCCGCGGCGCCCCGCCCCGTCGTGCTGCGCTGCGGCCTGCCCCGCCCGGCTGAACTGAACCCGGCGTCGGCACTCCTCGAGGTGAACGGGGTGCGGTGGCTCCAGCTCGACGACGGGCTGCCCGAGCCGGTCCAGGTGAGCTACATCGCCGTGGACCGGCCCGTCTACCTGGCCCTGACCGTGCCCGTCGACGCCGGGAGCGCCCCACTCCAGCAGCTGTCCGACGTGGTCCGCGAGACCCTGCCCGCCACCGCCGTGGCGGTGCGCTGACGCGCGACGACATACGATTCCGGGCATGGTGACGATGTCCCGGGCGACCGAGGACTACCTCAAGGCGATCTACCACCTCGCCCACCGGGGCGAGCCGGTCACCACCGGTGGGCTCGCCCACGAGCTCGGCGTGTCCGCCCCCTCGGTCTCGGCCATGGTGAAGCGGCTGGAGGACGGGAGCCTGCTCACCCGGCCGGACAGCCGCACCCTGCAGCTCACCGCATCGGGCGAGCGGGCGGCGCTGCGCGTGGTGCGCCGCCACCGCCTTCTGGAGACCTTCCTCGCCCGCGTGCTCGACGTGCCGTGGGACGAGGTGCACGCCGAGGCCGAGCTGCTGGAGCACGCGCTGTCGGAACGGCTCGAGGACCGCATCGACGCCGCGCTCGGTCACCCCACCCACGACCCGCACGGCGACCCGATCCCGCCGCGCGACGGGCCGCACGAGGAGGGCTGGGGCGAGGCGCTCGACGCCGCGCCCGCCGGGTGCCGGTTCCGGGTCGACCGGGTGTCCGACCGCGACAGCGCCGCCCTGCGCTACCTCGGCGAGCTGGGCATCTACCCCGGCGTGGTCCTCACCGTGGAGGAGCAGGCCCCGTTCGGCGGGCCGCGCTGGGTGCGCGTCGGCGACGAGCGCCACCCGCTGGGCGCCACGCTGACCAGGCTGGTGCACGGCCACGCCGTGCCCCGCGCCTGATCAACTTCTGGTGGTCATCGCGTGAGCGGCACCGCGACGGGGTCACCGTGCTGCGGTTCGGCCGCAGCGGGACCGGGTTCCGGCAGTTCGGGGACGTCCTTCCCGGCGAGCACGGCGCGGGCCCGGCACTCCGACATGAACTTGTCGATGCCGAAGATCAGCATGATTCCGGCGGCGGGCACGGTGCCGATCGTCGACAGCGTGGCGGTGAGGGCGATGAACCCGCCGCCCGCGACACCCGCCGCTCCCTTCGAGGTCAGCAGCATCACGGCGAGGAGCCCGAGCTGCTGGGAGACGGTCAGCGGGGTGTTGGTGGCCTGGGCGATGTAGAGCGTCGCCAGGGAGAGGTGGATGGCGGCGCCGTCGAGGTTGAAGCTGTACCCGGTCGGGACGACCAGGCCGACCGTGGTGCGTCCGCGCCCATGAACGTGAGCTTGCGCATCAGGCCGGGCAGCGCGGGCTCGGCGGTGGACGTGCCCAGCACCAGGATGAACTCGTCCTTCAGGTAGCGGAAGAGCTGGAAGATGTTCAGCCGGACGTAGGCGGCGATGAACCCGCCGAGCACCACGACGACGAACAGGATCGAGGTCACGTAGAACAGCGCGATGAGCCCCCCGAGGCTGGTCAGCGTGGAGAGGCCGAACTTGCCGATCGCACAGGCCATCGCGCCGAACGCACCGAGCGGGGCCGCCTTCATGACGAAGCCGAGGACCTCGAAGACGAGCTCCGTGAGCCGCCGGACGACCACGACGACCGGTTCGCCCACCGGGCCGACGGCATTGATCGCGATCCCGAAAGAGCACCGCGAGTAAGATGATCTGCAGGATGTCGCCCTCGACGAAGGCGCCGAAGAAGCTCTCGGGGAACTCCCACCACTCGCGGGTCTCGCCGGACTGGAGGTACTGCTGGGCGGTGTCGGTGGTCCGGATCGTCGCGGGATCGGCGTTCACGCCGCTCGCCCGCCGGACGGGCGCCCGTGCCGTGCGCCTCGACCCGCCGGCCCATCTGCACATCTCGCTGCTCAGCCGCTCCGCTCCCCTGACGCCCGCCGCCCGCGCCTTCCTCGCCACCGCCCGCACCTACACACCCGTCGACCTCGACGGATAGGCCCTTCCTGTGGGCTGGATCGCCAGCCCGTCTTGGACACGGGACGGCAGCGGACGCTTCACTGCGGGGAGCAGCACCGACGAAGGAGACCCGATGCCCGCACCGACCGCACCGCGAACGTTCCGGATCGCCGCCATCCCGGCCGACGGCGTCGGTGTCGAGGTCGTCGCCGCCGGGCGCGCCGTGCTCGACGCCCTCTCCGCCGCATCCGGCGGTGCGTTCGCCTTCGAGTGGACCGAGTTCCCGTGGGGCTGCGGCTTCTTCGAGAAGACCGGCCGCATGATGGACGAGGACGGCCTCGAGGTGCTCCGGGACTTCGACGCCATCTACTTCGGCGCGGTCGGCTGGCCCACCGTGCCCGACCACGTCAGCCTGTGGGGGCTGCGCCTGGCGATCTGCCAGGGCTACGACCAGTGGGCCAACGTCCGCCCGGTGCGCTTCCACCCGGGTGTGGTGTCCCCGCTGCGCAAGGCCGACCACACCGAGCTGGACTGGGTGGTGGTGCGGGAGAACAGCGAGGGCGAGTACGCGGGCTTCGGCGGGCGCAACCTCGCAGGCCGCGGGCCCGGCAACGAGGTCGGCCTGCAGACCGCCCTGTTCACCGAGAAGGGCTGCGAGCGGATCATGCGGTTCGCCTTCGACCTCGCCCGCGGCCGCGCACGCAAGAAGGTCTCCTCGGTGACCAAGAGCAACGCCCAGCAGCACGGCATGGTGCTGTGGGACGAGGTCTTCGCCCGGGTGGCGCGGGACTACCCCGACGTCGAGACCGAGAGCGTGCTCGTCGACGCCATGTCGGCCAAGTTCGTGCTGCGGCCCGAGGAGCTGTCGGTGGTGGTCGCGTCCAACCTCCACGCCGACATCCTCTCCGACCTCGGCTCCGCCCTCGCCGGCAGCCTCGGCCTCGCCGCCAGCGCGAACCTCAACCCCGAGCGCCGCTTCCCCTCGATGTTCGAGCCCGTGCACGGCTCCGCCCCCGACATCGCGGGCCAGGGCATCGCCAATCCTGTCGGGGCCATCGGCAGCGCCGCGCTGATGCTCGACCACCTCGGCCTGCCCGACGAGGCCGAGCGCCTGCGCGAGGCGATCGACGCCACCACCGGGGCGGGCGTGCTCACCCGCGACGTGGGCGGTACCGCCACCACCGACGACGTCGTCGCGGCCGTGATCGAGCACCTGGACCTCCAGCGCGTCACGCATTCCCTTCGCGGGGTGTCAGTGGGGTGAAACCCATCGCGAAGGAGAGATCATGGACGCCCGGATCGACTTCCACACCAACCCCGTCGCCGCGAAGTTCCTCCGCTTCATCAACTCGGCGGGCAAGGTCGTCACCGACTCCACGCTGCCGCGCACCGTGCAGGAACTGGTGAAGATCCGCGCCAGCCAGATCAACGGCTGCGCGGTCTGCCTGGACATGCACACCAAGGACGCCGCGCACGCCGGGGAGACCGCGGTGCGGCTCAACCTGGTCGCCGCCTGGCGGGAGGCCGCCGTCTTCACCGAGGCCGAGCGGGCCGCGCTCGCCCTCACCGAGGAGGGCACGCGCGTGGCCGACGGTGCGGGCGGCGTCGGCGACGACACGTGGGCGCTGGCGCGCAAGCACTTCGACGACGACCAGCTCGCCGCGCTCGTCTCCCTCGTCGCGCTCATCAACGCCTACAACCGCATGAACGCGATCACGCGGACGCCCGGGGGTTCCTACGAGCCCGGCCAGTGGGGCTGAGCAGGTTCAGCGGAGCCCGGTTCCGCGGGCCAGCGCGGTCTCCACCAGGGTCGTCAGCAGCGTCTCGAAGTCGATACCCGTGACCGCCCAGGCCCGGGGGAACATCGAGATCGGCGTGAAGCCGGGCATCGTGTTGACCTCGTTGAGCGTCAGCTCGCCGTCCGGGCCGACGAAGAAGTCGACGCGGGCGAGCCCCTGCCCGTCGACGGCGTGGAAGGCGGCCACCGCCATCGCGCGCAGGCGCTCGGCCACCGCGTCGTCGAGCTTGGCGGGGATGTCGAACTCGCAGACGTCGTCGAGGTACTTGGCCTCGAAGTCGTAGAACTCGGGCTTGTGGCCGTCGGGGGCGGTGCCGACGATCCGGATCTCGGCCGGGACGCTGGCCCGCACGGTGCCGTCCGGGAACTCCAGCACGGCGCACTCGACCTCGCGCCCGACGATCGCGGCCTCCACCAGCACCTTCGGGTCGTGCTCGCGGGCGGTGGCGATGGCGGCGTCGAGGTCCGCCCAGTCGGTGACCCGCGTGATGCCCACCGACGAACCCGCCCGGGCCGGCTTCACGAACACCGGCAGCCCGAGCCGCTCGCGCTCGGCCTCGGTGAGGGTGGCGGTGCCGCGGCGCAGCACGACCAGGTCCCCGACCGGGATGCCCTCGGCGGCGAACAGCTTCTTCGCGTACTCCTTGTCCATGGACGCCGCGCTCGACAGCACGCCCGCCCCGACGTAGGGCACACCCGCCATCTCCAGGAGCCCCTGGATCGTGCCGTCCTCGCCGAACGGGCCGTGCAGCACCGGGAAGACGACGTCGACGCCGGAGAACACCTCGCCCGCCCGGTCGGTGTCGAGGACCACGAGGCCGCCGCGCGTCGGGTCGCCGGGAAGGGCGAGCGCCGTGCCGCCCGCGTCGACCGATGGCAGCGCGCGGTCCGAGATCACCAGCTCCCGCGGGTCCGAGGTGCCCAGCACCCAGGCCCCGTCGCGGGTGATGCCGACCGGGACGACCTCGAACCGGTCCCGATCCAGCTGGGACAGGACCGACCCGGCGGAGACGCAGGAGATCGCGTGCTCGCTGCTGCGCCCCCCGAACACCACGGCGACCCGCACCTTGTCCCGGCTCATGAGGGCGAGGGTAGGCCGACCGGGGCAGTCGGATCGATCGGGGCACTGCTCGGCGCGTCGCCGGGCGGCTGGCTACGCTCGCGTGAACTCCAGGCCGCCTGGGCGACGGCCTGACCGTCACGAACCGAAGCGCTCCTCCAGCGACCGGATCTCGGGCAGCCCGATGAGGTCGGTGAACTCGTCGAACGAGGGCACGCCGGGCAGCGCGGCGGCGGGCGTGCCGTCGGCCCCCAGCGTCGCGAGGAGGGAGCGGATGCCCGCGGTGGCGGCGAGCAGGGTGCCGATCGGGAACAGCACGAGCGAGAACCCCAGCTCGGCGATGCGGTCCAGCGGCAGCGGCGGCGTGCGCCCGCCCTCGGCCCAGTTGAACACCAGCGGCGCGACACCGGCGAGCTCCCGCGCCACGCGGGCGATGTCGTCCTCGCTGGTGGGCGCCTCGACGAAGAGCAGGTCGGCGCCGGCGTCGGCGTAGGCCCGCGCACGGTCGAGGGCGGCGTCGAGCCCTTCGACGGCGGCTGCGTCGGTGCGGGCGATCACCAGGAAGTCGGGGTCCTGGCGGGCGGCCACGGCGGCGCGGATCTTGCCGGTCATCTCGTCGGCACCGATCACGGCCTTGCCGCTCATGTGCCCGCACTTCTTCGGCATCACCTGGTCCTCCAGGTGCACGCCCGCGACGCCCGCCTGCTCGTAGGACTGCACGGTGCGCAGCACGTTGATCGCGTTGCCGTACCCGGTGTCGGCGTCGGCGATCACCGGCACGTCGACGGCGGCGACGATGCGCCGCGCGTTGTCGACCATCTCCGCGCCGCCGAGCAGCCCGACGTCCGGCCTGCCGAGCAACGAGGCGGTGGTGCCGAACCCCGTCATGTAGACCACGCCGAAACCGGCCTGCTCCACCAGCCGCGCCGAGAGCGCGTCGTACGCACCCGGCGCCACCACCGGCGCAGGGCCGGCCAGCAGCTCCCGCAACCGCGCGCGCGTCCCCGGACCGGACCGCAGCAGATCGCCCACGTGACCCTCCCTTTGCATGCATTCACGGCGAAGTTACGCCCAAACCATTGCTCGGTGGAACCTCTGGCCATAGATTGCACACAATCTTGGAGCGGAGGTGATGTGTGACACGCACCGTGACGTCCACCGAGCGGGCGTTGAGCGCCCTGCGCGAGCTGATCCTGCACGGGCAGTTCGCGGCGGGCGCGCGGCTCGGGGAGGTCGAGCTCGCCGAGCGGCTCGGGGTGAGCCGCACCCCGGTGCGCGAGGCGCTCACCCGGCTCGCCGCCGAGGGTCTGGTCGAGCTCGTTCCCAACCGCGGCGCGCGCGTGGCGAGCTGGAGCGTCGCCGAGCTCGAGGGCGTCTTCGACCTCCGCTCGACGTTGGAGCCACGGCTCACCGGCCTCGCCGTCCCCCGGGCACGGCCCGCCGACGTGGCCGCGCTCGACGACCTCGCCGCGCAGATGCTCGAGGTGGGCCGCCCCGGCCCGGCGCAGGACCTCGACGCACTCGTGCCGCTCAACCGCCGTTTCCACGGTCTGCTGGTCGAGATCGCCGACCAGCCCGCACTCGCCGCAGCACTGGCCGGGGTCGTCCACGCCCCCATCCAGCTGCGCAACTTCCACGCCTACGACGAGGCGTCGCTGCACCGCAGCCTCGCCCACCACGTCGAGATCGTCGCCGCGATCCGGGCAGGCGACCCGACGTGGGCGCAGGCCGTCATGACCGCGCACATCCACAACGCCCGCGCCGTGATGCTGCGGGCAGCCCGGGAGCAGGAGGCTTCATGAGTTACCGGCTCGGTGTCGACGTCGGCGGCACCTTCACCGACGTCCTGCTCGTCGAGGAGGCGACGGGCACGACGTGGCGCGCGAAGACCTCCTCCACCCCGGCCGACCAGTCCGTCGGGGTGCTCACCGGCATCGGCAAGGTGTGCGCCCAGGCCGGCATCGCCCTGTCGGACGTCGCGCAGGTGCTGCACGGCACCACCGTGGCCACCAACGCCATCCTCGAGGGCAAGGGCGCCACCGTCGGGCTGGTCACCACGAAGGGCTTCCGGCAGGTCCTGCAGATCGCCCGCTCGTTCGTGCCCGGCGGCCTGGCCGGCTGGATCATCTGGCCGAAGCCGGAGCCGCTCGCGGCGCTGGAGAACACCGTGGAGGTCGACGAGCGCATCGCCTCCGACGGCAGCGTCGTGCGGAAGCTCGACGACGCCGACGTCCGCGCGCAGCTCGAGCGGCTGACCGGGATCGACGCGCTCGCCGTCTCGCTGATCAACTCCTTCGCCGATCCGGCGCACGAGCGGCGGATCGCCGAGATCGCCGCGGAGGTGCTGCCCGGGGTGCCGGTGTCGCTGTCCTCCGACGTGCTGCCCGAGCTGCGGGAGTACGAGCGCACGGTCACGACGGTCGCGAACGGCTACGTGCAGCCGCAGGTGAAGCGCTACACCGAGACCCTCGCCGGGAAGCTCGCCGAGGGCGGCGTGCGCGGCGAGCTCGCGATCCTGCGCAGCGACGGCGGGCTCTCCTCGGCGGAGGCCGCGATCGGCGCTCCCGTCACGATGCTGCTGTCGGGCCCGGCGGGCGGGGTCACCGGTGCGGTGTGGACCGCCGAGCAGTGCGGTGTCACCGACCTCATCACGTTCGACATGGGCGGCACCTCCACCGACGTCGCGCTCGTGCAGGGCCTCACCCCGCGGATCGGCCGCGAGACGCAGGTCGGCGACCTCACGGTGCGCGCCTCCAGCGTGGACGTGCGCACGGTCGGCGCGGGCGGTGGCTCGATCGCCCACGTCCCCGAGCTGACGAAGGCGCTGCGGGTCGGCCCGCAGTCGGCGGGCGCCGACCCGGGCCCCGCGGCGTACGGCAAGGGCGGCATCGCCCCGACCGTCACGGACGCGAACGTCGTGCTCGGCTACCTCCCGCCGACGCTGGCAGGCGGCGAGATCACCCTCGACGTCGGCGCCGCGCGGGCGGCGGTCGGCGCGGTCGCCGAGGCGATGGGCCTGCCCACCCCGGAGGCGGCTGCGGCGGGCATCGTCGACATCGTCAACGAGAACATGCTCGGTGGGCTGCGGCTGGTGTCGGTGCAGCAGGGCTTCGACCCGCGCGACTTCGCGCTCGTCGCGTTCGGCGGGGCCGGGCCGCTGCACGCCAACGCGCTCGGCAAGCTCACCGGGGCGTGGCCGGTGATCGTGCCGCCGTCACCCGGGGTGCTCTGCGCGCTCGGCGACGCCACGACCTCCGCGCGCAGCGAGTCGGCCCGCACGGTGCTGCGCCGCTTCGCCGACCTCACCCCGCAGGACCTCGTGGCGATCCTGCGCGAGCTCGGCGCCGAGGCGGGCGAGCGGCTCGCCGCCCAGGGTGTGCCGGAGGCCGAGCAGACCACGGCCTACCAGGTGGACGTGCGCTACCACGGCCAGGGCTTCGAGATCCCGGTCGAGGTCACCGACCTCGACCGGGATGCGCTCGGCGCGCTCGCCGCCGCGTTCGACGCCGAGCACGAGCGGCTGTTCTCGTTCCTGCTCACCACCGACCACGAGCTGGTCAACGCCCGCGCCACGGTGACCGGGCCGCGCCCGCAGGTGGCGGCCACCCGGCTGCCCGACGGCGACGGCGACCCCGCAGGGGCGCTGGTCGACACGCACCCGATCCACGTGTCGGGGGCCTGGGTCGACGCCCGGATCTACGACCGCACCAAGCTGCGGGCGGGCGACGTCGTCGCCGGGCCCGCGATCGTCACCGAGATGGACTCGACCACCCTCGTGCTGCCCGGCCACGCGGCCACCGTGCACCCCTCGGGCAGCCTGCTGATCCGTCCGGAGGAGGCCCGCTGATGGCCCGCATCATCGAGACCGCGACCGGTGCCGTCGAGAAGACGGAGGTCGACCCGGTCACCCTCGACCTCATCGAGAACGGCCTGCGCAACGCCCGCTACGAGATGGACGAGGTGCTGTTCCGCACCGCCCTGTCCCCCGGCATCCGCGAGCAGCACGACGAGTTCCCGCTGATCGGCGACCCGAGCGGGAAGATGGTGGTCGGGCAGTTCGGGTTGTCGGTGCCCGACTTCCTCGACGGGTTCGACGGCACGGTCGAAGAGGGCGACGTGCTCCTCACGTCGGACCCGTATGCGTGCGGGGCCGCGATCAGCCACGCCAACGACTGGCTGATCGTGATGCCGATCTTCCACGAGGGCCGGGTGGTGGGCTGGGCGTCGATGTTCGGGCACATGTCCGACGTCGGCGGCAAGACGCCGTGCTCGATGCCCACCGACGCGCGCACGATCTACGAGGAGGGCGTGGTGATCCCGCCCTTCAAGCTCTACTCGCGGGGCGAGCTCAACGAGGACGCCCTCAAGATCATCCTGAACCAGGTGCGGATGCCGGACTGGAACCGGGCCGACCTCAACGGCCTGGTCGCCGCCTGCCGCACCGCGGGACGGCGCGTCGTGGAGATGTGCGAGCGCTTCGGCACCGCCACGTACCTGTCGGCGCTCGACGCCCTGCTGCAGCGCAACCACGACGCGATGAAGGTGCTGCTGCACGCGGTGTTCGAGGAGGGCCGCACGCTCAGCTTCACCGACTACATCTGCGACGACGGCGTCGGCAACGGGCCCTACGAGCTGAAGATGTCGCTCACCCGCACCGGCGACAAGGTGCACATCGACTTCACCGGGTCGAGCCCGCAGGCCGCGGGCCCGATCAACTACTACATCAACGAGAACCTCACCCGGATGTTCTTCGGGATCTACATGATCACGGTGGCCGACCCGCAGATCCTGTGGAACGACGGCTTCTACCCGCTGATCGACGTCACGATCCCGGACGGCTCGTACTGGAAGCCCAAGCACCCGGCCTCGCTCAACGGGCGCAACCACGGCGTCGGGCGCGTGTTCGACCTGTTCGGCGGCCTGCTCGGCCAGACGAACCCGGCCCTGCTCAACGCGGCGGGCTTCTCGTCGTCGCCGCACTTCATGTACTCCGGGCACTACTCGTCGGGCGAGCGCAAGGGCGAGTGGTTCCAGCTGTACTCGATCGGCTTCGGCGGCATCCCCGGCCGCCCCCTCGGCGACGGGCCGGACGGCCACTCGCTGTGGCCGAGCTTCGTCAACATCCCGTGCGAGTACCTGGAGTCCTACTACCCGCTGCGCATCGAGAAGTGGGAGACCGTCGCCGACACCGGCGGGCCCGGGCTGCACCGCGGCGGCAACGGCGTGGACGTCGCGTACGTGTTCGAGGAGCCGGGAACGATCGCGATCCACGACGACCGCTGGCTCACCTACCCGTGGGGCGTGAACGGCGGGCACCCGGGTGCGCGCGGCACCAAGTGGATCGAGCGCGCCGACGGCACCCGCGAGGTGCTGCCGTCCAAGTGCCACGACGTGCCCGTGGCGCCGGGCGACGTGCTGCACTTCGTCACCTGGGGTGGCGGCGGGTGGGGCGACCCGCTCGAACGCGACCCCGCGCTCGTCGAGCTGGAGGTGCGCCGCGGCCTCGTCACCGCCGAGGGCGCCCGCCGCTACGGGGTGGTCGTCGGCGACCCGGCGGCCACCGAGGCCCTGCGCGCGGAGATGCGCGCCGCCCGGCCCGCGGAGCTGCCGGTGTTCGACATGGGCCCGCCGATTGAGGAGATCCTCGCCCGCTGCGAGGAGGAGACCGGCCTGCCCGCGCCCAAGCGCCCGGTCTGGACGGACGCGTGACCGGGCCACACGGCAGCGCGTTCTCCGGGCGCGTCGGGTGGGGCGAGCGACCCGCGCTCGTCGTGGTCGACCTGGTGCGGGCCTACACCGAGCCGGACGGCCCGTTCGCACTGCCCGAACCCGGCCCCGCCGTCGCCGCCACCGCACAGCTGGCGGAGGCGGCGAGGTCGGGCGGGCACCCCGTCGTCTGGACGGTCGTGCGCTACGCCCCGGACCTCGCCGACGCCGGGCTGTTCGCCCGCAAGGTGCCCGCCCTCACCGCGTTCGCCGAGGACGCCGAAGGCGGCTGGGGCGAGCTCGCCCTCAAGCCGGGCCCTGGCGAGCTGGTGCTGGTCAAGCAGTACGCGTCCGCGTTCGCAGGCACCTCGCTCGCCGCCACGCTGCACGCCCGCGGCGTCGACACCGTGGTCGTGACGGGGGTGTCGACGTCCGGCTGCGTGCGCGCGACGGCCACGGACGCGCTGACCCACGGCTTCCGCCCGCAGGTCGTGCACCAGGCCTGCGCCGACCGCACCCGGGAGCTGCACGAGCAGAACCTGCGCGACCTCGACGCCAAGTACGCCGACGTCGTCGACCTCACCGAGGCGGTGGAGCACCTCGGCGGATAGGCCGGGTTCCGCGGAACCCGCGCGGAAGCCACCCGTGTTGGCGGCCGACGGCCGGGTTGCGCTCCAGGCCGCTCGGCCCTGATCGCCGCGGGAGCCTCCGGCCTCGAGCCGCCGCTTCCCGGGGAGACACCCTCCTGGGGGGCGTCGCGCGCCCGGTCGGACAGGCCCTGGCCCGGCCGCGGTGATCCTGGGGCGGAGGCAGTTGGCTCGATCAGTGTGACGCGCAGGTCGGGCCGGGCCTCCGGTGGCGCCGCGCATCGTGCGGGGCCGCCTCTCCCGGGCGAATCGCGGGCAGGCCAGGGCCTGCCCGGGTGGGCGCGCGGCGCCACCTCCGGCCGGTTCCGCGCCCATGATCACGGGTTTGGCGCATTCCCGGGCGAAATCAACCCGGGAACGCGCCAACTCCGTGATCATGGGGACCGGTTCAGGCGGTGGGCGCCGAGGGCGTCAGCCCCGGCTGGTCTCCCACGCCTGCTCCTCGCCCTGGAACCAGCCGTCGTAGAGCACCTGGTAGGTGCCCGTCAGGCCGGGGTCCTCGAAACAGATGCGGCCGCCGCCCTTGCCGCCGGCGGCGAGCTCCGCACCGTTGAAGGTGCTGCTGGTGCTGCATCTGCTGGGTCTCCTCGATCCGCCGCTGTGGCGGCGACGGGCCAAGATCCGTCGCGCAGGGTGATCGCCACGGAAAAGGGTGGGATTCCCGCCGGGGTTCCGGCGGTGCTCGGCTCGGCCCGGCCTGCTCCTCCCGGAGCAATCCGTCCGTCCGCTCGCCCGTCTTCGAAACCTCCTCCTGGTCGCCGTCGAGCGGGTCGACCGGAGGGCCTGGCTCTGCGCTGCTTGCGGCCCGCGTGGGTGCCGCCTGCTAGTTCGCCGGGGATCTCGGTGTTGTCAGTGGCGTGGGTCTCAGCCCGTCGGGGAGATCGTCTTCGCGCTCAGTTCGCGCGGGCGAGCGCGCAGACGACGTCGGGGTGGTCGGTGGTGATGCCGTCCACCGCGAGCTCGACGGCCGTGGCGAGGACCTCCCCGTCGGGCACCGGCCAGCCGGTGACCTCGAAGCCGCGCTCGTGCAGGCCGGCGACGCCGTCCGCGGTGAGGCCCGCGATCCCGCACAGAGCGGTGCGGGCCTGCGCGGCCGTCGTCCTGGTGACGATCTCGGCGAACGGCGGCGTGCGGCCGAGGATGAGGCCGGTCTCGACGTCCGGCAGCTCGCCGCGCACGGCGAGCAGCACGTCGGCGTGGGACGAGGTGACGAGCGTGCGCGCGGCGAGGTCGGGGTCGGCGCGCAGCGACTCGGCGAGCAGCGGCACGGCCTCGGGCGCCTTGATCTCCGCCTGGAACCGGACGTCGACCGCGCCCACCGCCTCGGCCCAGGTCGGAACCTGCTCGCCGAGGCCGGCGTCGAGGGCGCGCAGCTCGTCGAAGGTCAGCTCGGCGACGGCGCCCGTGCCGTCGGTGGTGCGGTCGACCGTGGCGTCGTGCACCACGACCATGCGGCCGTCGGCGGTGACGCGCAGGTCGAGCTCGATCTCGTCGCAGCCCTCGGCGACGGCCCTGCGGAACGAGCGCAGCGTGTTCTCGGGCTCGCTGCCCATGGCGCCGCGGTGGCCGGTGATGATCACGGTCGAACCTTCTCCTCGTACTGGCGGCGTACCTCGTCGGCGATCGACTCGAGGCGGCGCGCCACCGACCCGAACACGTCGCGGGGGTCCGCGTTGTCGGCGTAGATCTGCTGCAGGCCCGTGTAGATCGCGACGTTGGCGTTGCGCCCGTAGAGGCGGATCGCGTCCTGCTGGCGGGCGCGCGGGAGCTGCCGGATCGCGACGCCGTAGTTGGGCTCGCGCGCGATGAGGTCGACCAGCGCCGGGTGCTGCTGCGCGGCCGTGATCACCGGGAGGTAGCCGGTCTCGATCGTCCAGCGGGCCGCGATCTCGGGGCGGGAGAGGTGGGCGAGGAACACGGCCGCGGCCTGCTTGCGCTCGGCCGTGGCGTTGCGCATCATCCCGATCCCGCCACCACCGGTGGCCACGCCCGCGGCCACCTCCGCGGGCACGAACCCGGCCCCCACCGAGAACGACGCCTTCTCCATCGCGTTGCGCAGCCCACCGGTGCTGTCCTGCGCCATCGCGGTGAGGCCGGCGGCGAAGTCGGTCATGGCGCTGCTGGCCATGTAGCCGTAGCCGTCCTCGTGGACCAGCCGCCGCTGCCACTCCCCCGCGGCGACCGCGCCCTCGGCGTCGATCGTGATGTCGAGGCCGTCGGAGTAGGACCCGCCGAACTGCCACACGTTGCCCTGGAACTGCCAGTCGCCGTCGACCTTGACGAACGCGAGGCTGCGCAGCGACCGGCCGGCCGACTGCACCGAGGCCAGCGCCGGTGCCCACTCCCGCAGCTCGCTCCAGGTCTCCGGGGCGCGGTCGGGCAGCCCGGCCTGCGCGAACGCATCGCGGTTGAAGTAGAGCATCGGGGTGCTGCGCGCGAAGGGCAGCCACCAGCTACGCCCCTGCAGCACACCCTCGTCGAACAGCTTCGGCTCGTACGCGCCCGCCTCGAAGCCGGTGCCGGGCCGGAAGTACGGGTCGAACGGTTCGAGCGCCTCGTTGAGGTAGAACCGCTCCCACGTGACGTCGGAGAAGATCGCGATGTCCGGCACCTGCCCGGCCACCAGGGACGCGGCCACCTTTCGCGCGGTGTCGTCGTAGCTGCCCTGGTACTGCGCCTCGACGTAGACGTCGTCCTGCGACTCGTTGAACTCCGTGACGATCTCGCCGAGGACGTTGCCGTTGCGCCCGCTGTAGGAGTGCCAGAACACCACCCGCACGCGCCCGGCGTACTGCGGGGGCACGCTGCCCGGGGGCTGCCCGTACTCCGCGTCCGGGGAGCGGAACCCGCAGCCGGACAGCGTGGCCGCGGCGCCGGTGCCGAGCACGCCGAGGAGGAACGCGCGCCTGGTGCTCACCCCTTCACCGCCCCGGCCGTGATGCCGCCGACGATCCAGCGCTGCGCCACGAAGAAGATCACCAACATCGGCGCCAGCACGATCAGCGTTCCCGCCATGATCGTCCCCCAGTTCGAGAGGCCCTCCTCGTCCTTGAGGAACAGCAGGCCGATCGGCAGCGTGCGCATCTCCGCCGTGTTAGTGACGATCAGCGGCCACACGAAGTTGTTCCACTCCTCCACCGCGGTGATCACGAGGACCGTCGCGAGCATCGGCCGCGACATCGGCAGCACGACCTGCCAGAGCGTCCGCCAGTGCCCGGCGCCGTCGACCGACGCCGCGTCGGTGACCTCGCGGGGCAGCGTGAGGAGGTGCTGGCGCATCAGGAAGGTGGCGAACGCCGAGCCGATGCCCGGGATGATCAGTCCCGCGTAGGTGTTGATCCAGCCCAGGGTCGCCACGGTGAGGTAGTTCGGCAACAGCGTGACGTGGCCGGGCACCATCATCGCCCCGAGGATCCCGAGGAACAGCACGTTCTTGAACGGGAACCGCAGGTACACGAAGGCGTACGCGGTGAGCACGGCGTTGGTGACCTTCAGCGCCGTGCCGGCCACCGTCGCGATCGTCGAGTTGAGGAAGAACCGGTCGAAGGGCGCGGCCTCCCAGGCCAGACCGAAGTTCTCCCAGGTGAACTCGGTCGGCCACCAGACCGGCGGGAACTGGTAGATCTCGTCGGGCGCCTTGAACGAGGTGGCCACGAGCCAGTACAGGGGCCCGAGGAACACCGCCGCGACGCCCACGAGCAGCACGTACTGCACGGCGCGCATCGGAACTGACGTCGTCATCAGACGTGCACCCGCCTCTCCATGACCCGGGCCTGCACCGCCGTGACGATCAGCAGCAGGACGAACATGATGATCGACAACGTGGCGGCCCGGCCTGCGTCGAACGCCTGGAAGCCCTCGGTGTAGATCGCCCAGCTCAGCGTGGTGGTCGCGGTGCCCGGACCGCCCTCGGTCATCACCGCGATCACGTCGAACGCCTGGAACGTGCCGATCACGGTGGTGATCAGCAGGAAGAACGTGATCGGCCGCAGCTGCGGCAGCCGCACCCGCGAGAACCGCGCCCAGGCGCCCGCGCCGTCGATGAGGGCTGCCTCGTCGAGCTCCCGCGGCAGGCTCTTCATGGCCGTCAGGTAGATCAGCGCTGCGAAGCCGACGTTCTTCCACAGGTAGACGGCCACCAGGGCGAACAGTGCGCCGTCGGAGGAGTTCACGAGGTCGGGCGCTGTGATCCCCAGCGGGTCGAGCAGCGTGCGCACCAGGCCGTAGCCGGGGTCGAAGACGAACAGCCACAGCGTGGCCACCGCGGCACCGGAGAGCACGTGCGGCGCGAAGGACAGCGTGCGCACCAGGTGGCTCCCGCGCAGCGGCTGGTCCAGCAGCACCGCGAGCGCGAGCCCGAGCACGAGGCTCCCGGCCACGACGAGCCCGGTGAACGCCACCGTCACCCAGAGGACCTGGTGGAAGGCGGGGTCGGTGAGCGTGCGGGCGTAGTTGGCGAGCCCGACGAACTCCGGCCGCACCGCGATCATGTTCCACTCGGTGAGGCTGAGGTAGGCGTTGTAGAGGATCGGCCAGTAGGCGAAGACGGCGATCACGAGCAGGTTCGGCGCCACCATGAGCGCGAACAACCCGTACTCCCGCATCGGGCGGGGACGCCGCACCGGGGCCGGCGGGTCGAGCGCGTCCGGGCGGGGCGGGGCCGACCTCGTCGTCGTGGTGGGCGTCACGGCCGGGGAAGTTATCACCCGATCGTGATTTCGCACAGTGCAGGCATGTGAAGTTCGCCCGTAGTTCACACCTCGTCCCGGCCACCCCACGCGACGCGTCCGCTACGCAGAGGGTTGATCTAGCGCCCCAACAGCCCATGCGCCATCCTCACGGGTGGCGCAATGGCTACTGCGCTCACGGCGTGTGACGGAGGAGCCACATGAGCGCCAGGGATGCGGCGCCCGCGTGCCGTCAGGCCCGTCAGGGCTGGTCGCGCAACCGCGTGCCCTGCAGGAGCGTGGACACCCGCTGGCGGCTGACCCGGAACAGCTCACCGATCTTCGTGATGCTGACGTCCTCGTGCTGCAACGCGAGTGCCTCCTCGCGCCGGAACCGGCTGCCCAGCTCGCCCAGGTCGTCCAGGACCTGCGTGATCGTCTCGATGACGAGCGGGGGCCGCTCCGTCGAGACGATCTCGTACCACGACGCTCCCCGCCGCCGCCGCTCGATCAGCTCGTCGGCGCGCGCCGCGGCCGCCCCCAGCCGCTCGATCGTGTGTTCCAGCCCGACCTTGAGCTCGACGAGCGCCTGGACCGCCCGGTCGTCGTCACTCTCCCCCGATCCCATCCCCACCGACCTTTCTCCCCGACTTCCCTCGATCATGCCCGCGAATCCGGAATCCGTCCGGTGACCGGTCCCCACCTGCGCGAAACGGCGCCGGACGACGTCCCCACGATCCCGATCCCGCACCGTGGCCCCGCGATGCTCGCCGACCTGCAGACCCAGCCCATCCCGGTCGTCGCGTGCTCCGGGAGGAAGGGCCGGGCGGGCGAGGGCCTTGCTCTGTCCATCAGCTCAGCGCTCGGCGCGCTCGCCGGGTTCGCCGGCTGGCTCCTCGCCGCCCGCCTGCTCCCCCAGGCCGACGTCGGGCGGGCCGCAGCCGTCGTCTCCGCCTTCATCCTGACCGCCGGGGTCACCCAGCTCAACCTCGGTCTCGGGCTGCTGCGCTGGCTCCCGGTGGCGGGCCGCCACGCCTCCACGCTGGTCCGGCGGAGTCTCATGCTGATCATGCCGCTGTCGGCGGTGGCCGGTCTGGGCTACGTGGTGTTCGTCCCCGAGCTCGCCCGCACCACCGCGGGCCCGTCCGCACCGCTCGCGCTCGGCACGTGCCTTTTCGTGCTCGCATGCGCCGGGTGGGGCGCCTTCGTCGTGCACGACTACGTCCTGGTCGGGATCGGGCGGCCCTGGTGGGCGGTCTGGCGCAACGGCCTGTTCGCCGTGGTCCGGATCGCGTTGCTGGTGGCCCTCGGGCCCGCGCTCGGCGCCCAGGGGATCGTCCTGTCGTGGGTCGCCCCGATCGTCGTCTGGATCGCGGTCGGCTCGGTCGTCCTGCTCGTCGCGGTGCGCCGGTACGCGCGGCGCCACCCCGCCGCCGGGGTGGCGCCGACCCGCTCCGAGGTGCTCGGCTTCCTCTGCCCCACAGCCGCGGCCCAGATCGGCTACACGCTCCTGCTCAACCAGGTGCCCCTGATCGTCATCCTGCGCGTCGGCCCCGAGGCCGGTGCGGCGTTCTTCATCGCCTGGCAGGCCGCGGTGGTGCTGGAGACGGCGGCCAACTACTACATGCACTCCCTGTCGGTGAGCTGGGCCCGGGCACCCGAGCGGGCCGCCGAGCTCACGGCCGCGTGCCGCCGGCGCCTCCTCGGCACCTTCCTCCCGCTGCTCGCACTGGGGGCCGTCCTGGCCGGGCCCGGCCTGTCCTTCTTCGGCACGGGCTACACCGCCGCTGCCGACGCGCTGCGACTGCTCCTGATCGGGCTCGCGTTGCGGCTGGTGGTGGTGCACGAGCTCGGCGTCCGCATGGCCGCGGGCCGCGCCATGGCCTACGCCCGCCTGCACCTCACCGGCACCCTGCTCGTCCTCGGTGTGGTCGCCCTCGTACCCCTCCCCGCCGATCCGGTGCCGGACGGACTCGGCGCGGCCCTCCTGCCCGTCGCACTCGGCCACGTCGCCGTGCAGGCCGCCTGCGCCGTGCACGTCGCGGTGGTGCAGGTGCGGCGCCGATCGGCTCAGACGGGCACGACCTCCACCGCCGCCCCATGATCACGCAGGGCGGCGACCTGCTCGGCGGGCGCCTGGTCGTCCACCAGGACGAGGTCGAAGTCGGTGAGCGGCGCGAGCCGGTGCAACGCGGTGCGGCGCAGCTTGGCGTTGTCGATCAGGAGCACGCGGGTGCGGGCCGAGCGCAGCATCGCGCGCTTGACCAGCACGATCTCCTGCTCCTGGTGGTAGGCGTGCGTCGAGGACACCGCAGAGACGCTGCAGAGGAGCAGGTCCGTCTGCAGCGCCTCGACCGCCTCCGCGCAGGGCACGCCGCCGAACGAGTCGTGGGTGGGCGAGTAGATGCCGCCGAGCACGATCAACCGGACGTCCGGCATCGCGGTGAGCTGCGAGACGGCGGGCAGGAAGTTCGTGGCCACCGTGAGCGGCGTGACGTCCTCCAGGAGGGGCACCACGGCGAGCGCGCTGGTGGAGTCGTCCAGCATCACCGACATCCCCGGCTCCACCATGGCCCGCGCGCGCCGGGCGAGCGCCTGCTTCTGCGGCTGGGCCGTGGTGAGCCGGTAGGCGACGTTGCTCTCGAACACGCTGGTCGGCTGGGCGGTGACGCCGCCGCGGTACTTGCGGACGACACCCTGGCGCTCCAGGGCGTCGAGGTCGCGGTGCACGGTCATGAGGCTGACGCCGAACGCCTCGACCAGCTCGTGGGCGGTGGCACTGCCGTGCTGGACGACGTACTCCGCGATCTCGGCCTGCCGGCGCGCGGGGCGGCGGGCCGGCGCCTCCGCCCCGCCGTCGGAGCTGCTCGCAGTCATGAGGAGATTGTCCGGCCACCGGATCCGGCGCCGCTCACCAGGCGCGCAGGAGCGCCTCGGCCCCGTCCGCGAACTCCCGCACGACGTCGGCCGCGGGCCGCACCGCGCTGACGTGCTCCACCCCGCTGCCCGCGTAGAGCGCCATCGCGTGGACGTGCCCGCGCACCTGCTTGTGCGGGGGCATCCCGGAGCGCGGCGGCAGCGGTTCCTCGCCGTCGCCCGCGATGACGGTGCCGACCACGTCGCCGCCGAAGCTGTCGACCGCCGCGACGGCCGAGCGCAGCACCCGCACCCGCGGCAGCGTGGCGCACATCGGGCAGTTCGCGAATCCGTCGGAGATCTCGGTGCTCTCCGGCCCCGCAGCGAGCACGGCGAGCACGTACTCCGGATGTGCACCCGACTCCGCGGCCGCGACGAACCGGGTACCGATCCGGGCCCCGGACGCGCCCGCGGCGAGCACGGCGGCCAGCGCGCGGGGCTCGGCGATCGCGCCCGCGGCGAGCACCGGCACGTCCACCGCGCGCAGCACCGAGGTGAGCAGCGGCAGCAGCGGGGTGTCGCCGCGCACGTGCCCGCCGGCCTCCCGCCCCTGCACCGTGACGAGGTCGGCCCCGGCCTCGACCGCGAGCACGGCGTCGGGCAGCGACCCGACCTGCCAGTTCACCAGCGCACCGCCCTCGTGCGCGGCGTCCACGAGCTTCGGGTGCGGGGCGCTCCAGAAGAAGTCGATCACGCGCACCCGCGCCGCCGCGACGGCGACGGCCGCGGGGTCGACCTGCTCGGTGATGAAGTTGACGCCGAGCACGCCCGCTTCGGGATCCACCCACCGGTCCAGCTGGGCGGCCAGGTCGTCGGCGTCGACGCCGATCGGCGCGCTGACCGTGCCGACGCCACCCGCCCGCGCCACCGCGAGCGCGAGGCGCGGCGGCGCGATCATCCCCATCGGAGCCTGCTGAATGGGGACGTCGCAGCCCACGAGCTCGGTGAACCGCGTGCTGAGCATCGGGCACCTCCTCGGTCCGGGACCACCAGGATGGCCCGCGCCGCGCCCGGCCATCCACCACGTCAGCCGAACGGTCGGATGCTGTCGGGGCGGCGGTGCACACTGGGCCCATGACCGCTCCGGATCTCGGCCCCGTCCGCGGCATCGTCGCCCGCGACCACGGCCTCGCGAGCGTCGGCGTCGTGCGCGCCGCCGGCACCCCGCACACCTCGCTGGTCAACGCGGGCGTGCTCGACCACCCGCTCACCGGCCGCCCGGTCGTCGGGTACGTCACCTACGGGCAGGTCAAGCTGCGCAACCTGCGCGTGCGCCCCGCCACCTCGCTCCTGTGGCGGGCCGGGTGGGAGTGGGTCGGCGTCGACGGCACGAGCGAGCTGATCGGGCCCGACGACCCGGTCGACGGCATCGACGCCGAGCGCCTGCGCCTCCTGCTGCGGGAGGTCTTCACCGCCGCGGGCGGCACCCACGACGACTGGCCCACCTACGACCGCGTCATGCGCGAGGAGCGCCGCACCGCGGTGCTGGTGACGCCGGAGCGGGTGTACGGCACCCACTCCTGAGCCCTACCACTCGCGCCCGTCCCCCGGCCCGGTGAGCGCCCGGATCCGCTCCGCCTGCTCGAGCTGCAGGGCGCGGCCGCGCTCCAGGAAGTCGGCGATCAACGCCAGCTCGGCCGCGTTCCACCGGTGCAACGCCGCGATCCCGGCCTCGCCCACCGGCCCTTAGATCCGCTCGGCCCGCGCGGAGGCGGTGAGCGTGACGACGGCCCGCCTGCGGTCGTCGGGATCCGGTTCGCGGGTGAGGTGGCCGCATCCCGACGAGTTCGCCGGGATCGCCGACCGCGTCGCGGTGTTCGAGCTGCAGGGCGTCGTGAACGCATGATCGCCCCGAGATCCTCACGATCGCCCTCACCAGGACGCACAGCCACATCTCAGAACGATCGATCACTCCGAGATCGGGGTTTCCGCCCTCGGGAGGGCGACGCAGCGGATCTCGGAACGGCTATGCGGCCGTCACCTTCTTCCCACGGGCGACGTCGACGGCCTCGTCGAACTCGCGGTCCATCTCCGCATTCGGCTCGTACGTCATCCGGCTGACGATGACGGCGACCACGAGATTCGCCAGGAAGCCGGGCACGATCTCGTACAGGTCCACCCCGGCGATGGCTTCTCCATAGGCGTCCCACACGAAGACGACGACGGCGCCTGCGACCATTCCGGCGAGTGCACCCCAGTTCGTGAGCCCACGCCAGAACAGGCACAGCAGGATGGCCGGCCCGAAGGAGGCACCGAAGCCCGCCCAGGCGAATGCGACCAGATTCAGGATCGTGTCGCTCGGGTCGATGGCCAGCACCCCGGCGATCAACGCGACCACCAGCACGCAGATCCGGCCGAGCAGCAGCAGGGTGCGCTGCGAGGTGTCGCGGCCGAACACCTTGTACAGGTCCTCGACGAACGCCGAGGAGCTGACGATCAGCTGGCTCGACATGGTGCTCATGATCGCCGCCAGCACGGCGGCGAACACGAAGCCGACGACCAGCGGGTGCAGCAGGATCTGCGACATCGCCAGCACCACCAGCTCGGGGTCGTCCAGCACGTTCTGCGTGCGGTGGAAGAACGCGATACCGATCAGGCCGCAGGCGACCGCCCCGAGCAGCGACGCGACCATCCAGCTGATCCCGATCCGCCGGGCCGGGCCCGCCGACGCCGCCTCCCGCATGGCCATGAACCGCACGATGATGTGCGGCTGGCCGAAGTAGCCCAGTCCCCACGCCGCGGCGGAGATGATCCCGATGACCGTCACCGCGGAGAGGTCCGCGCCGCCCACCAGGGACAGCCGGGTCGGGTCGACCTCGCGGATCCCCGCGGCCGTCTCGCCGAACCCGCCGACGGCGACGATCGCGACGACGGGCACGAGCAGCAGGGCGAGCATCATCATCACCCCCTGCACCACGTCGGTGAGCGATGCGCCGAGGAAACCGCCGAAGAGGGTGTAGCCCAGCGTCACGAGCGCGACGAGCACCAGGCCCACCAGGTAGGAGCCGTCGAAGGCGAGCTCGAAGAACTGGCCGCCCGCGACGAGCATCGACGAGACGTAGAAGGTGAAGAACACGAGGAGGATGGCCCCCGACGCCACCCGCAGCGCCCGTGAGGTGTCGTGCAGGCGGTTCTCGAGGAAGCTCGGGATCGTGATCGAGTTCTGTGCCACCTCGGTGTACGAGCGCAGCCGCGGCGCCACGAACAGCCAGTTCAGGTAGGCGCCGACGGTGAGGCCGATGGCGATCCACGCCTCGACCAGCCCTGCCGCGTAGATCGCCCCGGGCAGACCCATCATCAGCCACCCCGACATGTCCGAGGCGCCCGCGCTCAGCGCGGCCGTCCACGGCGGGAGCTGCCGCCCGCCGAGCATGTACCCCTCGTGGTCGGCTGTCTGCCGGTAGGCGTAATAGCCGATTCCAATCATGGCTGCGAAGTAGACGACCAGTGCGGTGACCTCGTAGGCCTGATCGGACATTCGTGTTCCTCCCCCGTCGAGGTCTACATTCTCGGCAAGCTGGTCCGGATTCGTAAGGGGTGCGACCCCGCGGTTTTCAGCCGCGGGTCACGAGTGAGCGCACGAAGAACGCCAGGTTGGCGGGGCGCTCGGCGAGTCGGCGCATGAAGTAGCCGAACCACTCGGTGCCGTAGGGCAGGTAGACGCGCACCCGCAGGCCGCGCGCGGCGAGGTCGGTCTGCGCGTGCGGGCGCACGCCGTAGAGCATCTGCAGCTCGTAGTCGTCGGCGGACCGCCCGGCGCGCGCGGCGAGGTGGCGGGCGATCGCGATCAGGCGCGGGTCGTGCGTCGCCACCATCGGCAGCCCCTGCCCGGCCATGAGGATCTTGAGGCAGCGGACGTAGGACCGGTCGACCTCGGCGGAGCTGCGGTAGGCCACCGACTCCGGCTCGTCGTAGGCGCCCTTGCACAGCCGCACGCGGGAGCCGGGGCCCGCGAGGTCGCGGCAGTCGCCCTCGGTGCGCCGCAGGTGGGACTGCAGCACCGCGCCCACCCACGGGAAGTCCACCCGCAGGTCCCGCACGGTTTCCAGGGTGGCGTCGGTGGTGGTGTGGTCCTCCATGTCGACGGTGACGGTGGTGCCCACCGCGGCCGCCGCCTCGCACACCTGGCGCGCCGACTCCAGCGCGATCTTCTCCCCGTCCCGGGCGAGCCGCTGCCCGAACGCCGACAGCTTCACCGACACCTCGGCCCGCTCCGCGAGCCCCTCGCGACCGAGCCGCTCCAGGAGCGTCAGGTAGGCGGCGACGTTCGCCTCGGCCTGCGCGCGCTCGGTGGTGTCCTCGCCGAGGTGGTCGATCGTGACGAGCCGGTCGGCCGTGAGCGCGCGCGCCGCCTCCATCGCCGCGTCCACCGTGGTGCCGGCGACGAAGCGGTCGACCAGGGCGTCGAACGGCCCGGCCTCGACGGCGGCGCGCACGGCGTCCGATCGGGCCGCTGCCAGCAGGGTGCTGCGGAGCATGCGGAGGACCGTAGATCGTGGCCGCACGCCACCGGCTCGTCCTGGCGGACAACGTTCCCGCCGCGCCTTCGTCACACCGGCTAATGTGCGTCCACCCCGCTCGTCCGGCGCGACGCGGGCCGCGAGGAGGCCGGCATGGACACCACACTCCGCCGGTTGCTGGCCGCGATCGGCGAGCCGCTGGTGGAGCTGGCGGCCGCACCGTCCGGCCTCGACGTGCCGCTCACCGGCCTCGCGATCCTCGACCCCGACGACGAGCCCGACCGCTACCCCGGCCAGCTGGTGCTGGTGATCGGGGTGCGGGGGCGGGCCGCCACGCCCGCGCTGCGGGCCGCGGCCCGGCGGGGTGCGGCTGCGGTGGCCGTGAAGGCCGGCGGCCCGGTGGAGGTGTTGCGCGCGGCTGCCGCCGACGCGGGCGCCGCGCTGCTGCTCGTGCGCCCCGACGTGCGCTGGGAGCGGGTCGAGTCGCTCGCGCGCGACGTGCTGCACGAGGGCGGGGCGGCGGGTGACGACGGCTCGGGCGACCTGTACTCGCTCGCGCAGACGGTCGCGCTGCTCACGCACGGCGTCGTCAGCATCGAGGACACCGCGAGCCGGGTGCTCGCCTACTCCCGCTCCGACGCCGACGCGGCGCAGGTCGACGAGCTGCGCAGGCTCTCGATCCTCGGCCGCCAGGGCCCTGCCGAGTACCTGCGCCTCCTGCGCGAGTGGGGCGTGTTCGACCGGCTGCGCGACAGCGAGGACGTCGTGCACGTCGACGAGCACGCCGAGCTGGGCATCCGGCGCAGGCTCGCGATCGGCATCCACGCCGGGCCCCGGCAGCTCGGCACGATCTGGGTGCAGGAGGGTGCGGAGCCGTTCGCGGAGCGCGCGGCGGACGTGCTGGTCGGTGCGGCGCGCGTGGCGGCCGGGCACCTCGTGCGGCGCCGCAGCCAGCAGTCGCCCGGCGGGCGGTGGGAACGGGACCTGGTGGCCGGCCTGCTCGACGGCCGCGCGAGCCCGGACCTCGTGGCGGGCACGTTCGGGCTGAACGAGGACGCGGGCGCGCTGGTCGTCGCGTTCGCCGTGCGCGAGGGGGACGCCGCGGCGCACGAACTGGTCGTCGCCGAGCTCGTCGAGGTGGTGTCCGTGCACGCGGCGGCCCACCGGCGCACGGCGCTGTGCGCCGCGGTCGGGGCCCGCGTGTACGCGGTGCTGCCGGACGTGCACGCGACGGATGCGGTGCGCACGCTGAGCACGGAGGTGGTGGGCGCGGCGGGGCGCCGCAGCGGCATCCGGGTGCAGGCCGGCATCGGTTCGCCCGCGGAGCGGCTGTCCGGCGTACCGGATTCCCGCCGGGAGGCCGACCGCGTGCTCGACGCGATGGCCGAAGGTCAGGACGTGGCGGTCTTCGGCGAGATCCGGGCCGAGGTGCTGCTCACCCAGACGCTCGGGTTGCTCGCGGCCAACCCCGACCTCCGCGATCCGGGCGTGGCCCGACTCGTCGAGTACGACCGGGAACACCGCACCGACCTGGTGGCCTCGGTGGTGGCGTGGCTCGACGCGATGGGCGACGTCCGCGCGGCCGCAGATCGACTCACCGTGCACCCCAACACCCTGCGCTACCGAGTGCGACGAGCGACGGCCATCGCCGGCCTACGACTGGACGAACCGCGCACCCGTCTGGTGCACCACCTGCAGCTTCTGGCTGTGAGCCGCAACGGATAGACCGTTCGGAACGACTCCTCTCCGTGCGCGGCCGAGTACGGCCTGATTCGTTGACAGGAGATGACATGAAGAACTCGTTCCGCGACATCAAGGCGCAGATGGTGCAGATGGGCGACACCATCACGAACAACCAGCCGCTGGTCCTCGATGTCTGCAGCGTGCGGAAAGAGCTGAGGAAGGCCGTCGCCGACCGGCTGGTCGGGGACGAGACCGCGGCAGCCATGGAAAGGGCCCTCGTCGAGGCGGAACGAGAGCTCGCCGCACCCGCTCCGCGCCGGAAGCGGCTGCGCGAGATCGTCAAGGGGATGGCCGCACTCGCGGGCGGGATCAGCGCGTCCGCCGGGCTCGTCGAGTCGGTCGACGCCTTGACCCGCACCATCACAGGTGCGCGATGAGCGGGCAACGGTTCCGGGACGTCCACGCCGAGGTCGTCCAGTTCGCCGACACGATCCACAACCGGGAGCCGGCGCGCACCGTGGACGACCTCATGCACGCGGGCCACGTCCTGCTCGCGAGCCGGTCCTACGCCGAGGCTGCGCGCTGCTTCACGGAGGCGATCACCGAGGAGCCGGCGCGCGCGGAGGCCCACTTCGCCCTGGCACTCGCGCTGCTGCAGGGGCAGCGTCCGCACCGGCACGGCGAAGCGACACTGCGCCGGGTGGAGGGTCACCTGCACGCGGCATCGGGTCTCGTCGAGTCGCGGGTCCTCGAGCTGCTCGTGGCCGAGGACAGCCGGCTGGCATGGCGGCACGCGCCGCCGCAGATCCCGTCGCACGTCACCGCGCTTGCGCGTGAGCTCCCCGTCGACCGTGCGGTACTCATCCTCACCCACGTTCCGGCACCGGAGGCACGGACATGGCGCGCGATCGAACAGGCGCAGGAACGATAACAACGGAGGTCGCGATCGGCGGCCTTGCGATCGACGCCCGGCGGGACGCGGCGCGGAGATACTTCACGATGACTCCGCCCCGGTCCGACAAGCGCAACGGCATCCTCGTGGCGGGCCTGGGGATCGTCGGCGTCGGCAACGCCGGGGCCCTGGTCGGCCTGACGGACCAGTGGGCTGCCGGGGTCGTGATCGGTGGGGTCGCGCTCGGCTTCGTGGGGCAGGGCCTGCGGCTGCTGTCCGTCTACCGCCGTCGTGTCGAGGCGGCCGAGCCCAAGCCCACCGACGCGCATATGGACGCGCTCCTCGGCGACGACATCCGCGACACCGCCGACCGCGCGCTGCTGGCACTCGGGATCACGCTGGACGAGCTGGCGCTGCGCAGCCGGGACGTCGACCCCCTCACGAAGGGCGGGCACCGGCGGCTCGCCGACCAGGGTCGCGGGCCGATCCCGGTCTTCGGCCCCACCCCGTTCACCCTCGGCCGGATCGGCCACGACGGCAAGTGGCGGTTCGCCCGGTACCGGATCATGGTCATTTGCCCGACCGGGCACAACCTCGGCATCTACACCTGCGACCTGGACTCGACGACGGGCCATCGGCTCCACGAGCGGACCGACGAGTACCACTACGACGACGTCGTGGCCGTCCGGACGACGACCACCACGACACCCGATATCGCGATCCGGGTGCTCGACGCGACGGCGCAGAACCGGGTCGCACTCGGCAGTCCGCTGCACCGGCAGTTCCAGATCATCGTCTCGAGCGGCGATCGCGGTTCGATCATCGTCGGGATCGAGGACGAGCACGAGTCGGGACAGACGGTGCCGCTCCAGGAGTCCGGGATCGAGGCCGTGATCGAGGCGGTCCGGCGGATCCTGCGGGTCAAGAAGGGCGGCATCGCCCCGTCCCTGTAGCCGGGGCTCGCCCTTGACAGCACTCCACCACGGCGCAACACTGAACTATATGGTTCAGTGTTCGGACGGGCTCGACGACTCCTTCCGCGCGCTGGCCGACCCGACCCGCCGCGGGATCCTCGAGCGCCTCGGCGCCCGTGAGGCGTCCGTCAGTGAGCTCGCCGAGCAGTTCGACATGACGCTCACGGGGATGAAGAAGCACATCGCCGTGCTCGAAGAGGCGGGCCTGGTCACCACGGAGAAGGTCGGACGGGTCCGGATCTGCCGGATCGGCCCGCGCCGGCTGGAGGACGAGACCGCGTGGATCGCGCGGTACCAGGAGATGCTCGAGGCCCGGCTCGACCGGTTGGGGACCTTCCTCGAGCGCACGAAGGGAGACCCGGAGCGATGAGCGAAGCGACGATCACCACCCCGGCCGAGCGGGAGATCCGCATCGAGCGCGTCTTCGACGCACCGATCGCGCGGGTGTGGCGCGCCTTCACCGACCCGGAGCTGATCGCCCAGTGGTGGGGACGGGGCAACACGCTCGAGATCGTGCGCATGGAGGTCGAGCGGGGCGGCCACTGGCGGTTCGTCGAGCACGGACCCGACGGCGACCACGGGTTCGAGGGCCGCTACCGCGAGGTCACGCCGATGGAGCGGGTGGTGCAGACGTTCGAGTGGGACGGCATGCCCGGCCACGTCGCGGTCGAGACCGCCGAGTTCACCGACCTCGGTGACGGTGCCACGTTGCTCACCACCACGTCGCTCTTCCACACCGCCGAGGAGCGCGACGGCATGCTGCACTCGGGTATGGGGGTCGGCCTGCGCGAGAGCTACGCCGCCCTCGACAAGCTGCTCGCCGGCCTGTCCTGAACGAACGCGCGGGCTCGTCCGCCCAGACAACGGCACTGCAGGATCGTTGTACGTCCGGACGAGCCCGCGACGGACCGGGCTTCCTAGGGTTCAAGGCACCCGAGACCCCTGGGAGCCCCTGCCATGGACGCGATCACCTCCACTCCGGTCCCACGGAACGAGCCGGTGCGCGACTACGCGCCGGACTCACCGGAACGCACGAGCCTGCAGGCCGCGCTGGCAGAGATCGGCGGCACGCGCCACGAGCTCACCAGCACCATCGACGGCCGCAGGCAGATGGCGAGCGGCACGCCCTTCGACGTGGTTGCGCCGCACGACCACGCCCACGTGCTGGGCACCTCCGCGCACGCCGGGCACGGCGAGGCGAAGGCGGCCGTCGAGGCGGCGCTGCGGGCCGCGCCCGAGTGGCGCGCTCTGCCGTTCGAGGCGCGGGCGTCGGTGCTGCTGCGCGCCGCCGACCTGCTGTCCGGGCCGTGGCGCGACCGCCTCAACGCCGCCACCATGCTCGGCCAGGGCAAGACCTGCTACCAGGCCGAGATCGACTCGGCCTGCGAGCTGGCCGACTTCTGGCGCTTCAACGTGGCCTACGCCCGCCAGATCCACCAGAACCAGCCGAACAGCGGCCCGGGCGCGTGGAACCGGATGGACTACCGGCCGCTCGAGGGCTTCGTCTACGCGATCACGCCCTTCAACTTCACCGCGATCGCCGGGAACCTGCCCACCGCGCCCGCGCTGATGGGCAACACGGTGATCTGGAAGCCGTCCCCCACGCAGACGCTCGCCGCCTGGTACACGATGCGGCTGCTGGAGGAGGCGGGTCTCCCGCCCGGCGTGATCAACATGCTCACGGGTGCGGGGCCCGAGATCTCCGAGGTGCTGCTCGCCGACCGCGCGCTCGCCGGGATCCACTTCACCGGCTCCTCGGCCACGTTCCAGCACCTGTGGCAGCAGGTCGGCGCGAACATCACCCACTACGCCACCTACCCGCGGCTCGTCGGCGAGACCGGCGGCAAGGACTTCGTCGTGGCCCACCCGTCCGCGGACGTCGACGTGCTGCGCACCGCGCTCGTGCGCGGCGCGTTCGAGTACCAGGGCCAGAAGTGCTCGGCGGCGTCGCGGGCGTTCGTGCCGCGCTCGGTCTGGACGCGGATGCGCGACGACCTCGTGGCGGAGGTCGAGGCGCTGCCCATGGGCGACGTCGAGGACTTCGGCAACTTCCTCGGCGCGGTCATCGACCGCAGGGCCTACGACAAGGTCACCACCGCGATCGAACGCGCCCACTCCGACCCGGGCCTCGAGGTGATCGCGGGCGGCACCGCCGACGACACCACCGGCTACTTCGTGCGGCCCACCGTCGTGGTGGGCGGCGACCCGGGCCACGAGGTGTTCTCCACCGAGTACTTCGGGCCCCTGCTCGCCGTCCACGTGTACGAGGACGGGGAGTTCGAGCAGGTGCTGGAGCACGTCGACCGGGGCGCTCCGTACGGGCTCACCGGCGCGGTGATCGCGCAGGACCGCGCGGCCGTCGAGAAGGCGTCGGAGGCGCTGCGCTTCGCCGCGGGCAACTTCTACGTCAACGACAAGCCGACGGGCGCCGTCGTCGGCCAGCAGCCCTTCGGCGGCGGGCGCGCGTCGGGCACCAACGACAAGGCGGGCTCGATCTACAACCTGCTGCGGTGGGTCAGCCCCCGCACGATCAAGGAGACGTTCGTGCCGCCGCGGGTGAGCCGCTACCCGCACCAGGGCTGACGGGCTACCGGGTGTTGGCCGCGATCCGCTCCAGGATCCAGCCGATGCCCGGGTTCTCCGGCGTCCCGTCCGCGGTGCCGGGCCCCACCTGGAACGTGTTGTTCCACTGGCCGGGCGTTCCCGGGGTGCCGAGGTGGTCGGCCGTGCCCACCCGCGACGCGCCCTGGAACCAGCCCGCCACGTGGACCATGAGGTGGAGCTGCCGCCGCGGGTCCTGGCCCACGTGGTCGATCAACCGCCGGTACGAGTCCTTGCCCGCGATCGCGCCGTCGGTCGCGCTCGTGTAGTCCTCGTCGCGCCAGGCGCCGAACACGCGGCGCCACTCCGGGAAGTCGACGTGGAAGCCGTCGGGGGCCGGTAGCGACCTCGTCTCGTCGTCCAGGAAGCCCTGGCCGCTGCCGCCGAACGACTCGACGTTGACGATCGGCTTGGCGGTGTGGTCCCGGAGGGTGTCGAAGGCGTCGATCGCCTCGTCGCCGGTGGCGCCGGCGTCGTGCATGAGCACGTCGACGTCGTCCATGTCCGCGATGTCCGCGCTCTCGTCGGTCTCCACCGTGCCGGTGCCGACGAGGCGCCCCGGCGCGGCCTCCTTCACCGCGCGCAGGTAGGCCGCGAGGCTCTCCTCGGACTCGATCGAGTTCGAGTCGTCCGGCTCGTTGTAGACGTCGAAGATGACGTTCGCCTGGTCCGCGAGCGCGCCGGCGGCCGTGCGCGCCGCGGCGGTGAGCATCTCCCGGGAGTCGTGCTCGGCGGCCGACCGGTAGAAGAGCCCGACGATCACCACCATGCCGCGCTCGTCGGCCGCCGCGACGATGCGCCTCGTCCGCTCGAGGACCTCCGCGCCGCTCGTCGAGCCGTTCGCGGTGTGGTCGTCGTCGTCCCCGAACCCGACGATCGAGGTGATCTCCCGCGGTTGCGGGTCGAACTCCCCGGCGTCGGTGAACACGCGCGTGTAGCCACCGCTCGACCCCTGCAGCCACAGGATGAAGCTGTTCACGCCGTGGTCGCGCCACGTGTCGAGCTGGGAGATCAGCTCGTCGGTCCAGTCGTCGCGCATCGCGGCGCTGGCCACCCGGAACCCGAACAGCGTGGACGGCGTGCCGTTCACCAGGATCTGCCCGTCCTGCGCGGACACGGTGGTGCGCGAGCTGCTCGGCACGGGCTCGGGCACCGGCTCCGCCCGGCCCGGCTCGGGCCGCTCCACCGCCGCGCACGCGGCCACCAGCAGCACCAGCACACCGCACAGGGCGGCACGGGAGATCACGCACGGACGGTAGCCGCGCCCCGCCGCCGGACGAACGGCACATCCGTACCGCTCTATCGGACGAGGGTGCCGCTCGTACGCGTGAGGACCTCCGTCACCAGCGGGAGCGCGCGTTCCAGGTCTGTGCCCGACGTGCCCGCGTAGCCCAGCACGATCCCCGCCCGGGCCGGGGCTCCGGCGTGGTGGCGGGCCAGGCCGTCGAGCCGCACACCCCGCTCCGCCGCCGCGGCCACGGCGTGCCGCTCGGCGGCCGCATCCGGCAACGGGATCACGACGTGCGCGCCCGCGGCGTCGCCCTCCACCACCAGCCCGGCCGACCGCATCGCGGCGGCCACCGCGTGGCGGCGCGCGGCCAGCTCACGCCGCAGCCGCCGCAGGTGCCGGGCCAGGTCACCGTGGGCGCCGAACGCGGCGAAGACGCGCTGCCCTGCGCGCGCGGGCCGTACCCCGCCACGCGCGCGGACGGCCAGCACGGCCTCCCGGACCGCGGGCGGCCCGACCAGCCACCCGACCCCGAGGGTCGGTGTGAGCACCTTGCTCGCCGTGCCCAGGTGCACCACGACGTCCGGCCCGAGCGCCGCGAGCAGCGGCAGGGGCGCGACGTCGTAGCGCAGCTCCCCGTCGTAGTCGTCCTCCAGCACCAGGAACCCCTCGGCGCGCGCCCGCTCCACCAGCGCGACGCGGCGGGCCGCCGACAGCCGCGACCCGGTGGGGTACTGGTGCGCGGGCGTGCAGTAGACGGCCGCGAGGCCCGCCGGGAGCGCGTCCACCACGAGACCCGCGGCGTCGACGGGCACGGCCACGACGTCGAGCCCCGCGTCGCGCAACGCCGCGGCGGCCCGCTGGTACCCCGGCTCCTCCACCGCGACCCGGGCCCCCGGGGGCAGAGTGCGGGCCACCTCACCGATCGCCGCGGTGCTGCCGCCGGTGGCGAGCACGTCCGACGGCGCGGCGGGCAGGCCGCGGTGGCGCAGCAGGTGCTCGACCACCACCCGCCGGAACGCCGCGAGCCCCACCTCGTCCGGCACGACGTCGGGCGCCGGGTCGGCCGCGGCGCGCCACGCGCGGCGCCATGCGGCCCGGTCCAGCGCGGCGACGCAGGGGGTGCCGGGGGTCAGGTCCACGAGGGGCCGCTCGGGTCGCGGGTCGGGCGCCGCCGCGGGCCGCACCCGGGCCGGCGGGGCGGCCGGTGCGCCCACGACGTACGTGCCCGAGCCGCGCCGCCCCTGCGCCCAGCCCTCGGCGAGCAGCTGGTCGTACGCCGCGGCCGTGACCGTGCGGCTCACGCCGAGCGTCGCCGCGAGCGCGCGGGTGGACGGCAGGCGGTCGCCCGCACGGAGCGTGCCGTCGGCGGTGGCGGCGCGCAGCGCGTCGGCGAGCTGGACGGCGAGCGGGCGCCCGGCCGAGCGGTCCAGCGACAGCGGCGGCAGATCCACGAGTGGCATTCCGAAGTCGAGCAGTAGTGGCCCTGCCAGGATGCCACCTCCGTGGTGACCATGGGGAGCGTGAGCCTCTCGACGACCACGCGCACCGCCCTGACCCGCCACCGCGAACGCGCCTGCACCGACCGCGCCGACCTGCACGCGGTGCTCGACGCCGGGCTGGTCGGCCACGTCGGCCTCGTCCGCGACGGCGCGCCGGTCGTGCTGCCCACCGGCTACGGGCGCATCGGCGACACCGTCTACGTGCACGGTTCCACCGGAGCGGGCTGGCTCCGGATCCCCGACGGCACCCCCGTCTGCCTGACCGTCACCCACGTCGACGGGATCGTCTACGCGCGCTCGGTATTCAACCACTCGATGAACTACCGCAGCGCGGTGGTGCACGGCGCCGCCCGGCTCGTCACCGACCCCGAGGAGAAGCTGGCCGCGCTGCACGCCATCGTGGAACAGCTCTCGCCCGGCTCGTGGGAGCACGCCCGCGAGCCGGCCCGCCGCGAGCTCGCCGCCACCGCCGTGTTCGGGCTCGACCTCGCCGAGGCCAGCGTCAAGGTGCGCAGCGGCCCGCCGGCCGACGACGAGCCCGATGTCGTCGCGGGCGGCCGCTGGGCGGGCGTGCTGCCGGTGCACACGGTCTTCGGCACCCCCGAGACCTGCCCGACCCTGCCCGCCGGCACCCCGGTGCCCGGCCACGTGGCCGACCGCCGCCCGGCGTGAATCGGTTTGCTCCCGGCGCGACCGCCGGGAGATCGTGTGCCGCGTGTCCAGGATCGAGGTGCACCGCGACGGTGACGGGGAGCTGCTCGGGTTCGTCGAGCCGGCCGCCGACGGCGGCTGGCGTGCGCTGGTGGTGTTCGGGGCCGAGCTCACCACCGCACCCGATCGCGACACCGCGATCGCCGAGGTGCGGTCGGGCGCCCTGCCCGCGCTCGCCGAGCGCTGGTGGTACCGCGACGGCGAGGAGTGGGTGCCCGCCGCGATCCAGGAGGCCGGGCCGGGCCGGGTCACCGCGGTGGTCGGCGACGGGAGCCTCTTCGCGGGCGTGATCGGCAACCCCGACGCGGCCGCTCCGGTCACGCTGACCGGCGCGGATGCGGCCGCGCTGCGCAGGCGGCCCGCCTGACGGAGACCACCGGACCGGGTGACGTAACCTCGGCCCGCGTGGACGCCGCCTACCCGGACGCCGAGCGCCTCGCTCTGGTGGAGGACCTGCACGGCCATCGCGTGGCCGATCCCTACCGCTGGCTGGAGGACCCGGACGACCCGCGTACGCGCGCGTGGTCGGCGGCCCAGGACGCGCTGACCCAGGAGCAGCTCGGGGTGCCCGGGCGGGACGGGCTCGCCACCCGGCTCACCGAGCTCCTGTCGGCCGGCTCGGTGTCGGCGCCGCTGTGGCGGGCCGGGCGCCGGTTCGCCACCCGCCGCGAGCCGGGGCAGGAGCACGCGGTGCTGCACGTCCGCGAACCGGACGGCAGCGAGCGCGTGCTGCTCGACCCGGTCGCGATCGACCCCAGCGGGCGCACCACCCTCGACGGCTGGGTGCCCGACCTGGAGGGCAAGCGGCTGGCCTACCAGCTCTCCACCGGCGGCGACGAGCACTCGGTGCTGCACGTGCTCGACGTCGCGTCCGGGGAGGACGTCGAGGAGCCGATCGACCGCTGCCGCTACTCCGACGTGGCGTGGCTGCCCGGCGGCGAGGAGTTCGTGTTCGTGCGGATGGTGGCCGAGCACGAGGTGCCCCCCGGGGAGCAGGCGTTCCACCGCCGCGTCTGGCGGCACCGCGTGGGCACGCCCACCGCGGACGACGAGCTCGTGGACGGTCCCGGCCTCTACGACGAGCACACCTACTACGGCGTGCACGTCGCCCGCGACGGCGGCTGGCTGGTGGTCACCGGCAACATCGGCACCGCCCGCCGCGACAGCGTGTGGATCGCGCAGCTGCGCGAGGGCGAGGAGGTCCCGCCGCTCACGCCGCTGCTCACCCAGGCCGACGACGTCCAGTGCCACGCCTGGGTCGACCGCGACGGCCTGCTGTACCTGCACACCACCGACGGGGCACCGCGCTGGCGGCTGGCCGTCACCGACCCGCACACGCCGGGCCGGGAGCACTGGCGGGAGCTGGTGCCCGAGGATCCCGGATCGGTGCTGCAGGCCGTGCGCAGGCTGGAGCGCCCCGACGGGCCGCCGCTGCTCGCCCTCGCCCGGGCCCGGCACGCCGTGGCCGAGGTCGCGCTGCACGACGCGAAGGACGGAAGTCCGCAGGGCACCGTCCCGCTGCCCGGCACCGGCTCGCTCACCGGGTTCTCGGTGGCCGACCGGGACACCCCGGCCGAGGCGGGCAGGCTGTGGCTCGGCTGGACCGACCTGGTGACGCCCCCGGAAGTGCACCGCTTCGACCTCGCCACCGGGGAGACGGTGCGGGAGGAGACGGCCCCGGGCGCGGTCGACGTGCCCGCCGTGCACACCGAGCACCGCGAGTTCACCTCGGCGGACGGCACGACGGTGCGCATGTTCGTCATCTCCCCGCCCGGCGCCACCGGTGCGCGGCCCACCCTCGTCACCGGCTACGGCGGGTTCGGGATCAGCCGCGAGCCCGCGTTCACCGCGTCGGCGCTCGCCTGGGTGGAGAAGGGCGGCCGGTTCGCGCTGGTGTCGCTGCGCGGCGGCGGCGAGGAGGGCGAGGAGTGGCACCTCGCCGGCAACCGCGCCAACAAGCAGAACGTCTTCGACGACCTGCACGCCGCGGCCACCGCGCTGATCGACGCGGGCGACACCACCGCCGACCGGCTCGCGATCATGGGCGGCTCCAACGGCGGGCTGCTCGTCGGCGCCGCGCTCACCCAGCGCCCCGACCTGTACCGGGCCGTCGTCTGCTCGGCACCGCTGCTGGACATGGTGCGCTACGAGGAGTTCTCCCTCGGCCGCACCTGGAACGACGAGTACGGCACCGCCGCCGATCCCGAGGAGCTCGGCTGGCTCGTGAACTATTCGCCCTACCACCACGTCCACGAAGGTGTGGCGTACCCCGCTGTGCTCTTCACCGTGTTCGACTCCGACACGCGGGTCGACCCGCTGCACGCCCGCAAGATGTGCGCGGCGCTGCAGCACGCCACCACCGGCGACCCGCGCACCCGTCCGATCCTCATCCGCCGCGAGACCGACGTGGGCCACGGCGCCCGCGCGGTCTCCCGCACCGTCGCGCTGGCGGTCGACCAGCTGTCCTTCCTCGCCGCCCACACCGGTCTGGAGCTGTCGTGACCACCGCTTCCGTTCCCGTCGCTGCTGTCCCCGACCAGCCCGCCTGCGCCGCCGACGCGGGCAGCTGGTGCGCCGAGTTCTACAAGCTGACCAACAGCGATTTCCTGGCCCGCTCCGCCGACACGATCGTCTCGACCACGTTCAACGTGTCGCTGATCGTGGTCCTCTGCGTCCTGGCCCGGTACCTGATCCACCGCGCCATCAACCGCGTCGTCGACGGCGCCACCAACTCCAAGATCTCCCGCATCGTCGGCCGCACCCCCCGCCTGCGCGGCAACGCCACCGCCAACGGCACCGCCACCCCGCGCCGCGCGCAGCGGGCCCGCACGATCGGCTCGGTCCTGCGCTCCATCGCCTCGACCGTGATCCTCGTGGTCGGCGCGATCATGGTGCTCGCCGAGTTCGGCGTCGCGCTGGCGCCGATCCTGGCCTCTGCCGGGATCGTGGGCGTCGCGGTCGGGTTCGGCGCCCAGAACCTCGTGCGCGACTTCCTCTCGGGCATGTTCATGCTGCTCGAGGACCAGTACGGCGTCGGCGACATCATCGACGCCGGTGAGGCCAGCGGCGTCGTCGAGGCCGTCGGGCTGCGCATCACGACCCTGCGCGACCACCAGGGCACCGTCTGGTACGTCCGCAACGGCGAGATCCTGCGCGTCGGCAACAAGAGCCAGGGCTACGCCGTCGCCGTGGTCGACCTGCCGCTCTCCCACTCCGCCGACATCCCCTCCGCGAGCGCCGTCGCCGCCCGCGCCGCCACCGAGCGCGTGGCCGAGAAGGACGTCGCCGACTCGGTGCTGGAGCCGCCCGAGCTGCTCGGCGTCGAGCACGTCGGCCCGGAGGGGGTCACGCTGCGGCTCACCGTCAAGGTCAAGCCCGGCAGGCAGTTCGCCGTGCAGCGCGCGCTCAACGCCGCCATCGCCGACGCGTTCGAGGACGCCGCGGTGCCCCGGCCGACCGTGTTCCCGGCCGCGGACGCACGCCCGTCGATGCCGTAGCCCGGACGGGGAGGGATGATGGAGCCGTGACCGATCCTCAGAACTTCTACGCCGAGGTCGGCGGAGCCCCGGTCTTCGAGAAGCTCGTCCGGCGGTTCTACGAAGAGGTGGCCGCAGACGAGGTGTTGCGACCCCTCTACCCCGAGGAGGACCTCGGCCCCGCCGAGGAGCGGCTGCGGCTGTTCCTCGAGCAGTACTGGGGCGGCCCGCGCACCTACTCCGAGCGGCGCGGGCACCCCCGCCTGCGCATGCGCCACGCGCCCTTCACGATCGGGCCGATCGAGCGCGACGCCTGGCTGCGGTGCATGCGGGTGGCCGTCGACGACGCCGGCTTGTCCCCCGCCCATCGTGACCAGCTGTGGCAATACCTCACCTACGCGGCCGCCAGCATGGTCAACAGCCACTTCTGAGTTTCACCCGAGAGTTCGAAGTACTACCCGGTGTGACGGACAGCCCTCGCTCCGTTCCCGATCGCTTGGCAAGATCTGGCGCGTGCAGCGCCAACCCGCCTCGCCGGCTCCGGTGGCAGACCCCCAGTGGTGGCGCGACGCCGTCGTGTACCAGATCTACGTCCGGTCGTTCGCGGACGCGGACGGCGACGGCGTCGGCGACCTCGAGGGGATCCGGGCCCGGCTCGGGTACCTCGAGCTGCTCGGCGTCGACACGCTGTGGCTCACCCCCTTCTACACCTCCCCGATGGCCGACCACGGCTACGACGTGGCCGACCCGCGCGACGTCGACCCCGTCTTCGGCGACCTCGCCGCGTTCGACCGGCTCGTCGCCGACGCCCACGAGCACGGCCTGCGCGTCACGATCGACCTGGTGCCCAACCACACCTCCCGCGAGCACGAGTGGTTCCGCGCCGCGCTGGACGCCGCACCGGGCAGCCCGGAGCGGGCCCGCTACCACTTCCGGCGCGGACGCGGCCCCGACGGCGACGAGCCGCCGAACAACTGGCAGAGCGTCTTCGGCGGGCCGGCGTGGACGCGGGTGCAGGACCCCGACGGCAGCCCGGGCGAGTGGTACCTGCACCTGTTCGCCCCCGAGCAGCCCGACCTGAACTGGACGAACGCCGAGGTCTGGGCCGACCTCGAGAAGACGCTGCGGTTCTGGCTCGACCGCGACGTCGACGGATTCCGCATCGACGTCGCCCACGGCATGAGCAAGCCGCCCGACCTCCCGGACACGCGCGAGGAGCGCGAGCCCGCAGGCGACGACGAGCGGTGGGCCCCCGCGAGCGGCGAACCCGACCCGCGGTTCGACCACGACGACGTCCACGGCGTGCACCGCATGATCCGCGCCGTGCTCGACCACTACCCCGGCCGCCTCGTCATGGGCGAGGTGTGGGTGGGCGACAGCTCCCGGTTCTCCCGCTACGTGCGCGCCGACGAGCTGCACCTGGGGTTCAACTTCCGGCTCGTCCGCGCCCCCTTCGACGCCGCGGCCGTCCGGTCCGCGATCGAGCAGTCGCTCGGCGCCGTGGCCGACGCGGGCTCCTCGCCGGGCTGGACCCTCTCCAACCACGACATCTCCCGGCCCGTCACACGCTACGGCGGCGGCGAGGCCGGCCTCGCCCGCGCCAGGGCGATGACCCTCGTCGAGCTGGCGCTCCCGGGGATGGTCTTCCTCTACAACGGCGAGGAGCTCGGCCTCCCCGACGCCGACCTGCCCGACGACGTGCTGCAGGACCCGATCTGGGAGCTCTCCGGCCACACCCGCCGGGGCCGCGACCGCTCCCGCGTGCCCATCCCGTGGGAGGGCAGCGCCCCCGGATACGGGTTCACCGCGAGCGACCCGTGGCTGCCCATGCCGCCCGAGTACGGGAAGCTGGTGGCCGCCGAGCAACTGGAGGACACCGGCTCCACGCTGTCGCTGGTGCGGCGGGCCATCGAGCTGCGCAAGACCCACCCGGGTTTCCAGGGCCAGGAGCTGGAGTGGTTCGGCGCGCCGACCGGGTGCCTCGCGTTCCGCCGGGCCGGCACCACCCTGGTGTGCGCGCTGAACACGTCGGCGGAGATCGTGCCGCTCCCGCCCGGCGAGGTGATCCTCGCCAGCGGCCCCCTCACCGACGGCATGCTCCCGCCGGACACCGCGGCCTGGCTCGCCTGAGGGCCCGCGGAACGCGCACCTCGCCCCGCAGAACGGAACAATCACCCCGCCAGACGCGAGACTCGCCCCACCAGAAGCGGGACTCGCGCACCCCGGCGAGTCTCGCGCCCGGGCGGCCGAGTCCCGCAAAAGGGACGGGCGAGTCTCGCGTTTCGCGGGGAGAGGTGTGCGCGGGGTCAGCCCACGAGCAGGGGCAAGGCGGTGACCCGCCGGCGCACGACCGCGCCGTAGCGGGCGTCCAGCCGCATCCAGCTCCCCGTGGCCGACACCCTCACCACGCCCGCGTCCGGCCCGGCGTCGCCGAGGAAGCCCATCCCGGACAGCGCGAACAGGCAGCGCAGCGGCACCTTGACCGCGGGCCGGGCCCCGGCCGACACCGTGAGCACGGTCTGGTCCAGCAGCGAGGCTGGCGGACCCATCGGCCCCGCGTTCTCCCGCGCGACGGCGAGCCCGCGCTCGGTGAGGCGCTCCAGCTCGGCGGCCGGCACGTCGTCCACCGGCTGCCAGCCCTCCGCCGGGGGCAGCTCGCCCTGCCAGAGCCCGCCCGCGCCCGGGTCCACCGAGTCGGCCCGCTCCACCGTGAGCGCCGTGAGCAGGCCCGTGGCCGGCACCGTGACGTCGCCGGGCTCCACCTCGCCGTGCACCGTGCGGGTGGCGAGCACGTCGAACGGGGTGGCCGCCCACGCCGTGACCGTGCCCTCCCCCGCCCGCAACCGGACCAGCGCGGCCTGGTCGAGCCGCACCACCCGCGCGACGAACGCGCCGAGGTCGCCGCGCTCGTCCGGGTCGGGCACCGTCAGCCGGGTCATGCCACCCACCGTCCCAGGAACTGGCGCTCCTCGGGCGTGAGCCGGCGCGGCCGTTGCGCGTCGAGGTCGAACGCGGCGAGCCGCGTCTCGGCCGTGACGGCCACGGCGTCGCCCTCCTCCGGGCCCTCGTGCATGGCGTAGCGGATGCGGAACGCGGCCGCCCGCACGTCCTCCACGGTCATCGCCACCCGCAACCGCCGCGCCCGGTAGGACAACTGGCGTTTGTAGTCCACCGACAGCCCCGTGACGAGCAGGCCTTCGGCGAACCCGGACACGCCCTCCGCACCCGCGGCGTCGAAGACGAGCTGGATGCGGGCCTCTTCCAGGAGCGTCACGGTGACAGCGTGGTTGACGTGCTGGAAGACGTCCTGGTCGGTCCAGCGGACGCCGACGTCAGCGATGAAGGGAGCCACACCGTCCACCCTCTCAAGTGCCGCTCCCGAGCCCGCTGAGGGTCCCCTCAGCGGGCCAGACCGCGCAGCTGGCGCGAGACCACCGACAGGGTGGCCAGATCCAGCTGCCCCGCCTTGCCGACCTCCTGCAACGCCGCCCGGGCGCGCACGAGCCGCGACGCGTTGGCCTTCTCCCACAGCGCGATGGACCTCTCCACCGAGGTGCCGGGCCCGGCCTCCCGCAACGCGTCGAGGGTGATCGCCCGCAGCGACGCGTACAGGTCGTCGCGCAGCGCCAGCCGGGCGAGGGCGTGCCAGCGGTCGCCGCGCTCCAACGCGGTGACCGACGTGAGCGCCGAATCAACCCCCAGGTGCTCGGACAGCCCGTAGTACAGGGCCGCGACCTCCTGCGGCTCCCGCGCCTCCCGGTCGCGCTCGGACAGCTCCGTGAGCTCGACGACGTCGAGCAGCCCGTAGCTGTAGACCAGCACGGCGTTGCGCATCGCGGCATCGGCGTCGAGCCCGGCCGCCCGCAGCTCCGCGGCCCGCATCTCGACGCCCGCCTGCTCGCGTCCGCGCAGGAACGTCGGCAGGTCTGCGCGCAGCTCCCGGACGGTGGCGGCGAACCGGCTCACCTCGGCGCCCACGGCCAGCGGCTGGGGGCGGTTGGTGAGGAACCAGCGCGAGGCCCGGTCGAGCAGCCGCCGCGACTCCAGCACCAGCTCGTCCGACAGCGACGTGGGGATCTCCGGCGACCGCAGCTCGCGCCACAGCTCGGGCAGGTCGTACACCGCGGTGGTGACGGCGTAGGACCGCATCGCGTCGGTCGGCCCCGCCGACAGCTCCTCGCCGAGCCGGAACGCGTACGTCATCCCGGCGCCGTCGACCATCTCGTTGACCAGGAGCGTGGTGACGATCTCGCGGCGCAGCGGGTGCTCCCGCACGGCCGCGGCGAACCGCTCGCGCACGGCCTGCGGGAAGTACTCCGGCAGGCGCGCGGCGAACGCCGCGGCGTCGGGCAGGTCGGTGTTCAGCACCTGCGCCGTGAGGTCGAGCTTGGTGTGGGCTAGCAGCGTGGCCAGCTCCGGGCTGGTGAGCCCGGCGCCCGCCTTCTCCAGCGCGGCGAAGCCGGCCTCGTCGGGGAGCACCTCGATGGTGCGGTCGAGCCCGCGGCGCGCCTCGAGGTCGGCGGTGAGCCGCGCGTGCACGCTGACCATGGCGGGGGCGTGGGCGCGACCGATGCCCAGCACCTCGTTCTGGTCGCGGTTGTCGGCCAGCACGAGCTCGGCGACCTCGTCGGTCATCTCCAGCAGGACCGCGTTGCGGGCCTCCTGCTCGAGCTCACCCTTCGCCACGAGCCGGTCGAGCAGGATCTTGATGTTGACCTCGTGGTCGGAGCAGTCGACGCCCGCGGAGTTGTCGATCGCGTCCGTGTTGATCTTGCCGCCGCGGCGGGCGAACTCGATGCGCCCGCGCTGCGTCAGGCCGAGGTTGCCGCCCTCCCCCACGACCTTCACCCGCAGCTCCGAGGCGTCGGCGCGCACGGCGTCGTTGGCCTTGTCACCCGCGTCGGCGTGCGTCTCGTCCGACGCCTTGACGTACGTGCCGATGCCGCCGTTCCACAGCAGGTCGGCGGGCGCGCGCAGGATCGCCGCGATCAGCTCGGGCGGGCTCAGCCGGTCGACGCCGTCGGCGATGCCCAGCGCGGCGCGGATCTCCGGCCCGATCGGCACCGACTTCGCGGTGCGCGGCCAGACCCCGCCGCCCTTGCTGATCACCGACCGGTCGTAGTCGTCCCACGACGAGCGCGGCAGCGCGAACATCCGCTCGCGCTCGGCGTAGCTGGCCGCGGGGTCCGGGTTCGGGTCGACGAACACGTGCCGGTGGTCGAACGCCGCGAGCAGCCGGATGTGCCGCGACAGCAGCATCCCGTTGCCGAACACGTCACCGGACATGTCGCCGACCCCGACCACGGTGAACTCCTGGGTCTGGGTGTCGATCCCCAGCTCCCGGAAGTGCCGCTTCACGCTCTCCCACGCGCCGCGGGCGGTGATGCCCATGGCCTTGTGGTCGTAGCCGACCGAACCACCGGAGGCGAACGCGTCACCCAGCCAGAACCCGTACGAGGCCGCCACGTCGTTGGCCACGTCGGAGAACCTGGCCGTGCCCTTGTCGGCGGCGACCACGAGGTAGGAGTCGTCGCCGTCGTGGCGCACCACGTCCGGCGGCGGCACCGTCTCGGCGCCCACGAGGTTGTCGGTGACGTCGAGCAGCCCCGAGATGAACGTCCGGTAGCAGGTCTCGACCTCCTCCGGCCCCGCGTCGGAGCGCCGCACGATGAAGCCGCCCTTCGCGCCGACCGGCACGATCACGGCGTTCTTCACCGCCTGCGCCTTCACCAGGCCCAGGATCTCCGTGCGGTAGTCCTGCGGACGGTCGGAGTAGCGCAGACCCCCACGCGCCACCGGCCCGAACCGCAGGTGCACGCCCTCCACCCGCGGCGAGTACACGAAGATCTCGAACTTCGGGCGGGGCGCCGGCATCCCCGGCACCTCGGCCGGGTCCAGCTTGAACGAGAAGAACGGCCGGTTGCGGAACCAGTTGGTGCGCAGCGTCGCCGTGATCATGGCGAGGTAGGTGCGCAGGATCCGGTCGGCGTCCAGCCCTGTGACCGCGTCGATCAGGCCCCTGGCCTCGGCCAGCGCGGCGAGCTCCTCCCGCTCCCGCTCGGCGAGGCCGGGCTCGAACCGGGCGCGGAACAACGCCATCAGCGCGCGGGCCACCGCCGGGTACGCCAGCAGCGTGTTCGCCATGTACTGGGGTCCGTACGGGCTCCCGAGCTGACGCGCGTAGCGCGCGTACGCCCGCAGCACGGCCGCCTCCCGCCACGGCAGGCCGGCCCGCAGCACCAGCGCGGAGAACCGGTCGGACTCGGCGTCCCCGGCCCACGCGGCCCGGAACGCCGTGCAGAACGCCGTGACGACCGCGGGATCGTCGAACGCCGCCCGGGTGGCGTCGTCGACGTGCAGCCCGAAGTCGTAGAGCCAGCACCGCAGCCCGTCGGCCCGCACGAACTCCGACGGGCGTTCGTCGAGCACGTCCACCCCGAGCTGCTGCAGCAGCGGCAACACCGCGGTGAGCGACGCGGGCGCCCCGGCGAGGTACAGCGTGAACCGCGGCTCGCCGCCCTCGACGTCGGCGATGTACATGCGGGTGTCGAAGTCGCCCGGCCCGGACAGGGCGGCGATGCGGCGCAGGTCCTCGACGGCGTGCTGCGGGGCGACGGCCGCCTTGTACGGCTCCGGCACCCCCGGCAGCAGCGCGGTCATCCCCGCCGTGTCGGGCTGCGAGAGCAGGCGGTCGTCCCACGTGCGCACGGCCTCGGTGAGCTCGTCCTGCAGCGCCGACACGTCGACGTCGCCGAAGCCCGCCGCGTCCTGGTCGGTCAGGACCGTGAAGTGCACCATCGCGAGGCTCGACTCCGACAGCCGCACCGTGAACTCGACCTGCCGGCCGCCGAGGCGACGCTGCAGCACGTCGGCCATCCGGCGGCGCGCGTCGGTGGTGTAGCGGTCGCGCGGCACGTAGACGAGGCACGAGATGAACCGGCGGTACGGGTCGGGGCGCAGGAACAGGCGCACCGAGCGGCGCCCGGCCACCGCGAGCACGCCGACCGCGGTGTCGTGGAGGTGCTGCTCGCCCACCGCGAACAGCTCCTCCCGCGGCAGGCCGGAGATCACCTCCAGCATCCGCTGCCCGGAGTAGGACTCCAGGGGGAACCCGGCGCGGCGGATCGCGTCGCGCACGCGCCGCTCGACCAGCGGGATGTCCAGCACGCTCTCGTACAGCGCCGGCACGGTGAGCAGCCCGAGGAACCGGTGCTCGCCGACGAGCCCGCCGTCGGCGTCGAACGTGCGGACCGCGAGGTAGAAGGGGTGCACCGGCCGCAGCGGGCTCGGCGCGCTGGCCCGCGTCATCACGAGCAGCTCGTCCTGCGCCTCGGCCTTCTCCACCTCGGGCGCGAACTTCTCGGCGATCGTCGAACCCTTGCGGAGCATCCCGAGGCCCGACTCCGACTCGGCGTGCAGGTCGTCGCCGCTCACCCGGTACTGCTGGTAGCCGAGGAACGTGAAGTGGCCGTCGACGAGCCAGCGCAGCAGCTCACCGACGTCGGACGGGTCGGCGCCCGCGCGCACCGCGGGCCCCGCCGACAGCTCGTCGGCCACGGCCCGCGCCCGCTCCGCCATCGGCTCGGCGTCCTCGACGATCTCGCGGACGTCGCACAGGACGCGCGCCAGAACCTGCTCGAGCTCGTCCCGGTCGACGTCGGTGGGCACCAGGTCGAGGTGGATCCACGACTCGACGAGCGCGTCGGCGGGCGGCGCCGCCGGGTCGGCGGTGGTGAGTACCTCCGTGAGCTCGCCCGCCTCGGTACGCCGCACGACGACGATCGGGTGGATCACCCGCTCGACCTCGGCACCGGCCCGCCCCACGGCGGCCAGGAGCGACTCCACGAGGAACGGCATGTCGTCGGTGACGATCTCGACGACCGTGCCCGCGTCCGCCCCCTCGTGCGGGTCGCGCAGGCGGATCAGCGGCGCCCCGGCGGCCCGCACCCGCGCGAGTTCCATGTGGTCGCGGGCCGCTCCGAGCAGGAGCGGGCGATGGTCACCTCGCTGGAGGTCGGGGGCGTGGCGCGTGTACAGCGCCCCCAGCTCGGCAAAGGCAGGGTCGATCGGCTCGGGATCGGTCGCGGGCGACTGCGCCTGCTCCCGGGTCCGGCTCGTCACATTCAGCTCCGGGTCTCGCCGACGGCGTGCTCGCTCCGCCGCCGTGGTGCGCCCGCGGGGCAGCGGGCTCGCTCGCCACCCTAGCCCCGATCCACACCCATGATTTCCGCTCGCCACCGTCGGCGGGCGGGGCGGCAACCCGTAAGCTGCACACCCCCGCATCCGGCCGGTTGCGCCGGGTGCCGCGCCCGGATGCGGCCCCTCAGATGCCCCGGTAGGCGGCCAGCGCGCCCGCGAGCAGATCGGCGAGGCCGAGGCCTTCGGTGGACTCCGCGCGCTCGGGCTCGCGGTCTCGCGACGCGCCGGCCCCGGCGGCCGCAGCGGCGTTCTCGTCGGGCTTCGCCCGGCGCCCGGCGCCGGCCGGCGCCTGCACAGCGCCGTGCGGCACACCGTTGCCCGTGGGCCCCGCGCCCGCCGGCCCGTTGGATCCCGCCCCGTTCCCGGACGAGCCGTTGCCCGCGGCTCGGTTGCTCGCGGCTGCCTTGCTCACGGACCCGTTGCCCGCCGAGCCGTTGCCCGCCGAACCGTTGCTCGCAGTGCTGTTACCGGCAGCCCCGTTGCTCGCGGACTCGGCGCTGCGGCGCCGGGCGGCACGGCCTGAACCGGTCGGCTTCGCCGGCTCCTGGCCTGCGGCCGGCTGGTCGTCGGCCTTGTACCGGTGGCTCCGCTCGCCCTTCTCGTCGCGCGTGCGCTCCGACCGCGTCCGACCGCCACCGTGGCGCCCGGCTCCGGCCGTGGCATCGGACGGCGCGTCGGCAGCATCGGAGGCCTCGATGGGCTCGTCGTGGCCGGAGAACGGCCAGCGCGGCAGCGCCCCGTCGTGCACCAGCGCAGCAGCCTGTTCCGGGCGGGCTCGCGAACCGCGGTCGGGCCGGACGGCCCGGGCGGCGGCCCGGTACTTCTGGCCGCGCTCCTCGGACGCACCGGCACTCGCGTCGGCCCACCGGCTGCTCCCGGTGCCGGCCTCGCGGGCCGTGGTGAGGGGCTGCAGGATCTGCGCTCCCACCGGTCCGTCCGCGTCGTGCACGGCCACGCGCAGCTGCGCACCCGGCAACTCCTCCGCGGTGGCGAAGCCGTCCAGGAGAGTGGGCAACGTGCGATGCATCCAGTCGGTGGCGTCGGCACGACTCCAGCCCGCACGTGTGACGACGAGCGCGTCGGCGTCGCCGAACCGCGAACGGCCGCCCTCCGGGAGGCGGTCGGCGATCAGATCGGCGACCGAGCGCACCACCGCCGCCGCGCGCGGGCCTGCGAAGCGCCGGCCGTCGCGGGCGATGTCGACCACCACGGCGCAGCCGTCGTGGTCCGCAGGCTCCTCGAGGTCGAGCTCCCCGATGCCGGCTTCCTCCGCAGGGGTCTCCGCCGTGAAGGGTGTCTCGATGTCCGGCGGTCCGCCGACGCTGAGGCCGCTGAGGGCGCGGTCGAGCTCAGCGAGCGCCGACTGCAGCCAGTCGTCGGAATCGCCGGGCTCGGCGGCTGCACCGGTGGCCGCGGCGGCAGGTGCGGGGGTGGCCGGCACGGGCTCCTCGGAGACCTCCGCGGCCGGCGACCAGAGCTCGGCCTCCAGCGAGGCGGTCTCCGCCGGTGCGGTGTCCGGGCGCCGTCGCGTGCCGCCCGTGCCGCGCGAGCGGCGGCCACCCTCGCCCGGGTGCTCCTCGGTGTCTCGTGGGCTGCCGTGACGCGCGCGGGACCCCTGGGGCCTGCCATTCGTGGCCAGGGCGTCGTCGTCGCGGTGGCGGGAGCGCCGGCGGGACCGGCCCTCCTGCTCCCCGGCACCGCCCGCATCCTCCGGGCGCTCGCCGGGTGTCTCGGGCGCGGCCTCGGCGCGCTCCTCCCGGGCACGGCGCGAACGCCGCCGGTCGGAGTCGGAGTACCGGCCACGGCGCCTGGTCGGGGGGCGTTCCTCGGCCTCGTCGGCCGGGTCGAGGGTGGGCACCCAGCTCGACGAGCTCGCCGGCTCCTCGGCAGGCTGCTCCCGGGCTCCGACGGACTTGCCGTTGCGCGGTGCCGCGCCGTTCGCCACCGGCTCCGGCGGGTCGTTGCGGAAGCTGCGCAGGAGCAGGTCCCCGATCGGGGAGTCGCCCGCATCACCGCCCCACGGCACCGCACCCCACGCGGGCGCCTGCTCCTCGGCGGGGGTGGGCTCGGGTGCGCCGGTGAACGCGGGCTCCCCGACGGGCCGCTCGAACCGCGGCTTCTCCCGCTCCTGCTCCTCCCGGCGGCTGGACCGGAGCTTGCGATCGCTCCGGGTGATCGCCGGCAGGACCGTGGTGGCGTCGGAGCTGCCGGCGATGTGGTCGGCTGTGTCGCGAGCCGGGGCCTCCGCCCGTGCGCGGCGCCGCTTCGGCCGCTCGGGGTCGGCCGGGAGCTCGGCGATGGCGGCGAGGAACCGCCGTGCGCGGGCCCGGTCGGTGCGCTCGGCCTCGACCGCGAGCTGCAGCGCCGCCAGCGCGATGTCGACCTGCCCCGCCTGCTCGTGCAGCGCACCGAGCGCCGTGCGGCAGACCGCCTCGAGGTCGGGCACCCCGCTGCCCGCCGCATCGTCGGCCGCCTGCGCGATCAGCTCCGCCGTGTCGGTGCGCGGGTCCTGTGCGGCGAGCGCACGGGTGACGGTGAGCCGCAGGAGGGCCAGCTGCCGGGTGGGACGGGCCTTCTCCGACAACCGGGGCAGCAGCGCATTGCAGCCCTCGGCGGCCTCCGTCAGCCGACCGGCGTCGAGCAGCGCCGAGATCCACTCCGCGGCGAGCGCCGCCGCCAGGTGGCTCGACCGGGTGCCCGCGCCGCTGCGGCCGCGCTCCAGCCGCGCGAGCCCGTCGGCCGCGTGGTCGACCGCCGCGGCGGGACGTTGCGCCCGCCGCTCCACGACCGCCCGGACCAGTGCCACCGATGCCCCGCCGAGCTGCGCGGCGGCCCCGCCGACCGTGGTCCACGCCGCTTCGGCCGCGTCGAGCGCGGCCGCCACCTCGTCGGGGGCGTCCTCGACCGCGCACCTGGCGTGGGCGCAGAGGAGGTCGGCCGTGAGCTCCGGGTCGTCGTCGGCGCGCACACCCGCGAGGAGCCTGCGGGCCGCGTCGACCTCCCCGGCGCCTGCGGCGACCATCGCCAGCTCGATCCGGAGCCGCCGCGCGGCGGGGCCGGTGAGGGCTGCATCACCCCAGCGCGGCAGGGCGGCCAGCACCCCGCACGCGGTGTCGCGCCCGTCGCCGGTGGCGACCCGTGCGTGGAGGGCCCAACCCGCCGCGGCCAGCCAACGATCCTGCTGGTCTGCTGCGGAGGCCTCCTCGAGCACGTGGTCGGCCAGCTCGGCCGTGAGGTCGGGACGGGCCCACCGGAGTGCCGCAGCCGCATCGAGGAGTTCTGCGTCCACCCGTGGTACCGATCCGACCACTCGGCCTTCGGCACGCGTCGACCCCACGTGACCTCCTGAAGTGCCGGGATCCACCTCCCGGGCCGGCAGAGATCACCAGCCGGGGGATGCATAGCTCTCAGTCGCGCGTCAGCTTACGGTGCGTCACTCGGTGCGGGCGCGCGGCCTCCGCTCCCAGGCGTTCGATCTTGTTGCGCTCGTACGCCTCGAAGTTGCCCTCGAACCAGAACCACGAGGCCGGGTTCTCGTCGGTGCCCTCCCACGCCAGGATGTGGGTGACGACGCGGTCGAGGAACCAGCGGTCGTGGGAGATCACCACGGCGCACCCGGGGAACTGCTCCAGCGCGTTCTCCAGCGACCCCAGCGTCTCCACGTCGAGGTCGTTGGTGGGCTCGTCGAGCAGGATCAGGTTGCCGCCCTGCTTGAGCGTGAGCGCCAGGTTCAGCCGGTTGCGCTCGCCGCCCGACAGCACGCCCGCCGGCTTCTGCTGGTCGGGCCCCTTGAACCCGAACGCCGCCACGTACGCCCGCGAGGGCATCTCGACGTTGCCGACCTTGATGTGGTCGAGACCGTCGGAGACGACCTCCCACACCGTCTTCTTCGGGTCGATCCCCGAGCGGTTCTGGTCGACGTAGGAGAGCAGGACGGTGTCGCCCACCCGCACGGTGCCGGAGTCGGGCTTCTCCAACCCCACGATCGTCTTGAACAGCGTGGTCTTGCCCACGCCGTTGGGGCCGATCACACCGACGATGCCGTTGCGCGGCAGCGAGAACGACAGGTCCTTGATCAGGACGCGCCCGTCGAAGCCCTTGTCGAGGTGCTCGACCTCGACCACGACGTTGCCCAGCCGCGGCCCCGGCGGGATCTGGATCTCCTCGAAGTCGAGCTTGCGGTACTGCGCGGCCTCGGCGGCCATCTCCTCGTAGCGCTGCAGGCGGGCACGGCTCTTCGCCTGCCGCGCCTTGGCGCCGGATCGGACCCACGCGAGCTCCGACACCAGCCGCTTCTGGAGCTTGGCGTCCTTGCGGCCCTGCACGGCCAGGCGCTCGGCCTTCTTCTCCAGGTAGGTGGAGTAGTTGCCCTCGTAGCCGATGGCCCGGCCGCGGTCGAGCTCCATGATCCACTGGGCGACGTTGTCGAGGAAGTACCGGTCGTGGGTGACCGCCAGGATCGCGCCCGGGTACGACGCCAGGTGCTGCTCGAGCCACAGCACGCTCTCTGCGTCGAGGTGGTTGGTGGGCTCGTCGAGCAGCAGCAGGTCGGGCTTGCTCAGCAGCAGCTTGCACAGCGCCACACGCCGGCGCTCACCCCCGGACAGCTGGGTGACCGGCATGTCGGGAGGCGGACAGCGCAGGGCGTCCATCGCCTGCTCGAGCTGGGAGTCGAGCTCCCACGCGTCGTTGTGGTCGAGGATCTCCTGGAGCCGGCCCATCTCCTCCATCAGCTCGTCGGAGTAGTCGGTGGCCATCTGCTCGGCGATCGCGTTGTAGCGGTCGAGCTGCTCCTTGATCTCGCCGAGGCCCTCCTCGACGTTGCCGAGGACGGTCTTCTCCTCGTTGAGAGGCGGCTCCTGCTGGAGGATGCCGACCGTGGCCCCGGGGGCCAGGATCGCGTCGCCGTTGTTCGGCTGCTCCAGGCCGGCCATGATCCTCAGCACCGTGGACTTCCCGGCGCCGTTCGGTCCGACGACGCCGATCTTCGCTCCGGGCAGGAAGTTCAGCGTGACGTTGTCGAGGATGACCTTGTCGCCATGGGCCTTCCGGACCTTTTGCATGCTGTAGATGAACTCCGCCACGTGTCGATGGTAGTTGCGGCGGGTCACGCCCCGACGGCCCCCTCACCGGCGAGCACGCCGAGGCGGCGTTCCGGACCCGCGGGACCGTCGTCGCGCTCCGCCGGAGAGGCAGCCATGGTGGCCGTCGCAGAGGCCGTCAGAGCCGACGGCGGAGCGTCGGCCGCAGCGGCACGCGTGCGCGTGACCGCCGCCGTGCACCACCGCAGATCCGGGCCGATCGCGGCCGCGCTGACCTCCAGCCGGGGCTCCACCCGACCGTCGCGCTCGAAACTCGCGTTGACGAGCTTCCCGTGCACGACGACCGGATCACCCACGCGCAACGACACCAGCACGCTCTCGGCGAGCTGGCGCCAGCAGGTGACCGTGAGGTAGACGGGCTGGGCGTCGTTCCAGGCGTCGGCGGTGCGGTCGAACCAGCGCTCGGTGGTGGCCACCCGGAACTTCGCCCCGGTGCCCTTCGTGGAATTGAGCCGCTCCGGCTGGGTGGCGATCCGCCCGGGAACCGTCACGTAGATCGCGCTCATCGCTCGCTCCTCGCTCGTGGTGGGCCGGCCTGCGCGGCCGTCCACCACGAGCGTGCGCGGTGGGGGGCGCCGGGACGAGCGTGCAGCCGAACCTGTGGACGGACGGCAGGCGAGGTGGGCAACTCCCGCCTTTGCCTCCAGGACTGTCAGCGGCAGATGCGAGGATGGGCAAAAACAAAAGTGGGCCCCCGCCATCAGGCGGGGGCCCACTGAACACGTTGAATGTCGGCGGCGACCTACTCTCCCACACCCTGGCGAGTGCAGTACCATCGGCGCTGGAGGGCTTAGCTTCCGGGTTCGGGATGGGACCGGGCGTTCCCCCTC